>NZ_DATIDY010000177.1:0-14563 GCF_035456085.1 Flavobacterium sp.
GCTTTAAACGGAACGCTTATTTCAAACAAAACTTATACTCTCGAAAATGGAAAAGCGCAACTAACCCTAGAAAATCAAGCCGCAGGAGTCTATATTGCTAAAATTGAGTTGAATACTCCTGTTTATCTAAGAATCATAAAAAAATAAAAATGAAGAAGTTTATATATCTGTCAATCATTGGTTTTCTAGTTCTTTCATGCAGTGGCATAGAGACACTTGATCCCGAAAACACAGCACCGACAACACCAAAAATAACTGCTCCAACAGACAATAAGTTGTGTGTAGATAATATAGTGAATTTTCAATGGAATGCATCTACTGATGCGGAGAATGATGCCATAACCTATCAAATCCAAGTGGCAAAGGACAACCAGTTTGCCCAAATTGTTAAAACAGTAGAGGGCACGGCAGTTTCGCAAACAATTACATTGGATAAAAACACGGCCTATTATTGGAGGATAAAAGCAACCGACAGCAAAGGTTTGTCAAGTGCTTATTCAGCTACCTATACATTCTATACCTCAGGTGATGCGGTAATCAACCATTTGCCGTTTGCTCCAAATTTGCTTTCTCCTGATCTAAATGCCGTATTGACTACCACAACAGCCACTTTAAAATGGTATGCCTCCGATGTCGACGCAACAGATGTTCTTACTTATGATGTTTATTTAGGAACTGTAAATCCGCCAACTGAAAAAGTAGGTGCAGATCTAACGTCAATGACTCTGGATGTTCCCGTAACCGCATCAAAAGAATACTTTTGGAAAGTAGTGGTAAAAGACAATAAAGGTGGAGAAACTGTTGGACAGGTATGGAAGTTTAAAACAAACTAAAGTATACGCTGGTTTCAGCGTCCTATAGTGTTCAAAAGCCGTCTCATTTTCAGGAATGAGGCGGTTTTTTGTTTTTAACCAATGAGATTGAAATTGTAATTTATTGTTTTTTAGTATAATAGATGAATAATGCAGCGAAAATGCTTATATTTGTTTAGGTCCTTTCATAGTTGTTTATGATGAAAACTAACTTTGATTTTTCCAATTTTAACTTACTTCAATAATTCTAAAATGAATTGCTATCAAAAAGAAAGCAAAAATAGTCGCCAATAATGTTCACGAATATTTGCATCGCGAGCCTTATTATGTGCATCCCAGATTGAAATTCATTCCTAATATAATCATAAATGGCATTTGTCTTTTGATTGCCATTGCATTAATAAGTACCATTTTGTATTTGATATTTAGCTATTTGATTAAGGCATTTTATCATTTATAAAGATTTGAATTGAATTCGAAAATTATAAACCTTTTTTAGCATTACAATCTTCTAAACATAGCTCGTTTTTTAAGAATTTAAGTTCTCAAAAATTCTTTGTTAGTTAAGAATAAATAAAAAATAAATTAATAGCATTTGATAATGGGATACTTATATTTGCTAAAAACAATTATATGCGGAATCAATAAAATATTTGCTTTGTATTAAATATTTGCTAATTTTGCAGTGTTATTTTTGTATTTGGTTGATGATTTATCAATAACATGACAAAAATCATGTTTTTTGCTATAACGATTTCATATATTTGATATATAATTTAAATAGCACGGTCATGAAAACAAATTTTAAATTTTTGGTACTGATTGCTTTATTATTTATTGGAGGAAAAAGTTTCGGTCAGGAAATAAGTTGGACTGCACCAGAATATTCCAATACATTAAAAAATCCTTTTGCAGGGAACAAAAAGGCAACAGATGAAGGAAAAGTGATTTACAACCAAATGTGTGTATTGTGTCACGGAGTAAATGGTCAAGGAAACGGAGAAGCTGGTTTGACATTAGAACCACGTCCAGCAAATTTTTTAGCACTACATGTGCAGAATGAAACCGATGGTGCTATTTTTTGGAAGATAACCAACGGAAAAGCTCCAATGGCAACTTATTTTGAAATATTAACAGATGATCAACGATGGAAGTTGGTCAATTATATAAGAGAATTGGAAAAAAAATAATTTTGAATTAGTAACCGAATAATTTTTTTTTTAAAACCGTTACCACTTAATTTATTTAAGGAGTAACGGTTTTTTTTTTAGCTTTCTAAGTTTTTGATTTGCAGATTCCAATAGATTGAGCTCAAAAACTTAGAAACTTTTATTTAAGTGAAGCCATGTCAATCACAAAACGGTAACGAACATCACTTTTCAGCATTCTTTCGTAGGCTTCGTTGATGTCCTGCATTTTGATTAATTCGATTTCGGACACAATGTTGTGTTCTCCACAAAAATCAAGCATTTCCTGAGTTTCGGCAATACCTCCAATCAAAGAGCCTGCTACCGATTTTCTGCCCATAATCAAAGGAACTGAATGTAAAAATGGATCCAATGGCCCCAAATATCCAACCAAAACGATAGTTCCATTCACATTCAATGTGCCAACATATGGATTAATATCGTGAACATAAGGAACTGTATCTATAATTAGATCAAATTTCCCAATCACACTATTCATATGGCTGTCATCTGTCGAAATTACTACAGCATCGGCACCCAATTTAAAAGCATCTTTTTCTTTGTCAGGACTTCTTGAAAAAAGTGTCACATCTGCTCCCAAACCTTTGGCAAGTTTGATAGCCATGTGTCCCAATCCACCTAAACCAACAACGGCAACTTTACTTCCTTTGCCTACTTTCCAGTGACGAAGTGGTGACCAAGTCGTGATTCCGGCACATAATAAAGGAGCTGTAGCAGCCAAGTCAAGATTCGCAGGGATTTTTAAAACAAAATGCTCATCGACCACAATTTTTTCAGAATAACCGCCTAAAGTTGGCCCGCCTAAATATTTATCTTGGCCATTGTAAGTTCCTACCCAACCATTCAAACAATATTGCTCTAAATCATGTTTGCAATTATCACAAGTCTGGCACGAATCTACCAAACAACCTACAGCTGCAAAATCGCCCACTTTTAGTTTAGTAACTGCATCTCCAACTTTAGTCACTTTTCCAACAATTTCGTGACCCGGAACCGCAGGATAAGTGGTAAAACCCCAATCATTTCTCGCCGTGTGCAAATCGGAGTGGCAAACCCCACAATACAAAATTTCAATTTCAATATCCTTTGCAGTCAGGTCTCTGCGTTGTATTTCCATTTGCTCCAAAGGCGCTTCAGCAGTTTCTGTACCGTATGCTTTTACTTTTGTCGTTCCCATTTTTACTTTTTTTGTTAGTGATTTAATGTTGAATTTATGTTTTAATAAAAGATATTTGATTAACAAATAAATAGGTTATTGATATTGTAAGTTTAAATTTTAGGAGCAGAACATTTTGGTTTTGCAACAACTTTAGTCCCGCTGTACACTATATTCCCGATAACAAAAACTACGGCTAAAAAGCCTTGTTTTTCTAATCGGGAGATGCCGTTTCCATCGGGGCTAGTTTAGAAATGTAGTTTTTCATAAGGGTAAAACCCAAAAATCATTTATTCAAAAACCTGTACTTGTTAGAATATCTGTCGTTTTATTGTTTAATTGCACTTTGATATTCTTCGTCTGTTACTGGTAAAAGCCAGGTTACTTGTACATCATCCTTGTAATTGGTTATAGCAATGTGAGCCATTTTATTTGTAGAAGACGCACCATGCCAATGTTCAATATTTTCAGGAATATTTACTACATCTCCTTTTTTAATTGGTTGTGCCGGTTTATTTTTTTCCTGATAAAAACCATCACCTTCAATTACAATTAATACCTGACCCTTTGGATGTGTATGCCAATTTGTTCTTGCATTTGGTTCAAAAGTTACCCAACCGGCCGAAAATTCATTGTTTTTATCTTTTGCAACCAGAGCTGTCAAAAATGCGTTTCCGCTAAACCATTCGTTGGGTAAAGGTTGTCCTTTTGGAAATATTTCTGTTGTATCCATTGTTTTTCTAGTTGGGTTATTGTCTTAATTTGATAGACTTTTTAAAAAATGCAAACCTGAACTTCACGAGTAGCACTCATCGGTATGATCAAATAGATTCGGGTTAATTAGTGAATTTATGCCTAATTTTTAATTCAAAAATCGGTATTCATTTGGAGTATAGCCAGTTGTTTTTTTGAACATTCGATTAAAATGTTGCGGATATTTAAAACCTAACTCAAAAGCAATTTCACTAACTGATTTGTCAACATCAAAAATACGCTCTTTTGCAAGGTCAATTATTTTTAACTGAATATGTTCCTGAGCTGTTTTGCCGGTTTCTTTTTTAATTAAATCTCCAAAATAATTAGCGGAAAGATGTAAGCATTCAGCAAAATAACTCACACTAGGAAGCCCAAGTTTATTAGGATTCTCAGACTTAAAATAATCATTTAGTAATTGCTCAAATCGGGATAAAATTCCAGTATTTAGATTTTCCCTTGTTATAAATTGCCTGTCATAAAAACGAACACAGTAGTTTAGTAATAATTCGATAGTATTAATGATGATACTTTTGCTGTGTTTATCAATTGTTTGTTGCAATTCAAATTTAATTTTGTCAAACAGTTCTTTTATAATCTGGCGTTCTTTTTCGGACAAATGCAAAGCTTCGGTTATTTCATAGGAAAAGAAAGTGTACGTATCCATTCGCTTACCTAATTCACTTCCTTTCAATAAATCCGGATGAAAAACGAGTCCCAAGCCAGTCGGTTTATAATTCTCATCATTATTGATTTCCATTACTTGTCCCGGTCCAATAAAAATAAGTGTACCTTCTTCATAATCATACGTTTTTCGACCATATTTCAGTTCACCGCAATCGCCACCTTTTAAATAAATGCTGTAAAATGCCAAATTCATTTTAACGTGATTAGGAAGCATTTTGCTGTCAGAAATATCGAAAACACTAATCAACGGATGAATCGTTTCGATTCCCCTTAAAGTGTTGTATTGGGATATTTTGTCAATTTTTAGAATGGTGTTCATTGCCTTTTCTTTAAATTTATACAAATATACACTGCTTATAAATAGCTTGTTAGCCTTTAAACTCAAATCAGTAAAAATGGTAAGAACAACCGTAATTGATATACAACGAGAGTTTGCTTATATTCAGAAATTTGTATGACTCTTAATTATAATTATAAACACTAAACAACAATAAAATGGAAAAACGAAAATTAGGAAATAGCGGATTAGAAGTATCTGCTTTAGGATTGGGATGCATGGGATTGAGTTTTGCTTATGGTCCCGCTTTAGATAAAGAACAAGGAATAAAATTAATCAGAGAAGCTTACGAAAAAGGCATTACTTTTTTTGACACCGCCGAAGCTTACGGAATTGCCAATGAAGAATTAGTAGGCGAGGCTTTGGCTCCATTTAGAAAAGATGTTGTTATTGCTACTAAATTTGGATTCAAAGAAGGAAATTCAACTTTAGGTTTGGACAGCCGACCAGAAAACATACGAGCTGTCGCCGAAGAATCTTTAAGACGATTAAAAACCGATGTTATTGATCTATTGTACCAACATCGTGTTGATCCAAATGTCGCTATCGAAGATGTTGCCGGTACCGTAAAAGAATTGATCCAAGAAGGGAAAGTCAAACATTTTGGCCTTTCGGAAGCGGGAGCAGAATCTATTCGAAAAGCGCATGCTGTACAGCCCGTAACAGCATTGCAAAGCGAATATTCAATTTGGTGGAGAGAACCAGAATTGGAAATCCTGCCAACAATCGAAGAACTAGGAATCGGTTTTGTTCCTTTTAGTCCTTTGGGAAGAGGATTTCTAACAGGAACAATTACTGATAAAACGCAATTTGATTCAACTGATTTCCGGAATAATTTGCCTCGTTTTAATGAAGAAAATAGAAAAGCCAACCAAAAATTAGTGAATTTGTTAGCGGAAATCGCTTCGCAAAAAGGGGCAACTCCAGCACAAATTGCTTTGGGATGGTTATTGGCACAAAAACCATGGATTGTTCCAATTCCAGGAACTAAAAAATCGAATCGATTGGCCGAGAATATTGGCGGTGTTTCGATTAATTTATCAGCAAGTGATATCCAGGAAATTGATGATGCTTTTGCAAAAACCAATGTGCAAGGAGAAAGATATTCAGCCTATATGCAAAGTCATGTTGGCAAATAATTCATTAATTAAAAAATGGTCCAGTGAAACTTTTAGTGCAAAAAAAAAACCTGCAGTTTTAACACCGCAGGTTTGATTGAATAAAAATTAGCCCCCAATATATTGATAAAAAATGTTAACAGTCAAAAATAATCTAAACGATTTATTTTGTTGTTGTTGTCGTTGTCGTAGTTGATTTTTTTGCCTGAGTAGTAGTATCAACTATTGTTGTGTCTACTGGTGTTGTGTCTGTTGGTTCAGGAACTTGGGTAGTATCAACAGTTGTTGTTACAGAATCTGTTACAACTGTAGTAGAATCAGTTGATTCGGTTTTTTTACATGAAACTGAAAGTCCGGCAATCAGAATAACAATAGCTATTTTGGATTTAAATGATGTTTTCATAATGTTCTGTTTATTTAGTTTGTATTGCTAATTTTATATTTCAAAATTAAAATTTAGTCAGCAGTAGTTGTTATATAACTTTGTTTTTTTGTTGCATAATTTCCCACTTTGAATTTTTTTATAGAGCGCAACATGTACTTTACAATCCGTTTCGTTTTGCTGTTAGCTATAGTACTTATAATAGTTGGACATTGGGCTAGGCGAGAAGTGTAGTTTTAATCAAAGCTAGATCTAAATTCCTAGAAATGATATTTATAAATTTAAATTTCTTTAAAAAATACCATAAAAAAATTGCGCAACCAATTAGTTTCTTATATATTTGCAACTGATTGGTTTCTTAATTTATTTAAAATGAGAAGAGATATATTTCAGGCAATAGCAGATCCTACACGAAGAGCAATCATTGCACTTATTGCTTTGCAGGCAATGACACCTAATTCCATTGCCGAACATTTTGATACGACACGCCAGGCGGTTTCAAAACATTTGAAAATATTAGCCGAATGTGAGTTGGTAAAACAAGAACAGCAGGGACGCGAAATTTATTATAGCCTTGAAATCGATAAATTGAAAGAGATAGAGAAATGGTTAGAGCAATTCAAAAAGATTTGGGAAACCAGATTCAATCAATTAGATGATTTATTAGCAACAATTAAAAATACAAAAGAATGATGAACAGCAATTTACAATTCGATTTCCTTGTAAATAAGGAAAAGAATACGATTACCGTAAGAAGAGAATTCCTTGCCAGTCAGCAATTGGTTTGGGATTGTTATACTAAACAAGAATTATTGGATCGTTGGTTTGCGCCAAAACCATTAACAACCAAAACCAAATCAATGAATTTTAGCGAGGGAGGACATTGGCATTATGCAATGGTAGAGCCCAACGGAACTGAATATTGGGGATGGACAAGTTACACAGAAATAAAACCTATTGATTATTACAAAGCTTTAGATGCATTTTGCGATGCAGAAGGCAATATTAACACTCAGTTTCCACAAGCAAAATGGCTGGTTAGTTTTACAACCAAAGAAGAAAATGCAGTGGTAGAAACTGTTGTTACCTATAATTCATTGCAGGATTTGGAAGCAGTCATTCAAATGGGTATGAAAGATGGATTGACATCAACACTTGAAAGATTAGATGAGCTATTATTAACATTAAAATAAAAGTCATGAAAAATAGTCTAACGTTCGATTTTACTGTGAATAAAGAAACAAACACAGTACAGGTGCAAAAAGAATTTGCCGCAGGATTGGATTTAGTTTGGGATGCTTACACCAAACCTGAATTACTAGATCAATGGTGGGCGCCAAAACCTTGGTTAGCCAAAACAAAGTCTATGGAATTTAAAGTAAATGGCACAAGATTATACGCCATGCGCGGACCAGAAGGCGAAGAACATTGGGCATTGGCGAATTTCACTTCTATTTCGCCTAAAACCAATTTCAGATATTTGGATGCTTTTTGTGACAATGAAGGAAACATAAACGACCAACTGCCTCGCTCTGAATGGAATCTGGATTTTATTGACAAAGGAGATATTACTTTGGTCGATATCACTATCAAGCACAATGCCTTAGCCGATTTGGAAAAACTAATTGAAATGGGCTTCAAAGAAGGATTTACTATTGCCTTAAACGGATTAGATGAATTAATTAATAACTGGAAAAAATAATAGCTACATATGAAAAATAAAATCATATTTGTTTTAAGTCTTTTGTTCGGACTTATGTTTATCAATGCTGGTCTTAACAAGTTTTTTTTCTATATGCCAATGCCGGAAAATTTGCCAGACAAAATGCAAAAAGCAATGACAGCTTTTACCGAAATAGGCTGGATTATGCCGCTTGTTGGCGCAATCGAAACTTTGGGCGGAATATTAATTATTATACCAAGGTTTAGAGCATTAGGTGCAATTATTATTCTGCCAGTTATGGTTGGAATTGTCCTAACAAACATTGTACAGGATAGCAGCGGTTTACCTTTTGCCTTAGTTTTAAGTGCAATTTTGATTGTGATAATGTATCAAAATAGGGAGAAGTATGCACCGTTGTTTAAATAAATACATACAAACACTTTGATAAAAGTCATCATCAAGTCATGCCTAAATTGACATGAAATAAAATTAATAGGGAGCAGACCTTCTCGTTTTAAATCAACTTTAGTCCCGCTGTACACTATATCTTTTTATCTCGAAAAAAATCGAGATAAAAAGGATGCCGTTTCCATCGGGGCTAAGCGAGAGGTTTAGGATTTTTAAAGTAATTTTTCAAAGCAAAAAAAACGGAAGTTTTATTCAAATAAATAATTTAAAAAATCTAAGTCTGGGTTAATTATTTTTATCAATTCAATTTTTTTATCTCTACGCCAGCCTTTTAGTTCTTTCTCCCGCATAATGGCTTCCTGAATCCAAGTAAATTTTTCATAATAAAGTAAAAATTTCACATTATATCTTGAAGCAAAACTTTTGTTTCCCACTGTAATATTTTCTTTATGCTGATTTAAACGAATCCTTAAATTATTGGTTACACCAATATAAAATACAGTTTTCGATTTATTGGTTATAATATAAATATAATACGTATGATATCCCTGTTGTAACTCCATATAATCAAAGTTATATTTTTTTTAATAAATTTTTGCCATCTAGTTTTTAATGAGCGAAGATTCTTCGTTCCTCAGAATGACAAAAATGCGACAAAAACTTTGAGTAATAACGATCGATTTTCACCACTTTTCCCACCCAGTTTGTCATTCCGACGAAGGAGGAAACTCCGTAAGTATCTCGACAATGATTGTAAAACTTTATGAGTTCTTTTTATCACCCAGCTTGTCATTCCGACGAAGGAGGAAACTCCACAACTAGCTCGGCAATGAATATAACTTTGATGATAAGTATTGCAAAGATTCTTCGTTCCTCAGAATGACAAAAATGTGGAAAAGAAACTTTGATGAAAAGAGATCGATTTTCCATCACTTTTCCCACCCAGCTTGTCATTCCGACGAAGGAGGAAACTCCTTAAGAAACTCGACAATGAATGTAAAACTTTATGAGTTATTTTTATCACCCAGCTTGTCATTCCGACGAAGGAGGAAACTGTAAGTGAAACTCCGATATAACTCATTCTAAAAAAAAAGTACTGTAAAACCTAAGTCTCACAGCACTTCTTCCCCCAAATTAAAAAACCAATTATTATTCCTTTATATCATCGCCTTCTTTAATTTCTTCACTGGCGACTTTTACCATTTTATCATTCGGATTCAAATCACCAAAAATTTCTAGTTTATCATCAATTTCTCTTCCTTTTTTAACATCAATTCGGTGTGCTTTATGATTGTCCACCCGGATTACAAAAGTACCTTCGGCAGAATTTACCAATGCTGATTTTGGGATTACAAAAGTGCTGTCTTTTGCGTTAAGCGGCAAAATCACTTCGGCAACCATACCCGGTAATAAATTTGCTTTGGTGTTTTGAACGTCCATTTCTACACGTTCCGAGCGTAATTTCAAATCCAAAGCGCCAGACATTCTCTGAATCTTAGCTTTGAAAGTATCCGGCAATGATTTTACATTAAAACTCATTTCGTCCCCATTGTGTAAATAGCCTGTATACAATTCAGGAATAGAAACCGCCAAACGCAATTTGTCCTGTTGCTGTATCGTCAACAAAGGCAAATCAGAACCTTTTCCGGCAGGACCAACATACGTCCCTAAATTGACGTTTCTTGCAGCAACTACTCCGTCAAAAGGAGCACGGATTTCAAGATAACCTCTCATAATTGCAACCTCTTTATGAGCTGCAATTGCCGCCTGATATTGAGCGTAATCAGAATTTTTCTTTCCATTGGCCATTTCCAAATCATTTTTGGAAATTGTTCCTTCTACTTTACTCGTTTCGTATAAACGGTTGTAAGTGCTTTTGCTGGTTTCATAAATTGCCTGCATCGATTTTAATTTCGATTCGGCAGCAGCCAATTGGGAACTGATTTCGGGAGCTTCCAAAACAATCAAAAGTTGTCCTTTCTTTACTTCCGAACCAATGTCAACTTTTAAAACTTTAACAAAACTGCTTACTTTGGCATACAAATCGACTTGTTGAAAACCAGTTAATTCGGCTGGCAAACGCAATTCGGTTGTTAGTTTTTCTTTGGTCAAAAGAAAAGTTTCTGTTTTAGGTTCAATTTCTGTAGCCGAAGTTTCTTCTTTTTTAGAATTGCAGCTATTCAGGAAAAATACTGCTATAAAGAACAGCGCGCTCGATTGTATAATTTTATTTTTCATAAATGTGAATGTTTTTTATAGATATCCTCTGGAATAATTTTTTTAACCACATAGAAGCATAGATTTTTCTAATGTTTAAAGATTTGATAGGCGTCTTATTTTCCACATAGTCCATCTATGTGAAAAATAGTGCTATTTCTATATATTCTTTGACGATAAATTATAAATCTATGTCTTTATGTGGTTCATTTTTTATTTAGTTTGACTTTAGTAAAGCAATTTCACAAAAGGTTTTATATTATGATTTTAAGGATGAGATATAATGGATGCTTTCTTCGTCTTCAGGATCTAATGAAACAGATTTTGTCGAAGTATGTTCTTGTGCCCAGGCAAAAATTTGTGGCAGGATAAGCAATACGGCAAAAGTTGAAAACAACAATCCTCCAATAACGGCTCTTCCTAATGGAGAAACCTGATCGCCACCTTCTCCGTGACCAATCGCCATTGGTAACATTCCGGCAATCATCGCTACCGAAGTCATGATAATCGGACGAAGACGCAATGCTACCGCTTCACGAGCAGATTCTAAGGCGTTGCCATTTCGTTTTCGCAATTGCTCGGCATTGGTTACCAATAAAACCGCATTAGCAATCGAAACTCCAACTGACATGATGATTCCCATATAGGATTGTAAATTCAGTGTTGAACCTGTAATTGTTAGCATCAACAATGAACCTAAAACTACCGCAGGAACTGTAGTTAAAATTACTAACGAAACTTTGAATGATTGGAAATTGGCGGCCAACATTAAGAAGATTACAAAAATAGCTACCAATAATCCAACTTGTAAACTGCTTAATGTTTCGCTCAAAACTGTACTCATTCCGATTGGTGTGATGAATAAACCACGAGGTAATTCCCCCAGTGAGTTTATCGTCGCACTCACATCTTTCGTTGCCGTTCCCAAATCGGTTTGATGAATGTTGGCAGTAACCGTAATATATGGTATCGCTCCTAAGTTGTCGTTTTCACCATTTACAAATCCGGGTGTAATTTTTGCCACGTCACTCAAAACTGGGCGTAGCGAATTTTTCAATACAGGAATTTCTCCCATATCGGTTTTGCTTTTCATTTTATTCAAAGGAACCTGAACCTGAACATTTACTGATAAACCTGTTTTTTCATCTATCCAAGTGTTTTTCTCCGTATATCTCGATGATGAGGTAGAAGCGATCAGTGAGCGTGAAATATCATTCATATCCACACCTAATTCGGCAGCACGAGTTCTGTCAATATCAATATTCATTGCAGGATAATGAATTGGTTGCCCGATTTGCACATCTCTGAAATAAGAGAATTTTTTTAGCTTTTCAACAATTTGATTGGCATAGGTCTCATTTCGTTTTTTGTCTTTTCCAGCAATTCGAATTTCAATTGGAGTAGGAGAGCCTTGACTCAAAACTTTATCAGTCAGTTCAATAGGTTCGAATGAAATTTTCACATCAGGAAGAATTTTTTTAATTCTGGATCTCAATTCATCTTTAAAATCATCCATGTCAGCATGATAATCTTTCAAACTTATTTGAAAAACGGCTTCATGTGGGCCGGCAGTAAATAGATAAATCGGATTAATTGAGAATAAAGAAGGATGCTGTCCTACGAAAATGGATGTAATTCCGATGTGTTCTTTACCTACCATTTTGTCCATTTCTTTCAATACCAAAAGCGCTTTTTCTTCTGTACGTTCGATACGGGTTCCATCGGGAGCGCGCATTCTCAACTGAAACTGACTTGAATTTACTTTAGGAAAAACATCTTTTCCAATAAAAGTAATAAACACTACAGCTAGAATTGTAATACCTATTAAGTAAACTAATGAAGTCACTTTTTTGTATGGAAATATACGGTCTAAAGTCTTCATAAATCGAAGTCGGAATCGCTCGAATGCACTCAGTTTTCCATCAGAATTAAAATCGTCTTTTTCGACGATATATCTTTTCTGAGTAATCAAATCTCTCTCTGATTCTGGAGTTAATCCGCAATCGTTGAATTCGGCTTCATCATCGGTAATATCAGGTGCATGTTCGTGTTTTGGATGATCTTTCATCAACCAATTTGCCATTACAGGAACAAATGTTTGTGAAAGTAAAAATGAAATAACCATCGAAAATCCTATTGCTAATGCCAAAGGCAAGAACAAAGCTCCCGGAATACCAACCATCGTAAACGCCGGTGCAAAAACCGCAAGAATACAAAGCAAAATCAATAATTTTGGCAAAGCAATTTCTTTACAAGCATCCCAAATCGCGAGTGCCTTAGGTTTTCCCATGTCAAGATGCTGGTGAATGTTTTCGATAGTTACGGTACTTTCATCAACTAAAATTCCAATTGCCAAAGCCAGTCCGCTCAACGACATTAAGTTGATGGTTTGACCGAATAATTTCAAAAATAAAACTCCCGAAATAATCGAAATTGGAATCGTCATAATTACAATTAAAGCTGCGCGTCTGTCACCAAGAAATAATAAAACCATTAAACCAGTCAAAACTGCTCCGATTATTCCCTCGGTAATCAAACTTTTAACCGAATTGATTACATAAACCGATTGGTCAAATTCGTATGATAACTTCACATCTTCGGGAAGTGTACTTTGAATTTTAGGCAATTCCGATTTTAATTTCTGAACCACATCCCAAGTCGAAGCGTCTCCGGCTTTGGCAATACTCACATAAACAGAACGCTTTCCATTTACCAAAGCATATCCATTGGTAATGTCGGCGCCGTCTTTTACAGTCGCCACATCGCCTAATGTTAGGTTTTGAACGCTTCCTTTAAACAACGGAATCTTTTCGAAATCCTTTATTTCTTTAATCGTATTGTTTGTAGGTGTAATATAGTTTTTGTCACCAATTCTAACATTTCCCGAAGGAGCAGTTTGATTGTTTACACGAATCGCTTCTACAATCTGATCTGGTGTCAAATTGTGTGAACGTAATAAATCTGGATCTGCGTTAACCTCTACCGTTCTTGGGCTTCCGCCAAAAGGTGCTGGCGATAACAAACCCGGAATGGATGTAAACGAAGCACGAACATACACGTTTGCCAAATCCTGCAATTCGTTGTTAGACCTGATTTTACTGCTCAAAACCAATTGACCGATTGGTAACGAAGAAGCATCAAAACGAATGATAAACGGCGGTTGTGTTCCAGGAGGAAATCCCGCCTGAATTCTGTTGGATAAAGCACCCAATTCAGCAGCGGCCTGAGCCATGTTGGTGTTTTCGTAATAGGTCAATTTCATGATCATTAACCCTTGAACATTCTTGGTTTCAACCGATTTTATACCATTGGCAAAAGGTAAAATATTGACATAATTTTTGGCAAAATAAGCCTCCATTTGGTCAGGTGTATATCCTCCAAACGGATGCGCGATGTAGATTACCGGCAAATTCATTTTCGGAAGAATATCTACTTTAATGTCTTTGATAGCGCCAATTCCGAAGAAAAATAAACCTGCTACCAATACCAATATTGAGATGGGTTTGCGGAGTGCAAAACGTATTAAATTCATTAGGATCTATAATTAAAATTCATTTATAAATAAGTCGAAATTGCCCGTTGCAGCTACTTTTAGCAAGTACGACTGCCATACATTATTGTTGATAATATCACGGTCAATCTCAGCACGATTTAGGGTAAACATGGTTTGTGTCAAATCGGTCAGTCCGTTTTTGTATAAAGTGGATTTTTGAATGTAAGCGCGTTGTGCTGCATTCACCTGAATAGGTGCTTCGGCATAATTTTCCAAAGTGATTTTGATTTTATCATTGGCAAAATTTAGCTGTGATTTCAGTTCCCTGT
>NZ_DATIDY010000178.1:0-5344 GCF_035456085.1 Flavobacterium sp.
ATCCAAACAATCCTTACTTGGATAAGGCACCTAACTATGAAAGAGATTACAAAACTGGTAAATATGTAATTGTAAATAATTATAAAAATGCTGAACAAAATAGTGATGATGCTCAAAAAACTATTTTGCCAAGAATGTGGAGTACAGAGCATATCGAAAACTACATCAATTTTACTCACCCACCTGCATTTAAAATAAATCCTGACTATCCTTACGAAGAAGATTTAGTTAAATACGGATTGGATCCGAGTAAATTAAGTGAGGAAGATTACAACAAAGCAATCGCACAATTAAGAAACGAAACAGAAAAAACCGTATCTGAATTCAGACAAGCATATGCTCAAAAACAAATTGATAATGAAGGTTATGTTGCTTTCCTAAAGCACTATCAAGATTATTTAATCATCGAAAAACCGACAACTGCTGACAATTTTAGCTTTATGTTTGAATACCAATTTGGGTATATGTATTGGAGATATTTGATGTGGAATTTTGTTGGAAGACAAAATGACGAGCAAGGAAGATATGATTATCAAGATGGAAACTGGATAAGCGGTATTCCATTTATTGATAATTTACACGTAAACTCTCAAGACAATTTACCTGCTGATGTCTTAAACAATAAAGGACGAAATGTTTATTTCTTTTTACCATTTATCCTTGGTTTAATCGGAATCATGTATCATGCGAGTAAAGACAGAAAAAGCTTTTATGTACTATTAGCACTCTTCCTTTTTATGGGAATTGCGTTGAAAATTTACTTAAATGAAAGACCATTTGAACCACGTGAAAGAGATTATGCTCTTGTAGGATCCTTTTATGTATTTGCCATTTGGATTGGTTTTGGTGTGTATTCATTATATGAGAGTTTTCACAAATACCTTAGCCCAAAAATTGCAGGACCAGCAATAATAGGAGCTTCATTATTGGCTGCTCCAGTATTAATGGCATATCAAAACTGGGATGATCATGATCGTTCTGGCAAATATACCGCAACAGCAATGGCAAAAGCTTATTTGCTGTCCTGTGATCCTAATGCTATTTTGTTTACTATTGGAGATAACGACACTTTCCCACTTTGGTATGCCCAAGAGATAGAAGGAATCCGTACAGATATTAAAATTGTTAATACCAGTTTATTCATGACCGATTGGTACATCGATCAAATGAAGAGAAAAGCATACGAATCAAATGCTTTACCGATTTCATTTACACATGATGAATATGTGGGTGACAAACTTGATTATGTAGCGCATATTCAAAAAACAGAAAGCCGTTGGGATTTAAAAGATTTTATAAAATTTATTAAAGATCCAAGATCTACGGTAGAAATGCAAAATGGACAAACTATCCATTACTACCCAACTAACAAAATCAGAATTCCAATTGACAAAGCCAATATTATTAAAAACAAAGTTGTCAATCCAAAATTATATGACTCAATCGTTCCTTATATTGACATAGATATAAAAGGAAGTGCAATCTACAAAAACAGATTAATGATGCTTGATTTAGTGAACAATAACAACTGGAAAAGACCTGTTTATTTTAGCGGTGGAGCATTTGATGACGAGGATTATTTATGGATGAAAAATTATCTTCAACTTGAAGGTATGGTTTATAAATTAGTTCCAATAAAAACTGCATTGGATAAGGATTCTGGCCAAATGGATATGGGACGAATTGACTCTGACAATATGTATGCAAAAGTAATGGCGTGGGATTGGGGCAATAGCGATAGCAACAAAATATATCATGATCCAGAAACTAGAAGAGAAAGTCTTACTTACCGTATGAACTTAGCCCGATTGATGAATCAATTGATTGCAGAAGGTAAGATAGACAAAGCCAAAAAAGTTATCGAATTAGCAATGACAAAAATGCCTTTGGATAAATTTGGATATTACTCATTAGTTGAACCTTTTGCAAAAGGTTATTACGATGTTGGCGAAAAAGCAAAAGCGCATGATTTACTGGAGAAATTAATAGCCAAGTATAGGGATAACCTCAATTATTACGCTAAACTAATACCTTCTGAGCAATCTAATGTAAGTATTGAAATCATTACAGATCTTGAAAGATATAGAAGCTTATTAACCGTAATGCAGGAAAGTAACGATCTTGAATACTACAATTCCAGCAAAAAAACTTTCAATACTTATATTGAAATTTTTGCAAGATTTGGTCGCAAAAAAGAATAATTTTAAATGACATAAAGAAGCTGAAATGCAGTGTAAATTAAAAATACACTGCATTTTTTATTTAATAATAGGATTGAAACCTTTTTCTTTTATAAATTTAATGTGATAAAAACAGAAAAGATAAATATCGATAAGCTTTAATTTTATAATTTTTAATGAATAATTGGATTTAATTGTAATATTGAAACATGAAACTCTATTGGATTAAAACAAATACATTTATAAAAAAAATATTTTCCAATTATATTTGGGATATACCAAACAAAGAAAATAAAATCTATATCACTTTTGATGACGGCCCAACTCCTGAAATCACAGAGTGGGTGTTAGAAGAATTAAAAAAACACCAAGCAAAGGCTACCTTTTTCTGTATTGGAAAAAACATCAATAGCCATCCAGATATCTTCAAAAAAGTAATTGATAACGGACATGCCGTAGGGAATCATACATTCAACCATTTGAATGGATGGAAGAACACTACAAATAACTACATCGAAAACATTATATCATGTCAATCTCAAATCAGTAATTACCATTCGACAACATCCAATCTATTCCGCCCACCTTATGGCAAAATAAACAAATCACAATCCAAAGAATTGCGAAATTTGGGCTATAAAATAATTATGTGGGACGTTCTCAGTGCCGATTTTGATCAGACTATAACAGCTGAAAAATGCCTGGAAAATGTTCTTCAAAATGTGGTTTCGGGGAGTATAATCGTTTTTCACGATAGTGTAAAAGCATACAAAAACTTACAACATGTACTTCCGTTGTCATTACAAGCTTTAAACGAAAGAGGTTTTAAATTTGAAATAATCCAATAAAAAAGGAAACTTTATTCCAAATTATATTTGTTCTTGTACAAGACCAATCAAGGTATTAGCATCTAACTCTCCAGATTGTCTCCAGATCATCATGCCCTCTTTATAAATCATTAAAGTAGGCAAACCCTTGATACGCAGTGCATTTGCTAATTCCTGATTTTTATCAACATCTATCATGATTACTTTTACTCTGTCTCCAAGTGCAGCTGCTACATCTTTTATAACGGGATGCATCGATAGTGAAGGTTCGTTCCAATCAGTGTAAAAATCAATTAAAACTGGAACTTGTGTATTTATTAGTTCTCCAAATTTTGACATAAAACCAAAATATTAAATTTCTATTAATTTCAAAAAGGGACATTTACATGCAAAATTAGCATTTTAAACCAATTATGCTAATTTTTCGCCTTTTATTAGTTGAATTACAGTTATCTCAGGCATAATTCCAACTCGTCCAGGATAGGCATGAAATCCGAATCCCCTATTTACATAAACGTATCTTCCCAGATTTTCATATAAACCTGCCCACTGTTTATAAACATATTGTGAAGGACTCCATTTTATAACACCTGGAATTTCTATACCAAACTGCATTCCGTGTGTGTGTCCGGATAATGTTAATTGATAATGTTTATCATCATGCTGAACGACTTCGTCCCAATGACTTGGATCGTGGCTCATTAAAATTTTAAAATCTTCTTTTGTTAACTGTTGCGAAGCTTTCTTCAAATCACCCGCTTGTTTGAAATTTCGACCCCAATTCTCCACCCCTACTAAAGCAATTCTGGCACCATCTTTTTCAATAAATGTATGTTCATTTAACAACAATTTAAAACCAATTTGACCATATAATTTCTTTATCTCATCAAAATTCTTATCCTTTGCAGCTTGAGATGGCCAGGTAACATATTCCCCATAATCATGATTTCCTAAAACAGAATATTTTCCATATTGATGTTTTTTAATTTTATTAAATGTTTCAATCCACGGGTTCATTTCCTTTGCGTGAGTGTTTACAATATCTCCTGTAAACAAAATCATATCCGAATTCTGTGCATTTACCAAATCAATAGCATAGCTAATTTTTTCGGGATTATCGAAACTTCCACTATGAACATCTGAGATTTGAGTAATTGTAAAACCATTGAAAGCATCTGGCAAATCAGGAAAGTAAATTGCCTGTTTTATTACTTTAAAATTATATTTCCCTTCCAATATTCCATATATCAATGACATAAAAGGTACCGCTGCAAGTCCTAAACCAATTTGACTAACAAATTTACGTCTTGATGGCAAGAAAGAAGCTTTCGAATTGCTATCTATAAAATAATTGATTGATCCTGCTATCACTCTAAAAACATCTTCACCCAAAAGCACTACAGTTATTAGAATTTTGGGAATATAAACTAAAAGCAACAATCCCATCGTAAGCATGGTTTGCTTTGTTTGTCCAACCGAACGATCAAATTGAGTGAAAGAATAAAGGATAAATATAAAAAGTAAAAAGCTTATTATCTGATACGAAATCAAAACCCATTTCAATTTTATCAATGTTTTAAAAGCCTGAAATGCATAAAGTTCAATAACAAAAAGAACAACTCCTAAAAAAAATAAACGTAAGATCATTATCTATATAATTTTATACAAAGTAACAACTATTGAAAATGAAACGATTTATATTATCATAATTTTAACGCAAAAAAGGGTGTAAATTTCTTCATCACCCTTTTTTAACCTACTAAAAACCAAAAATTAAATCCTTTAGAAATACCCCATGAATTTCACAACAAAAGATTTGTTATTGTTTTGGAGCAGTAGACTTAGCTGCATCATCAGTTTTATTAGTCTCTGCTGCTTTTGCTTCGTGTTTATGCGCTTTTTTATGAGCTTTTCTAGTTGTTTTTACTTCTTTAGAAGGAGCTGTTTGAGTTGGTGTAGTTTGTGCACTCACCATAACTGTTGTTCCAAGTGCTAATGCCAATGCCATCAATAAGTTTTTCATGATCTTATAATTTTTAAATTAATATTTGTTTTTATTATGAATCAAAATTATCACTGTAAAATGAAGATTAAATGAAGTTCGATGAAATCTTAAAAAATTAACTTTTATTTAAGTTATTGCTATTCAACAAATAAAAACACCTTGTTAACCAAAAAAAATTAAGGTGATCCAATAAAAAAGAGGCTGTCCAAAAAGTAAGGGCAGCCTTTTTTTTTGCTGTTTTTAATCTAAAATAGTATCTTAGAGTTGCACAAAAAACAAGCAATGGCTAAGGTAATATTTAAATCGCAATCCATCACTACTCCGGAACTTTT
>NZ_DATIDY010000179.1:0-19250 GCF_035456085.1 Flavobacterium sp.
GCCATTTGATTGGCGTCTTGAATTCCTAATCTATATAAAGCGAAAATTCGGAGTTCGGTATTCAAAAGCTCTCCTTTTTTGACGATTGATTTATGATCATTAGAAAACAAATCATTAAACTCGGTGATAAATGTTGGGAATAGCTTTAAAAAAATTTCATCAAATTGGTGAAATAAGTGCTGGCGTTCGTCCTTTACATTATATCTTTTTAGGCTTGAAATTACTTCATCTGTTTTCTTTGAAATAATTTTTTGAATGGTACTTTTTTGTATATGATCAATTTTATTAATTAAATCAGAAGATGCTTTTATAAAATAAGCAATATATTCTTCCTTGATGGTGTTGGTTTCGCTTAAGCTCACATTCATTTCTTGCAATTTGGTGAGAGCCTCCGCCATTACTTTTTTAGAAGCATTCTTTTCTTTTAATTGTTTAACGATAATAATTAAAAAAAAGATGATTATTAATGCAAAAAGAGTCAATAGGATTATAATGTTTTCCAGTAAATCATTTTTACTTTTTACTTTGCTAAATTGTGCTTTTTCAATAATAGGTAAAATTGATGATATCTCAATTTTTCTGTGCCTTGCATCATAGAAAGTTGCATCGTCCATGGCGAGATTTACATATCTGTTGGCGACTTCTATATGTCCTAATTTAAAAAGTTCATTGGCTAGATTGCGTAATGCTACGGTTTCTTTAGTGGCGTTTTTAATATCTGCAATTGCGGCTAATGCTAGGTATTCTATGGCTTTATTTTTGTCTCCTCCTTCAGAATAAATATATCCAAGACTCGAAGTAGCGATTCCGTAGTATTTTGGAGGTAATTTAAAGTGATTTATCCAATAACTAAAGGCTTTTTCGGCTCCTTCCCAATCTTGTTGCTTCATCCGTTCGAGACTTTCTGCGGCCCAGTATTCGTTGGTGTTTGGCTTTGTTAGTGCTAATGCCTTTTTGAGATACTGATTTCCCATTTGAATATACTGAATGCTATACCTCTGGTCTTTGTTATAATCAGTTAAATCATAATAAACACGAGCTTTTATAGTGTAATATTCATATTTGGTTTTAATGTCTAATTCTTCAGGTTTGATGCTGTTTAGTGTGTCAATGGCTTCTTTGAAAAGGCCAGATGACAGTAAAATGAAGCCTTCTTTTATTTTTGTTTTAGATAATAGCGCTGGATTTTTTAAAGCAATTGCTTTGAATTTTGCTTCTTCTAAATAATAATATGCTGAGTCATATTTGAATGATTTGTATTCATCAAATAATAACATATAGGTGTTGTAAAGACTTTTGTTGTCTTGTCTCAAAATAAACTTACCAACATCTGTTTTAAGCTTTTTTATCTTCGAATATTTTTGGCGGATGTAGAAATCTTTTTTTTGTAATTCTTTATCCAAGTTGTCTAATGTTGGAGTTATATTTTTTGCTGTTAGAACAACGCTAAACATAAAAAATAATAAAGTCGCTAGTCTGTGCATTTCTAAGTCAATTTGTCGAGATTAATTTATTCCAAGAGGTGATTAATTCTATGTCTTTTTTCTTATTTGTAAGTTTTTTATGTCTTGATTTTTTGTATTATGAATTAAAAGTTAAATGTAAAGTAAAAAATCTTTATTTGATAATTATATAGGATTATTAATGTACTATGTGAAATTATTTGTCATTTAAATTTAGATATTGTCATTATTTTATGATTTTAATGTTTTTTTAAATCTAAATTCCGTCTTGATTTTTTTTTATTATCTAAAATGAAAATCTCTTATTTATCAATACTTTATATTGGTTTTTGTCATTTTTTAATCTTGATTTTTGATTAATATTTTTTTTAGCAGATTCTTTACTTCTAATTTCGATTAATTCTTTTAACGAATAAAATTAACTAACAAAAAACCAAGATTTATGAAATGTAAAATTATGTATGTTTTAGCCATTGGGCTATGTTTATTATCCTTTGGGTGTAATGAAATAGACGATGGAGATTATGTAGCGCCAATCACAATTTATGAAAAAGTGAATGGAGATTGGAGCTTAATGAGCTTAAAAATGGTAGACGAATTTGCAAAGGCAAATGCCATTGAACCAAGTGAAGAGAATTTAAGTACTCTTTTTAATTATCCTGATTTTAAAATCAATTTTAATGTTGATACCAATAATCAACCGACTAGTTATGAGGTTTCTGGAAATGTACCACCATTGTTTGCACCAAAAGGTTATTGGAAACTAAGCACAGATTTTCAGTTAACTGATGGAACTGCTACTAAAATTTTGCTGTATAGTGATGCACAAAAAACACAAAAAACAGATGAATTACTAATAAAATCGGTTCCCGGAAATAATGAGCAAATGGAGATTCAACTAGTACGAACTTCTGGAGGGGCAGCCTTTGTGTCTTATGTTTTTAAATTAAAAGCAATTAATTAATAAGTTGATATGAAAATGAGCATAATAGCAAATTGGTCGTAAACACCAATGTTGATATGCGCATTACATATGACCGATAAATAACAATAAATATCAACAGATGAAAAAAATTTTATATACAATTTTACTTGCGATTTTTATGATTCCGAATCTTGTTCAATCGCAAGATGCTGCGGGTTCAATCACAAGTGTTAGTTCTTATCCTGTAGTTTATAAGTATGATGAACAAGTTACCTGGTATTTTGATTTGTCTGCGACAACTTTTACACCTGAGGAAGCAGTTTATATCTGGATTTGGTCGCCTTCTGAGCCAGATGCCGGGAATTGGGAACATTCTTCTGATTTCGCAAAGTTAAAATACGAGAAAGATGGAATCTGGAGTTTTACTTTGACACCAACAACTTATTTTTCTAAAACTCCAGCCGAAATTGCAGCAAGTGCAGGTTTTTGGTTGCGATTGAAAAATTTCAATGGTTCCAAACAAACCGAAGTTTATAATATAGCTTATACTGATTTCTCATCCTTTTACACTGCTAATGAACTGATTAGATCTTATCCTGCAAAGCCAACAATTGACAAAGCGGTAAGTATTTTATTCAATTCAAATTTAAAAGATGGTTTTAAAGGCGTACCAAGTGTACATTTTCATAGTGGTTTAAACAATTGGGCAGTTTTACAGGAATACCAGGCTTGGCTTCCTGATGTTTCGGAAAAAACAAAATTGAAAGATTTAGGAAATGGATTTTATAGAATGGATTTAATTCCGCAAGAATACTATCATACAGAACCAGGTTTTGTTATGGAAAACATCACTTTCCTTATGGTTGCAAAAGATTGGACAGCAAATTCGGGCGATCAAATTATTTATGCAGGAGAATTTATTCCACCACCACCGCCGTCATTTAGTTTTTTTCCTTTACAAATTAGTCAAAGAGATTTTTTAAGAATGTCGCGAAAAAATAACGAATCAGGAGTTAACAAACTTATTTACAAAATTACTGCTGGAAGTAAAGTAATTACTGGGGAGTTTAGTGGAAACACAACTGAAATTAAAGGATTTGTCAATTTGGTTTCAGAGCTTAATGGAATTCAAGGATTGACTGAAATTCATGTTTTGGTAAAAGACAATAAAGACAAAACAATTTCGGATACGACAATGCCACTGAAAACTTTAGACAAATAATTCACTATTCAATTAAACACCAATTCTAATGAATAAAAATATAAAAAGAGCCCTGCATCCAATGTGGGCAAATAAATCATTGTTATTGATGATTCTGATGCTTTTTCTTTCGGTTGGATTATATGCGCAAGGGAAAAAGTTAGTTACTGGAGCTGTTTTTGACAATTCAGGAGTTCCATTATCAGGCGCAACAGTTACTGAAGTAGGAACAAAAAATGCTACGACAACTGATTTTGATGGAAAATTCAAGCTCGAAGTTGCAATAGGCGGTGCTATAGAGGTATCATTTATTGGTTCAACTACTCAAAAAGTTCAGATAAATGAGTCAAGTTCCAATATAAATGTTCGTCTGCAAAATGATGGTTATCAATTGGCAGAAGTTCAAGTGGTTTCTGTAGGATATGGAACTATACGAAAAGGAGATTTAACCGGAGCAATTTCAACTGTAAAAGCAGATGATTTAGTGAAAGGAACAATTTCTTCAACCGAACAGGTTTTACAAGGAAAAGTAGCAGGTTTGAATGTTATCCGTCCTTCGGGTGATCCAAGCGCGGGTTCTACATTGCGTTTGCGTGGAGGAACTTCATTAACAGCTAGTAATAGTCCATTAATCGTGGTTGATGGAATTGCCGGAGTCGATATCAATGTGGTTCAACCTTCGGATATAAAATCAGTTGATATTTTAAAAGACGCTTCGGCAACGGCTATTTACGGTTCAAGAGGAGCAAATGGAGTAATCATTATTACTACAAAATCAGGCACCAAAGGAGTTTCTGTAGTGTACAGCGGATTATCAAGTGTGGGTTTTGTTAATGATAATTTGGATCTTTTATCTGCAAATCAATGGAGAGGATATGTTCGTCAAACTGGAAATATGGACGCTATTGATTACGGAGCGAACACAGATTGGCAAAAAGAATTAGAACAAACTTCTTTTTCACATTCCCATACGTTGAGTATTAATTCTGGTAAAGCCGATAGCGGTTTCAGAGCCTCATTATCCTATTTAGATAATGAAGGTGTTATCAAAACGACAGGACTTGAGCGATTAAGCGGAAACGTTAGTGGTTATCAATATTTTGGTGACAATAAGGATCTGAAATTTGACATAGGTTTATTTGCGAACATAGACAAATGGCATCCTTTGGATTTCAGAATTTTTGAACGTTCCTATAACTTAAATCCAACGATTCCGGTATATGATTCTGAGGGTAAATTTACTTCTGTTTCTAATACACTATATGAAAATCCAGTTGAAATTTTAACCAATAGAACTGCTGATAATGAGAGACACAGACTTTTAGGCTATTTTAAAACCGAAGTTAAGTTTTTCAATGATTTTACAGCTATAGCTAATGTTTCATTAGAGCACAATGCAGTTCAGGCAAATGTTTACAAACCATCTTACGCAATTATGGAAGGGGATGATGAAGGCGGTTATGGGCAAAAAACATACTCTGAGTACACCAATGGTCAAGGAGAAATTTATGTAAATTATAATAAAATAATTGACAAACACAATATTAGTGCAATGGCCGGTTATTCGTATTTCCAAAATATTTACCAGGGTTTTGGGGCACAACGTAGTGGTTTTGTTACAGACGAATTTTCATATAATAATTTAGGTGCTGGATATAAATACCGTTTAGGTGATGTGTATTCGTATAAAGGAAAATCGAATTTGATTTCATTTTTCGCTCGTGCCAATTATGGATATGATGGTAAATATCTTTTGACAGCTACTGTCAGACGTGATGGTTCCAGCCGTTTTGGTGAAAATAATAAATGGGGAACATTTCCATCGGCTTCAGCAGCTTGGAAAATATCCGAAGAAGATTTTATGAGTTCGACCAATGATTGGTTGGGTAATTTAAAGTTAAGAGTGGGGTATGGAGTTACAGGTAACCAAGACGGAATTGGAGAATACAAATCGCTTTCTATTTTAGGAGTGGGAAATGATAGTTATTACAATCCAGTTACAGGAACTTGGATGTTGGCTTATTCTCCAACTCAAAATCCAAATCCTGATTTAAAATGGGAATCAACAGCACAATTAAACGTTGGTGTTGACTTTAGCCTTTTTAACAAAATTATTGGTTCATTCGAATGGTATTCTAAAAAAACAAGTGATTTATTATACACTTATGAAGTTCCTCAACCTCCTTATTTAGTTGGAACTATGTTGGCGAATGTTGGTGAAATGTCCAATAAAGGTGTTGAACTTTCATTAAATGCTGACATTGTTAAAACTGATAAATTTTCTTGGGATGTTAATTTAAACTTAGCACACAATTTGCAAAAAATAGAAAAATTATCAAACCCAACTTACAGTACCGATGTTATTTACAGTGGCTCATTACACGGATTATCCGGAATGTCAGGGCAGTATTCTCAAATTATTGCTGAAGGATATCCTGTTGGAACTTTCTGGGGTTTCAAAAGCGCAGGTCTAGACTCAAATGGAGCAATGTTGTACTACAATAAAGCGGGGGACAAAGTTTTAGCAGATGCTTTAAGTGATACTGATGACAAAAGAGATTTAGGAAATATCCAACCTGATTTGACTTTGGGTATTGGCATGAATTTTACTTACGGAAATTTTGATCTTGCTATTTCAGGCTATGGAATGTTTGGACAAAAAGCTTTGAATGCTACAAACATGATGCTTAATGATCCTAACAGATTACCAGCTTACAATGTACCTGATGACTTTTTGAATAGCGGAATTACTTCTGCTCCAAAATATTCAAGTTATTGGATAGAAGATGCTTCTTTCTTTAGACTTCAGACCGTTTCATTAGGATATAATTTGCCTATAAATTGGAAAGCGGCAAAACTTAGAGTGTATCTTTTAGGCGAAAATCTGGCAGTCTTTACAAATTATAAAGGCGTCGATCCTGAAATTGGTTTGAATGCTCAAGACGGAACAGACCAAACAGGATTAGCAGCACCAGGAATAGATAGATTCAATAACTATTCTAGACCAACTACCGTTTCTGTTGGATTAAATTTTACGCTAAATAACTAAGCGAATTGCTAACTATTAAAATATACAAAATGAAAATCAAAATAATAGCAGTATTAATCACAAGCGTACTTGTTACTATTTCATGTACCAATTTGGATGAACAGTTATATGATAAAGTAGAAGACGGAAACTTTGGAAAGACTACTACTGAAGTTGATGCATTAGTTGGCGGAGCATATTCTTCATTGAGAGGATTTGCCGATGCTATTACAAATTCATATCCAACTTGTGAATATGTTTTTTTCTTAAACGAAACAGTTTCGGATGAAGCAACAATTCCTACCAGAGGTACAAACTGGTACGATGGCGGACAATATCAAGATGCGCAAAGACATACTTGGAAAGCAGATAATCGTATGATTCTTTCGGCTTGGCGTTATAATTATACAGGAATTGCCAAGATAAATTCGATTATTTATCAAGTAAACAAATCATCTTTGAAAACAGAAGAAAAGGCTCCTATTTATGCAGAATTAAAAGCCTTGAGAGCTTATTATTACTACAATCTTTTAGATTTATTTGGAAATGTTCCAATTGTAACCAATTTTGAAGACGTAGGTTTGCCATCAAATTCCACAAGAAAACAAGTCTATGATTTTGTCGAAAAAGAATTGTTGGATGCTATTCCGTACTTAAATTCAAAGATAGTTTATTCTAAAATGACAAAAAATGTGGCTTATTCTATGTTGGCAAGATTGTATTTAAATTCAGAAGCTTTTATTGGAACACCTCGCTGGCAGGATTGTATTGATATGTGTCAAAAAGTTTCTGGATATAGTTTGACTCCTGATTTCTTTGCCAATTTTGTAACAGAAAATCAAAATTCACCTGAAATAATTTTTGCTATTCCTTATGATTCAAAAGCAGGAACTGTCGGCAATTATATGAACTCCATGTCATGTCACTATTTACATAATTTAACTATTTCCGCAACAGGAAAATATCCTTGGAGTGCCAACGGAATGTGTGCTCAGCCTGGTGTTTATTCTAGTTTTGCTGATACTGATAAAAGAAAAAAATGTATGATTGCTGGTGACCAAATCAATAAAGCGACTGGAACAGTAATCATCATGGATAATGGTGAACCATTGACGTATACTGAAGAAGTAACAAGTGTTGCTGATGCTAAAGATAATCAAGGTGTACGTTTAGGAAAATATGAAATGAAAGAAGGCGAATTATGGGAACGAGACCATGATTTTGTATTAATTCGTTATGCCGAAATTTTGATGATGCAAGCCGAATGTTATGTACGTTTGGGTTCTCCAGATTTGGCAAAACCATTTTTACAGCAAATTACAGCTCGTGCCGGTGAAGAAATGCCTGCAACGATAGATCTTAATTTCATAGATAAAGAGTTACTAAAAGAATTCACATTTGAAGGAAGAAGAAGAACCGATAACATTCGTTTTGGAACATTCTTTTTACCATGGTGGGAAAAAGGCACTACTGAAAAATACAGAGCTATTTTCCCAATTCCGAGTACAGTTCTTCAAACAAATAGCAACCTAAAACAAAATCCTGGGTATTAGGTTCTTTGCTTATCAGTCTTCCATGTTGGTTAGTCGTGGAAGGCTGATAATTTTTAACATTAAATAAATAACTCATGAAAAGATATATCACCTTGTGTGTAGGGATTATATATGCCCTTCTTGTATTAGGCTGTAGTAGTACCGATGATAAAAATTCGAATTCTGATCCGCCTGTTGTTGAGGATTTAAAACCAGTTCCAATAGAGAAAACGAATGCAACCAAAATCTATATGCATTATATGGCTTGGTTCGAAAGCAATGAAAGCACCACAGATCACAAATGGGGCTATCATTGGACAATGGCAAACAAAAATCCAAATAATGTTGATGCCAATGGACGCAGAGAAATTGCTTCGTATTATTATCCGCTAATTGGTCCATATCATTCGGGAGATAAAGACGTGATTGAAAATCATTTGTTAATGATGAAATATGCCGGAATAGATGGAATTTTAATCGATTGGTATGGTACGCATGATCTAAACGATTATAAAATGGTCAAAGAAAATACCGAGCAAATTATCGCTATGCTGGATGATGTTGGTTTAGAATATGCCATTGTATATGAGGATCGATTTCTGAAAAATATTGTAGATGCTGGTTTGTCACCAACGATAGGAAGTGCAGCTAAAACGGATGTCAATTATATGCAAAGCCATTATTTTGGAAATTCTAATTATATCAAAATTAACGGCAAACCATTGTTGCTAAATTTTGGTCCAATTACTTTGACAACTCCTGATGACTGGACAAATGCTTTCAGCGGATTGACAACCAAACCAACATTTTTAACCTTATGGGACAAATCTTCACAAGCTGGAACAAATGCTTCTGGCGAGTATGCCTGGGTGTATAAAAACAGTACATATCTAACTAATTTTTATACCAATACAGCTCCAAAACTTTCAATTGCAATGGGGAGTGCCTATCCTGGATTCAAAGATTTTTATAAAGAAGGAGGAGCCGGAGACAACATTGGTTGGACAATTGAACATAATAATGGTACTGTTTTTGAAGAAACATTGGGATTAGCAAAGTCGGCTAAAGTCAATTATCTTCAACTGATAACTTGGAATGATTTTGGCGAAGGAACTATGATAGAACCGACTAAAGAATTTGGATATTCTTATTTGGAAAAAATCAAAACTTTTGCTGGAGTCAAAAATTCTACAAGTGTGTTTTCTGAAATTAGTACGCTTTATAATTTAAGAAAAGAAAAAAAAGGCAATGCAGATGTACAAAAAAAGCTTGACAATGTGTTTGGTTATTTTGTATCAATGCAACCCGATAAAGCAAAGCAATTATTAAATGAAATCAAATAGCTATTATAATTAATGAAAATTAAATAATGAGAAAAATATTATATAGATTTTGCCTGATCGGTTTGGTGTTTGTATTATCTGCGTCTTGTACCGCCAAAAATGAATATTCAATTTTGTCCCCAAATAAAAATAATGAACTACAATTTTCTTTAACCAAAGAGGGACAACCTCAATATCGTCTTTTGTCCAATGGAAAATCAGTAATAGAACCTTCTTTATTGGGCTTTGAATTTGAAGGTATTCAAAAAATGACCGAAGGATTTGAAGTTATAAAAGTAGATCAAAATACCGTAGATACAACTTGGGAGCAACCTTGGGGCGAATTCAGAAAAGTAAAAGACAATCACAATGAATTAATAGTTCATTTGAAAGAATCAAAAGGCGAGGAGAGGCTGGTAGATATTATCTTCAGAGTTTTTGATGATGGATTAGGATTTAGATATTCTTTTCCAAAACAACCTCATTTGGATAAAGTGAAAATTTCAAATGAAATTACCCAGTTTTCATTCCCTTTTGATAATGAAGTATGGTCGATTCCAGTTCACAGGGATAACAGTTACTACGAAAGTGAATACAAAAAAAGCCTGATGAGCAAAACGGATACTATCAATACTCCAGCCACTTTTGAAACCAAAGACAAATTTTTTGTTGCCATTCATGAAGCCAATCTTACAGATTTTGCTTCGATGACGTTGTTGAAATTAAAAGGCAATCAATACAAAAGTGAATTAGTTCCTTGGGCTGATGGTGTCAAAGTGTATGCGCAAACTCCTTTTGTAACCCCTTGGAGAACTATTATTGTGGGCAAAAGGCCGGGAGATTTAGTGACTTCTACATTGATGCTAAATCTAAACGAACCTTCCAAAATTGCTGATGAATCTTGGATAGAGCCTTCAAAGTACATTGGAATTTGGTGGGGGATGCATTTAGAAAAATACACATGGGGACAAGGGTCAAAACATGGCGCAACAACCAAAAACGTAAAAGAATATATTGATTTTGCTGCCAAAAATAAGCTGAATGGTGTTCTTGTCGAAGGATGGAATGTCGGATGGGATGGTGATTGGACCGCTGATGGTAATGCTTTTAGTTTTACAAAATCATATCCAGATTTTGATATTGAAGAAATTACTAAATATGCGGCTCAAAAAAATGTACGTTTGATAGGTCACAACGAAACTGCAGGCGCAACAAAAAGCTATGAAAGTCAATTGGAAGACGCGTTTAAGTTGTATCAAAAGTTGGGAATAAACACAGTAAAGACTGGTTATGTAAATAAATATTTGGATAAAAAAGAATGGCATGACAGTCAATATGGGGTTCGTCATTACAGGAAAGTGATTGAAACAGCAGCTAAATACCACATTATGATTGACAATCATGAGCCAGTAAAAGGCACCGGTATTCAACGAACCTATCCAAATTTTATGTCCCAAGAAGGAGGAAGAGGTCAAGAGTACAATGCGTGGTCTGTCGATGGGGGGAATACTCCAGAACATACTGTGACTTTGCCTTTTACCCGAATGCTTTCCGGTCCTTTTGATTACACTCCGGGGAATTTCAATTTTGATTATAAAACACCAAATAAAGCGATGGTACAAACCACATTGGCAAGTCAATTAGCATTGTATGTTGTGTTGTTCAGTCCATTGCAAATGGCTTCTGATTTGCCTGAGAATTATGAAGGAAAACCTGAATTTAAATTTGTAAAAGAAGTTCCGTGTATTTGGTCTGAAACCAAAGTTTTAGATTCAAAAATTGGAGAATACACAACAATTGTCCGTAAAGATTGGGAAGGTAAGAATTGGTATTTAGGTTCAATCACCAATAGAGAAGCTCGTAAAATGAAGGTTTCTTTATCTTTCCTGGAACCCGGAAAAACCTATCAAGCTGAAATTTATAAGGATGGAGAAGGAGCTAATTATAAAACAAATCCTTATCCTGTCACTATTGAAACTAAAGCGGTGAACAGTAAAATGGAATTAGAATTGAATCTAGCGCCGGGCGGAGGTACGGCAATAAGGTTCGTGCTTCAATAGTAAAATACTCATAGTGATGTACTGTAATGCATCTCTCATTACCATATTGCAAAAAAAAAGAGGCTACGTTTTTAATGTAGCCTCTTGTGTTTTTTGATATTCTTAATTTATTTTTTGATAATTTTTTGAGTAAATGAACCATTTTCTGTGGTTATTTTTACAACGTAAGTTCCAGGTATTAGATTGCTTACATCGATTGACTCCACTTCTTTTGTAAAGCTTTTTACTAATGCACCAGTTATGCTGTAAATTGATGCATTTTCTATTTTTTGGTCAGAAGATGATAAGTACAAGCTGTTGGTAACTGGGTTAGGGTATAATGTTAATTTTTGAATTTTGATATCGTTATCTCCTAAGCCTAGAGATGAACCGTTTTCAACTTTTATGTAGAATACGTTTGCTGCGGCGGTACCTCTTTTAACTACATGATGTCCTGGAGCAAGATCTACTACAATAATTCCATTTGCATCAGATTTATCAATATTGTCAACTTTGACTGTTGATGCTAGGCTAGTTTTCGAACTATTCATTACAAGTGTCAAAGTGGTATTCGGCTCGGTTGTGTCAAATTCGATAGTACCAGTACTAGATTCTAATTTTAAACATTTGCTTAATGTTAAAGTACCGTAAATCACAGATCCATATGAAGTCGATAAATTACTTGATGTAGTAATGGTAAAATAATCATCGTCATTAGTTTGTGTCGTGAAATTATGAGTTTTTGTTCCAGTTACAGGAGCAGTAACAGTAATCGTTCCAGACACAGCAACCGGTGTTCCAGCGTTACCACTAGTCATTGCTGTGAAAGTAGATGAGCCAACTGTTGTTGGTGTTCCAGAAATAGTGATAGTTTTGGCGCCTGTATCCTTAGCAGCATCTACTCCAGTCGGAAAACCTGAAACCGTTACATCTGTTGCGTCGCCACTCCAAGTAAGTACTATTGGAGCAATGGCAACTCCTTTTACAATTGTTTGGTTGCTGTTGTTTGTTGTACAAGTGATCACTTGGCTGCTTGGAGGCAATACAGTGATCGTACCTGAAAGTGAAGATGGAGCACCAATATTACCCGTAGTTGTTACTGTATAATACAAAGTTGCAGTAGATACGCCTGAAAGTGTTATTGTTTTTGCTGTAGGATTTTTTGTAGCAACAAGACCATTAAGAGACCCAACTATTTCATCGCCATTTTCATCAACAGCAGTAATATTCACATCCTTAGCATCATCTCCCCAAGTAAATACAATATTGCTAATTGCAGAACCAGCAGAAACTACTTGGTCATTGTTGTTTGAAGTAGCAGTAAGTGTTTGTTTTCCAACCGGAATAGGCTCCCCTTGTACCGCGACCATTTTTGAAGTATAGTCTGTTATGGCACTTTTCAATGCTGTGTTAACAACATCAGATTCATCATCAACAATATTGTTGAATGTCCATTTGAAATCACCTTTCTGCATACGTCCAGCGCCGTATTCCCCTGTAACAATGGATGGAACTTCTTCTGCTGCTGCTGCGGTGTATGTGTACATTTTTGTGCGATCAGTATCAAAATTATTGTAAGGTGTACCTCCAAGTTTTGATTTTATATTACTATCAATGATAACGTCTCTAGTAGCCACTTCGATAGCATCAAATTCAATTGGATTTGTTGTTGCGTTATATGGAACATAGCGCTTTGCTCCGACTATAGTGTTGTTGAAAGCTTTAATTGTTCCGCCAGCCTCACCAGAAAAAGTACCATCTGGGTTGGGGTTATTGTAGATGTCAGTTCCTTGCATGGCTGTTAGCATGGGATATTTACAATTACGGAAATAATTATTTTCTACAAATACATTGGCGCCCATAGTTGCTCCGGTCCCATATTTTGAATTGCCGTCAAAGTAATTATTATATACGTGCACAGTCATTGTACGGACACGAGGATGACGAGAGTCCGAATGGTCAAACCAATTATGGTGATACGAAATGAAATTTTCACCAGTTTCAGATTTCATACCGCATAGTGACATTTTGCCAGAATCCCAGAAATGGTTGTAAGATAGTGTAAGATATTTAGAATCATCTTTCAAATCCAATGTGCCATCACCTTTTGTCTGATCAGCAGCAGAACCTGGTCTTCCATAGAAAAGATCAAGGTTATGTACCCAGCAATTGCTATTGCCTGTGTCAAGTGAAATACTATCATCCATACAGAGCATAACTGCAAAATTCCTTAATTCTACACTTTTAGCATATCTCAACAAAATACCGAATCCTCGTATTGTAGCATCATCGCCGACTCCCTCTATAGAGATGTTCATTACGCTATAAGCACTTTTCCCTTTGATTTGTAATCCTTCTGCACTGCTGGAAAATTTATCCATATTAATGGCATCGATTGTGCCGATAATACGCACAGCTAATGGTGTATTATCTGTTCCTTTTTGGTATGCATCAATAATAGTTTGCAATCCGGTATAAGTAACACCGCCTACTGTACAAGTTACCGATTTCGCTGTATTGGCTGACACATAAATCACCCTAGCTCCAGCTTTTAATGTACCGTCATTTTTGTATGCTCCAATATCAGAGTAATTAAAATGAGCAAAACCACTACGGTCATGAGCTTTGACTTCTATAGCATCAGAGATAACACCAGCTTGTTCCGTACCAGAGACTACAGGTTTTATTGTAATCGTATAAGAACCGGCTGCTAAACCTAACACATCTGCGCGGAAATAACTTCCGTAACTACGGATAAGTTGTGTGTCAATAATTTGATTGGTTTTTCCACCACCCGTATAATATACATTGTAGCTATCAGCTCCACCAGCAGGAGCAGTCCATTTTACAAATGCTGATTCTAGCCAGCCTCCAGTTTCAGTAATTGTTTGTGACCAAATATTTGCTGAAGCAAATAAAATAATCATACAAAGTAAAATTTTTTTCATAATTTTTTGGTTATTGGTTATTTGGGTTAATAGTACTTGTTTTATCGATTATTTTATGTAATCGATTACACTAAAGTAGAAAATTTTTTTAATATGACAATTTTAATAATGAATTTTTATCTGAATCATTTTTTTATGCGATATTATTGTAAATAATGTATTTCAACTGAAATTCACTTTTTACAATAAAAAAAAATGTAAAGGCAATAAATAAGGGACTTGATGAAGTTAAAATTCCTTTTTTGAATAAATTATTGGTAGTTTAAAAAAGAGCTAAATTTTTTGATATGTAATCGATTGCTTTTTTAAAATACAGGAAATTACATCTATATAAAATTTAGTTTAATTGTTTTTAGAACTAAAAAAACATTAGCAAACACCGATTTTGAGAATAAATATCCAATTTGAATTTTTAGCAATATGGTTTTATTACGGATTAAGTGATAATCCAACACTAAAAAACACTCTTACTTTGTTAATGCTATTAATCCATGAAGTATCAAAATGAATAGGTCCTAAAATAGATTGATAGGATAATGCAGCTCCGCCAGACATCAGAAGACTCGGTTCGTTGTTATTGTCCCAGTTTCCTTTTGGACTAAAAACGTCGTCGATATAATCATTAAAATTACCAAACCCAACTGTGGCAATGTTATAATGTGGGGTTATGTATATTTTATTTATCGGATTTATTTGCGCTCCAAGTCTGATTCCCATAAATTGACTAACATTTAGTTCGTCTTCATGTAAACCAGGGAACGAAAGACGATTGCTACCAGAACTCGGAATAATTCCTCCAATAAAATATTTTGCTGCATAACCATATTTGGTAAACGAAACTTGATCTTCTTTAAAATTATCTTGGAAAATAAAGTAAGAGTCAAATCCGATCATTCCTGTGATTTTCTTTTTTAAGGGTACTCTCTGTTCAAATCCAAGTCCAAATTTAGAAAAACCATTAGTTGCTCCATAAACATTTGCTAAGCTTGGGTCTGTGAAAGAAATATTGACATTGGTGAATAACGAATGGCTTATGTTGGTTTTTAGGATAGTACCGTTGGTAGCAAAGAAAACTTTGTCCATATCATTGTAAGCAAAATGCAAATCTATTTCGATGTTATTGAAATCGTAGTTGTCTATAAAAAAAATATTTGGGTTGTAATCTGTACTGTATTTTGGTTTTAATTTGGCGTAGATGTAATTTAGACCAAAACCAGCGTAGCTTTTTAAAGAATTTAAATTCTTATTGAATTCATTATTAAATTCAAAAGAATTATAAAGCATATTATCTGCCGATTCTCCATCTATGAAAACTTCTTGTTTTAAAAAAGCTCCATAGAGTTCAGAGCCCCACCACCAGTCTTTCTTTTTACCAAAATTTTTCTGGAAATCAATTCTCCCTTTTGGTTGTTCGGCAATATCAGCGGTAATCAGTAAACGCGAAGACTGAGCAAGGACATTTCTTGCTGTATAATTCAGAATCAATCCTACACCTCTGTAAGTGTCATAATGCAGCGAAGCGTTGAGTTCGTTTTTGGCGTGTTCAAATCCAGTTAATATAATTCCTAATTTATCGTCATCAGTCATAAAATAAGTATAGGTAATCTGACTAAAAAGATTAGTTCCCATAGCTCTGTTGATGCCAGATATCAAATCATGTGTGGTGTATTTTATATGTGGCTTAATATTGGTTCTTGCGACTACAAGCGGAATGTTTTCTTTACTGATATTTTTGTAAACAATCGTGTCTAATACAAACTCATTAGGCATATATGGTATTTCATGAGTTCGTTGAGGATATTTTTTTAATTTTTCTGCCAATGCTATTAAGACAGGCAGATTTTCGTTTGTTGCTATTTTCCCATCTTGATATATTTCTTCGCTTCTTTCAAAATCGGCAGTCGAAAAGCGTAGATTTGGTAAATGATCAATCAGAATGTCACAGAGTGCTCGATTGGCAGGATTTTTTATGTTACTTGGAAACATACTGGTTTGCATCAAAACGGTTGCGAAGTTATTTAGTTTCTCTACAGGTTCCATTCCTCCACCCACATCACTTCCTATAATGATATCGGCTCCCATTTGCTTGGCAACATCAGTGGGGAAATTATTCATTACACCACCATCGACTAAAACTGTTTTTTCGTATGTCATAGGATTAAAAACGGCTGGCAAAGACATACTCGCCCTCATCGCAAAAGCTAAACTGCCCTTACTCAAAATGACTTCTTTTCCTTCTACTAAATCGGTTGCCATGGCTCGAAAAGGAATAGAAAGATTATCGAAATCTTTTACATTATATACAGGGAAAGTTAATTGTGAAAGATATTCTCTCAGGTTTTGGTCATTTAAAATGGAACTAACACTATTTAGTTTTCCATCTTTAATTCCAATACCGACCAAATACCTTTGAAACTCTCTTTTCTCCTCCATACTTACATTTTTTAAAGAAAGTCCGCCACCTAGTATTTTGTCCCAATCGATGCTTTTGGTAATCTTTTCAATACTATCACCGGAATATCCCATAGCATATAAACCTCCAATGATGCTTCCCATACTGTTTCCAACAATAAGGTCGGGAACAATGTGCAGTGAATCCAATTTTTGTAAAAGCGGAATATGAGCAATACCTTTAGCACCACCACCGCTGAGAACTAATACAACTTTTGGTTTTTTTTCTTGTGCAAAAATGTTTTGCGAAATACTTACTAGAAATAATAGAGCAAAGAGAAAGGTTGTTTTTTTCAAGGCGATAAGTATTTGAACTAGTTGATAAATAGAGGAGTATTCTATCTTTAAAAATAGTTAGTTATTTATAAACGAGCAATTTTTTTGGAAGAAATATTAAAAAAAGAAATCGTTATGATTTTAATTTTTTGTTCGTGTTTTTTGAATGATAAAAATTAACCTTCCTGATTTTAAAAGAAAAAATTATTCTTCTTTTGAAAAATATGGAATGACATTCCCCAAAAACAAAAAACCCTCGTATTTCTACAAGGGTTTCTATAAATCTGTAATCTAAAATCTGCAATCTGAGATCTTAAATTTCTAGTATCTGTAATATTCTGGTTTGAATGGACCTTTAACATCAACACCGATGTAAGCAGCCTGATCTTCACGTAAAACTTCCAATTCAACTCCTAATTTAGCTAAGTGCAAAGCAGCTACTTTTTCATCTAAATGTTTTGGTAACATATAAACTTCGTTTTTGTAAGCAGCGCTGTTTTTCCACAATTCGATTTGAGCTAGAGTTTGGTTAGTAAATGAGTTACTCATTACAAAACTTGGGTGACCAGTAGCACAACCAAGGTTTACCAAACGACCTTCAGCCAAAATGATGATATCTTTTCCGTTGATAGTATATTTGTCGACTTGAGGTTTGATTTCGATTTTTGAAGCGCCGTGGTTTTTGTTCAACCAAGCCATGTCAATTTCGTTATCAAAGTGTCCAATGTTACAAACAACAGTTTTGTCTTTCATTTTTTCGAAATGACTTCCAAGAACAATATCTTTATTTCCGGTAGTTGTAATGATGATATCAGCATTAGCAATTACAGTGTCTAATTTTTTAACTTCATATCCGTCCATTGCAGCTTGTAAAGCACAAATTGGATCGATTTCAGTAACAGTTACAATAGAACCAGCACCTCTAAAAGAAGCAGCAGTTCCTTTTCCAACGTCACCATATCCACAAACAACAACTCTTTTTCCAGCCAACATCAAGTCAGTTGCACGACGTACAGCATCAACTGCCGATTCTTTACAACCGTATTTGTTGTCAAATTTAGATTTAGTAACAGAGTCATTTACGTTGATTGCAGGCATTGGCAAAGTTCCAGCTTTTACTCTTTCATATAATCTATGAACACCAGTTGTAGTTTCTTCAGACAGACCTTTGATTCCAGGAACCAATTCTGGGTAACGGTCAATAACCATATTAGTCAAATCTCCACCATCATCAAGAATCATGTTCAATGGTTTTCTGTCTTCACCAAAAAATAAAGTTTGCTCAATACACCAGTCAAATGATTCTTCATCAAGACCTTTCCAAGCATAAACCTGAATTCCAGCAGCAGCAATAGCAGCAGCAGCCTGATCCTGAGTAGAGAAAATGTTACAAGAAGACCAAGTAACTTCAGCTCCAAGAGCGATTAAAGTTTCGATCAAAACTGCAGTTTGGATAGTCATGTGTAAACATCCAGCAATACGAGCACCTTTAAGAGGTTGTTCATCTTTATATTCAGCACGAAGTGCCATCAAACCTGGCATTTCAGCCTCAGCTAGTTCAATTTCTTTTCTTCCCCAAGCAGCTAGAGAAATGTCTTTTACTTTGAAAGCCACATATGGCGTAGTTGTTGTACTCATTTATAGTATATTTGTAAAATGTAAAATTTTCGGCAAAATTACACAATAACTTATTATTTAAAAAACATTCGAGAATATTTGTGAATTCTTTCATTCTGTAATCTTTTGAATTTTAATTAAATAATTTTTATCAGGAGCTATTTCCCGCTATCCGTTTCAATCTTTTATGCCGAACCCCGGCACAAAAGGATTTCCACTACTATCGGGGCTAGGGCATCTGGTTTCATAATAAAATACAGTTAAATTTATAACTTCAAAGATAAATGCCTTTATATCAAACCATACAATGCAATGAAACTACCCGAATTTTGTTATGGAAAGTCACCGAATCCGTGGAGGAATTAGCATCAAAAGTAGTTTTAAAAGAAAAAACTCAACTTCGATTAAATAGAATGAAATCAGAATTGCACCAGCGCGCTTTTTTGAG
>NZ_DATIDY010000180.1:0-4179 GCF_035456085.1 Flavobacterium sp.
GATGCTCCCAATATAGTTTGGATTCTAATTGACGATGCCGGCTTTGGAGCCACAACAGCTTTCGGAGGTTTGGTGGAAACACCCAATATTGAGAAAATCGCCAACAACGGACTTCGATTCACCAATTTTCATACCACTGCAATATGCTCGCCAACAAGAGCGGCTTTGCTAACGGGACGAAATCATCACTCTGCGCATGTTGGTTTGTTAACGCCGGCCGCAATCGATTATCCGGGCTATGATACCCATATTCCTTTTGAAAAAGCTACTATAGCCGAGATTCTAAGAGAGAATGGATACAATACATTTGCATTGGGTAAATGGCATTTAACACCTGTGGTTGAAAATTCTCAGGCAGGCCCATTTAACCGTTGGCCTACGGGAAGAGGATTCGATCACTACTACGGATTTCTTCCGGGCGCTACAGATCAATGGCATCCTGAGCTTTGGGAAGATCAGACAAAACTTAGCATTGAGCCAAATACTACTCACTTAAACCAGTTATTGGCTGATAAGGCAATTAAGTATATAGCTAATCAAAAATCTGCTGATCCTGAAAAACCTTTCTTCCTGTACTTGGCAACAGGGGCAACGCATTCTCCACATCAAGTTGCCAAAGAATGGATTGATAAATACAAAGGCAAGTTTGATTTTGGCTGGGATGAGTACAGAAAAATAGTAATCGAAAGACAAAAGAAATTAGGAATTATTCCTGCGAATGCTATTTTACCGGAGCGCAATCCGAATGTAAAGGCTTGGAAGGATTTGTCTGAAAAGGAGAAAAAGGCATACGCTCACTTTATGGAAGTTTATGCTGCATTTTATTCCTATACTGATTATGAGATTGGCCGAATCGTAAATTATCTGGATCAAATTGGTCAATTGGATAATACGTTGATTGCGATTGTACTTGGAGATAACGGAGCCAGTAAAGGCGGTACTCAAACAGGTACTGTCAATCCTCAGATAAACAAGCTGAAAGGAGAAGACCGTATCGACGCGATTTTGAACGCCAGGGATATTATTGGAACAGACGAGTCAAGCACTGATTATCCAATTGGTTGGGCTATGGCTGCGAATACCCCATTCAGATACTGGAAAGCCGATGCGAATACTGAAGGAGGAACTCGCAATCCGCTTATTATTTCCTATCCGAAAGTGATAAAAGACAAAGGAGGAATCAGAAATCAATATGGCCATGTGATTGATATTTTGCCTACAACCTTGGAATTGGCCAAAGCTGAGGTGCCTGAAGTTATCAATGGCTACAAACAAAAATCGGTTGAAGGAACAAGTCTTGCCTACGCAGTTGAAAATCCAAAAGCGGCATCCCAACACACGGTTCAGTATTATGAAATAGCCGGATCCAGATCGATTTACAAAGATGGCTGGAAAGCCGGAGCGCATCATGAGATTGGAAATTCCATTGACATAGGGGATAATGCAGATGCTTCTGGGAAGAAAGTTGATTTTAGCAAGGATGTTTGGGAGTTGTATAACCTGAATGAAGATTTTAACGAAAGAATAAATCTTGCCGCAAAATATCCAGAGAAGCTCAAAGAATTAAAAGCATTGTTTGATGAAGAAGGGAAGAAATATAATGTTTTTCCACTAAAGGATTTTACGGTACATGACATGCCGGCTGGTCGAAGCGTATATGGAAAAGTTCCTGTAGTTACGCTTTATCCGGGTGTGGATCACCTTGTTGGGGTAAACAATCCTTTGTATGAAGGAAGATCTTTTAGTGTAAAAGCAGAGGTTGATTTGGAGACAGGAAAAGAGGAAGGTGTTTTGTTTGCCCTTGGCGGTGAAAGAGCCGGAATCAGTCTTTTTATCAAAGAGGGCAAACTGCAATTTGCGCACAAAGTAGGCAATCAGGTAAACCATTTGGTATCCGATAAACCGCTTCCAAAAGGAAAATCGGTTTTCAGAATTGACTATAATTTTAATGGAGGCGATGGAAGCGAAAATGTAGGAACAGAGGCTCTTTTTATAAATAATGAAAAAATTGCCGAGAGAAGCTTTACCCGAAAAGAAGCTCCCGTTTTTGCCGGAAGCAAAGTGGACGGAACCGATGTAGGAAGAGATTTGATAGCTCCTGTTTCAGACAGGTATCAGGTGCCTTTTGAGTTTAAGGGTAAGTTGAAAAAGGTTACCATCGAATACTTGAAAAACGATAAGCTAGCTTTTTCGGAAAAAAAATAAGATTCATTCAATCTCCAGATTCCTGCAAGGTCTTTTTCAGGACCTTGTAGGTATTTTTATTGCTATTTATATTTTAGAAGGATTAAAAAAACACAAATGTTCGGAAGAGTTGAGCAAGATAATTTCCGGCTAATTTTTACACAATATTGTCATTCCGACGAAGGAGGAATCTCCGTTAGATGCTCGACAAAGATTGGGGATTTTGATTACGGAATTACTTGCGGAGATTGCTTCGCCAGTTCGCTATCGCTCGTGTCCTCCTTCGTCGGAATGACAAACTTTGTGGATAATATGTTATTGAAATATCCAATCCTTCTGTCTATTAAATTTTTTTATAAAAAAACTTACAGAACATCAAATAAATACCAAATTATTGAATAATCGAATTCAGGATATTAGTCGCAGTTTAAAATTTATTATAACGTTTATGAAATCACACATCAATTTTTGTTTAAACACATAGAAACATAGATTTTTTTTAAAAAAAGAAAGGTACAATAAAGAAATACATTTCTTTCACATAGAGAGCTATGTGTTTTTAAAATAAGTGAAACGCCTCCTTTTTTTGAGCTTACAGAATCTATGTTTCTATGTGTTTAAATAATTCTCCAACGAGTTAAAGTTTATTATTATAATGTTTATAAATCACATATAATTTTTATGAAATCACACATCAATTTTTATTTAAGCATAGCCTTCCTTTTTGTTTTAGGCACAGGATATTCGCAGAACAAACCGAATATCATTGTAATTCTTGCAGATGATTTAGGTTTTTCCGATTTAGGCTGTTACGGAAGCGAAATACCAACACCAAACCTTGATAAACTCGCACAAAATGGGGTGCGATTTACAAATTTCTACAATACTGCCAGATGTTGCCCTACAAGAGCATCGCTACTAACAGGTCTGTACAGCCATCAGGCGGGTGTGGGTCACATGACGAAAGATCTTGGTGCTGATCATCCTTCTTACAGAGGTCAATTGACGGACAGTAATGTGACCGTTGGCGAGGTATTGAAAGGGGCAGGATATTTTACCGCAATTAGCGGCAAATGGCATGTTGGCTTGGAACACGGAGCCGTTCCATGGAAGCGAGGATTTGACAGATCTCTTGTTTCACCTGCCGGTGGGTTTTATTATGCCACAGACAAATCAAGGCTTTTTCTGAATGGGGAAGAATTGAAAAACGATTCTGAAAAGTTGCCAAAGAACTGGTATACACCAGACCTTTACACAGACTTTGGTCTGCGGTTTATAGATGACGCTGCTAAAGAAAAGAAACCTTTCCTATTGTATCTGGCTCACAATGCACCACATTTTCCTTTGCAGGCACCTCAGGAGGATATCGCAAAATTTAAGGGGAAGTATTTGAAAGGTTGGGAGAAACTTAAACAGGAGCGTTACGAACGTCAGATTAAATTAGGGCTTATAGATCCCTCATGGGAACTTCCTCCGATTAATCCAAATGTAACCAAGTGGGAAAGCCTTTCTCAGGAAGAAAAAGTGAGATATGATAACATGATGGCAATTTATGCGGCGGTTATTACCCGTTTGGATAAAAGCGTTGGTGATTTGGTCGAAGGTTTGAAAAAACGCGGTTTGTTTGAAAACACCGTAATATTATTCGTTTCGGACAACGGCGGTAATGCCGAACCGGGAATTGAAGGCAAATTCGAGGGCGACCTGCCGGGTTCTGCTCAATCCTCAGTATACATTGGGCAAGGCTGGGCAGAAGCAGCCTGTACACCATTCTGGGCTTACAAGCATCACACCCACGAGGGAGGAGTTTCTTCTCCGGGAATTGTTTCATGGCCTGCCGGAATTCCTGCATCAAGAAACGGAAAATTCGAAAAACAGCCTGCGCACATCATCGACATTATGGCTACTCTTATTGATCTTGGTCAAGCTTCTTATCCTGCCAAATATAATGAACACACTATTATACCCTATCAAGGAACAAGTTTAAAAAATGCA
>NZ_DATIDY010000181.1:0-5407 GCF_035456085.1 Flavobacterium sp.
CTATAGAACAAATTACGCATATCAAAATAGTAAAAAAACTTACCTTAAACTAATTGAAAATGAAATTAAGGGACAATTGGAATCCAACGAAATAAGTATTTGGGAATTTAATGATGAGTATTTTAACTATAAAGATTATAAATATGAAGCAAAAATAAAATGGAATGCTTTTAAAAATTACAGAATAATCGAGGACAATATTTTTTTAGATTTAAATATAGGAAATCAATCCTCATACATTCTGTCAAAAGAAGAAATTGGAAATGATTCCTTTGAAAATATAGTTGAACTTGTACACACCAAGATAAATAGAACCAGCCACTAACAGCCACTACAACGGATTTGGGCAATTGGCTTAATGGAAAAATGGTCTTGTATTTGGGATGATTTGGCAAATCCGAAGAATGGTCTTAATTTAGTCCCAAACCCGCTGTAGTGCCAGAACGTTATGCCTCATTGTAAGAAGAGACTAAGGCGTAAAACAAGAATATAAAATGACAGAACAAGATATAAATGCTTTTGTAGAAAATCGAAAATTTTACAGGAATGAATTGTATTCCGAATTGGAGTCTTATATTGAAGACACCAGACAGCGCACCCAAACTTATAAAGACGGTGTCTATAAAACAACTGAACAAATATTCCCAGATTGGAATATGGATAAAGCTTCAGAAGCAATGGACTTAATACAATGGCTAAAAAAGTTTGTAGAAACAGACACTAGAAAACTAGAGTGTCTCTAAAAAAGTGTGAGTTTTATAACGGGCATCCCAAAGCAGTTCTTTAAATCTTGGATATTCAATTAGGTCAATATGTGACATAGATGAGTTTTTATGAAATTCTATTATCTCCCGACAAAGTTGATTTAATTTGGTTTCATATATTATTTCACATTGTTTACCGAAGTAGTTTCCAACGATAAGAGGAATCGTTTCAAATTGTTTATCTACGTGTTCTCCTGTTTTTAAGGAAGTTTTATATTCTTCTTGTAATAGTTTAACTTCGGTTTGAAATTTTTCAGTTGCGGGAATATCGGCGGGATTGTAATCTGACATAATTTAAAGTGTTTAAATGAAAACCAAAAGTAATTAAAATATATAGCCTTTAATATAAAGATAGACCGCAATAAATAATCAATAAGAAAAAAATGATTACATATAAATTTCACACAAAATTTGAAGAAGATGGTTTTTATTGGAATCTAAATAAATGCATGATTTTTTTCAAAGAAGCAGACCAAGAAAAAAAGGATAAAATAATTAAAAGCTCTATTCGTAGCTTCCAATTAGGGGTGTTAAATCACAGAAACGGTAAAACCGACTTTATAAAAAAATTAAATTATGATTATCAGATGATATACAGTTGTCTAAATGCAATTTATGATGAGAAACTCTATGAGTTTAGTGAAGAAGAGCTTTCTTGGTTTAGGGATTGATTCTTAAAAAGAACAGAAGCGTAAAACAACGAGGCATAACACACGCTACAAGCAAGCTGGGCATTTGGATTAATTTGAAGATGGTTTTGTGTCGGCGAAAAAAGTAACAACAGAAAGAAAAATAATTATTAACCCCAGCCTGCGTGTAGCGCGAAGACGTTAGGCAACATATTAAACCAAAATGTGAATGAAAAAAATATCAATATTAATTCTTCTTAGTTTAATATCTTGCGGAAAGAATTCTGTCCGAATTGAAAGTGGTTTCACTAAAATTAATCATGAATATCAAGATAGAAATAAACTAATCGAACTGATAAAACCAAATAAAGAATATGTGTATTGGGAATATGCTACATTCACACCAGATTCTTATAAAAGTCAAAAAGAGGTAATTAGAAAATGTGGTGATACATTAATTAGAAATAATTATACTTTTTATCCTCCTGAATCAGGTTTCTTTACTGAATGTTTACCAGGCACTTGTTTTTCATATGTTACATATATTGAAAACGATGATGTTCATTACGTTACAGATGAAGTAGAAATGAAAAAATTCATTGGTAAGATTGATAATCTTGCTGAAGCAATTCTGATTTTACATATGTATGATTTGTGGTTTGACCCGAAAGAAAAAAAAGCGGGCTCATTTAAAAAAACAAATAATGGATTTGAATTATATATGATGAAATATAAACGTTGTCCCGAAACAAAAGAATCTATAAAAGTCGAAATAGACTCAATAGGAAACTTTAAGTTGAAGAGCAACGGAATTTATTACAAGTCAAACAATTGCATGATGTCATAAATACGATTGCCTAACAGCTACTACAACGGATTTGGGCAATAGGCTTAATGGAAAGATGGTTTTGTATTTGTTATGATTTGGCAAATCCGAGGAATGGGCTTAATTTAGTCCCAAACCCGCTGTAGTAGCGGGACGTTATGTGACATACAAGCAAAAACGTAAAAAAACATCTATTACTTTTATGATTGAAATTGATTTAAAAAATAATCTACATAAAGTGTTACTTTTTATTGGAATCGTTTCAATATTTATGTTTGGATATTATCTAACTCCGAATAAGGGTTTTTACGACCGAATGTTGAAAACGAGAATAGAAGAAAATTATAATGGAAAAGTTCTAGAAAAATATACTGATTCTTCAAATCATTGTACACCAATGTTAAAATTATCAAATAGGAATATCGCACTCGAAAATACATTCTGGGACGAAGTGAATATTAAAGATTCTATCGTCAAAATAAAAGGTGAATCATTCATAACATTATATCGAAAAGATAGAACGAAAATTATTTTCGACTATGAAAAATATTTTGAAAAATTATCTAAAAAAAACAAACCGAAGTAGTAAGTACGTCACATAACAGCTACTACAACGGATTTGGGCAATGGGCTTAATGGAATGATGGTTTTGTATTTGGGATGATTTGGCAAATCCGAAGAATGGGCTTATTTTAGTCCCAAACCCGCTGTAGTACCAGAACGTTGGTGGTTATTTAGGACAAAAATTGTGCAGAAATTAAAAATTAAAACAAAAACTATGACAATTAATAAAACGTATTTTTGGATTATTATAATATTAATCATCGTGTTTCTAATTTATCAATTATTGAAAATTGGGGATTTTGAAAAATTCACTGAAAAACAAAAGCAAAAAGCAAACTATATTATACTTTCAGGTGCTTTAATATTAATTTATTTGGGAGTTATGTTTAGCGCTTTTTTCCCAAACATTTATGTAATAGAAAACTGTGATAACTACCATTCAGAAATCCTGATTTTCCCTAAAACAACTGAAAAAGGACTGAACTTAACTTTTGGAGATGATCATTGTTATGTTTTAAATGAAAGCGATAATAACATAAATATAAAAACTCTGATTTATTCACAACCTAATTATAAACCTGTGATTTTTTTCAAAACATTAGATGAAGTATTAAATGCAAAATCTGAAAAACAATTCGAGATTGGATATTTTGACTTTATCTGTGAAACACCTGACAATAAAGTTTTAAGTAAAGGATCTCAATCATATATGAACGCAATAAATTGTAATTAAAGGAAGAAATGGAAAAAGAAGACTACGCAATATTTATTCACAAAACTTCAGGCGAAAAATTTGCAACTTTAAAAGAAAAAATCATTGAACTTGAATTCAATGCGAAAAATTGGCTGTGGAATTTACCAAAAGATACAAAAATAGAATGTTATAGAATTATTTTAGAAGAAATAACAGAACAAAAAATGATTTTTGAACTCAAAGATTTAAGACTTACAATGTCAATTAATTATAACGATTTATCAGAAGTGTTTTTCATACAAAAATAAGGATATGGAAATTGAAATGGACAAATGCCACTATTGTGATAAATACACAAGTGAAAAGCAAAAGTATTATGAACATACAATGTATGAAATATTAAATACTTCACTAATTCCAGGTGCGAATTACACATATAGAGAGAAAAAAATATCAATTCCACGATGTTCAAGTTGCTATAGTAAACACAGTAATAAATCTATTTATGTTGATTTATCAATATTTCTATTGTCAATGATTGGTATGTATATTTTCTTTGAACACATGATAGGTTTCACTTTTATATTACTAATCCCATCAATCTTAGTTTCTATGGTATCTACATATATATTATCCTCTGCTTTTGATTTATTTTTTACAGATAAATATTTTAAAGTTAAGGCAGAGACTGATATTGAAGAATACATTGAAATCAGAACATTGCTAAATTTAGGTTGGAAAATGAATAAAAAATCAAGTTTGAATATAACCGAAAAAGATATATCAAAAACAAGCCCATATAGAGGTAAATAAACAACCACCAACAGCTACTACAACGGATTTGGGCAATAGGCTTAACGGAAAGTTGGTTTTGTATTTGGATGATTTGGCAAATCCGAGGAATGGGCTTAATTTAGTCCCAAACCCGCTGTAGTAGCGGGACGTTAGCAGATATTTTAGAAAATCAGAATATGAAAGACCAACTTGATGAAATAATAAAACAAGTATATAATAAAAAGAATAAAAATTTATTCACGTTTTTAACTGGTGCCGGAATTTCTGCTGATAGCGGAATACCTACTTACAGAGGTACAGATGGTATATGGATAAAAGGAACTAAATTTCACAAACCAGAAGAATTTGGAACGTTTAAATATTTTAAAGAAAATCCAGAAGAAGTTTGGCAATACTGTCTTTTTAGAAAAAAGATGTTTGAAAATGTTGAACCAAACGAGAGTCACAATGAAATTGTAGAAATCGAGAATCTTTTACAAGATAAATTTCATTTAATAACCCAAAATATAGACAATTTACACAGACGTGCTGGAACAAATAGAATTTACGAGATACACGGAAATAATAGAGAGATTAAATGTTCAAATGGTTGTAAGGGAATAGAATATCTTCCTATTGAAATTAAAGGAAAGAATATAGATGAAGATTTAACAGAAAAGGATATTGAATTATTAAAATGTAAAGAATGTGGTGATTGGATGAGGCCTAACATTTTGTGGTTTGATGAAGTTTATAATGAAGAAACAAATAAAATATTTAGCTCACTAAAAATTGCCAAAAACTCAGGTATTCTTTTTATCGTTGGAACTTCTGGAGCAACAAATTTGCCAATGGAAATTGCCGAAACAACATTAAAATATGGAGGAACAATTGTTGACATAAATACAGAAGACAATTTGTTCACAGAACTAATTAAAGACAAGAAGAATAAAATTATTATTCGTGAAACTTCAACTAAAACTCTGAAAATAATAAAAGAAATATTAAAAAACATCTGCTAACAGCTACTCCTATGTAAAGCATCGTAAAGTTATTCACAACTTTTGAGAGGGTTATATGTTGGTTACTTTTCGAGTATAGAATTCCGTTCCAACGGCTTGTTGAAAAAGTTGGAGACAACTTTTTGTCTGCCGAA
>NZ_DATIDY010000182.1:0-3189 GCF_035456085.1 Flavobacterium sp.
TGTTTTTTTATTTATACGTTTTTATAATTTACCTTTGTGACACCAAAATCGCCAAAGTAATTATCTATATATAACCATTTCAAATGAGGATTTTCTTTTCTTTAATTTTTTTAGCTTTTCCGATACTGCTGTTTTCGCAGAAAAAAAAACAGGTTAATAGTGCTAAAGAAATTGATTATAATAGTAAATATAACTCTTCGGATTCTATAAAGAAGAAAAAAGCTCCAGAGGCAACTTATGATATGTATCAATTTATATCGTTAGATAGAGATACAACTTATGTTGATACTACACAATCTATTAGAAAAGAATATAGTCATAATTTATTGCGAAAAGATACTTTTGGACTGATGGAGTTTACTAATATTGGTCAAACTTATAATACGTTGCAATATGGTTTAGGCGGTTTTTCGCCTTATCCTGAATTTGGTTTTACGGCAAAACAATTCAATTATATAAAAGCCAACGAAATTAAATATGCCAATGTAGCGACGCCAATGACCGAATTGTATTTTAAAACTACTATTCAAAGGGGACAAAATGCGGATTCTTATTTCACAATAAATACTTCTCCGAGACTGAATTTTTCTATTGCTTTTAGGGCTTTGCGATCTGAAGGAAGATACATCAATCAACAAGCCAAAGCTGGAAATTTTAGATTTACAACTAGCTACAATACCAAAGACGGACGCTATGTTGGAAATTTGCATTATACTTCTCAGAAAATTGAAAATGAGGAAAACGGTGGAATTAGTAATGTTAGCGATTTTACAAGTGGGGATCCTTCGTTTGATAATAGAGAACGACTGGGAGTGTATTTTGAAGATGCTAAATCTACATTAAAAGGGGGGCGTTTTTTTCTTGATCAGGCTTTTAGAATCAATCCAACCAAAGGCGAAAATAACTTATACATTACCGAACAATTTAATTACGAAGAGTTTTATTATGGTTATAGACAACAAACAATTGGTTCGTCCGTTGATGGGCAATTGGTGCACCGTTTTGGCGAATCATTTGTAACTAGTGGTATCGATGATACAACGGACTATAATAAAATGTACAATAAATTGGGAGCGGTTTATGAAAACATGACGCTGGGAACCTTCACTTTTTTTATTGATGATTTACATTCTAATTATTTCTATAATAATATTTTGTATTTGGACGGAGAGTTAACTGTTCCTAATCTGTTGGATCAAGCTATAAATACTATCGGCGGACAATATAACTATCGCAAGGATAAATGGAATGGTAAATTTTTATATTCAAAATCAATTACCAATCAAAATTTGTCCAACTTAGACGCATCGGCATTGTATGATTGGAATGACGATATTCAGTTGTCATTTCGTTATCAGAGCATGAATAAATTGCCTAATAATAGTTATGATTTGTTCCAAAGCAGCTACAGAAAATACAATTGGTCTAATGATTTTGTGAGTGAAAAAATCAATTCCATTAGTGCAAATGCCGATACCAAATGGATTAATTTATCTTTGCAATTAAACACTATAAAAGATCATTTGTATTTTGCTGATATAACAACTGATCTAGAAAGAGCAGCAAGTATGCAAATTGTGGCTCCAGCTCAATATGGTAAAGCGATAAATTATGTTTCGCTAAAGGCTGCAAGAGAATTTGTTGTAGGCAAATGGGCTTTGGATAATACTTTGTTATTTCAAAAAGTGGATCAATCGGATGCAGTTTTGAATGTTCCAGAATTCGTAACCAGAAACTCTTTGTACTATTCTAATGCTTTATTCAAAAAGAAATTATTTTTCCAAACCGGAATTGTGTTTAATTATTTCACCAGTTATTATGCCAATAATTACAATCCGCTGATTGGTGATTTTTTCGTTCAGGATCGTGTCAAAATTGGAAATTTTCCATTGGTAGATTATTTTTTCAATGCCGAAATTCAAAGGACTCGTATTTATTTAAAAGCAGAACATGTCAATTCTTTGTTCTCAAAAAACAATTATTTTTCTGCTCCTGACTACCCTTATCGTGATTTCCTAATTCGTTTTGGAATAGTGTGGAATTTCTTTAATTAACATAGAAGAAAACGCATTTTAATAGTTATTTTGATTATAATCATTAAATTTACTTTAGCATAATCATGCTGAATTACTGTGATTTAAAGTTATAATCCCTCAAAATAACGTTAAAAATGGAATACTTCGAAAACATACTAGGAACTATTGGCAATACTCCATTAGTAAAACTCAATAAAATAGTTGCTGGAATTGATGCTTTGGTTTTAGCTAAAGTAGAAACCTTCAATCCTGGAAATTCAGTTAAAGACCGCATGGCTGTAAAAATGATCGAAGATGCCGAATCTGATGGACGTTTACGACCTGGCGGAACCATAATCGAAGGGACTTCTGGAAATACAGGAATGGGACTTGCATTGGTAGCTATCATCAAAGGTTATAAATTAATCTGCGTCATATCAGATAAACAATCCAAAGAAAAAATTGATATCCTAAGAGCCGTAGGTGCCAAAGTAGTGGTTTGCCCAACTGATGTAGAGCCTACAGATCCGCGTTCGTATTATTCGGTTTCTAAAAGATTAGCTCAAGAAACTCCCAATTCCTGGTATGTAAACCAATATGATAATTTATCGAATACATTAGCACATTATGAACAAACAGGTCCCGAAATTTGGAAACAAACTGGCGGGAAATTAACTCATTTTGTTGTTGGAGTAGGAACAGGCGGAACGATTTCGGGTGTTGGAAAATTCCTAAAAGAAAAGAATCCTAACATCAAAATTTGGGGAATTGACACCTACGGTTCCGTTTTTAAGAAATACCATGAAACTGGTATTTTTGATGAGAACGAAATTTATACCTATATCACAGAGGGAATTGGAGAAGATATTTTACCTAAGAATGTTAACTTCTCAATAATTGATGGTTTTACCAAAGTAACCGATAAAGACGCCGCCGTTTATACCCGAAAAATCGCTCTTGAAGAAGGAATATTTGTTGGGAATTCAGCTGGAGCTGTTGTAAAAGGGTTGCATCAACTCAAAGAGCATTTTAAACCAGATGATATTGTGGTTGTGATGTTTCATGATTCAGGAAGCCGTTATGTGGGTAAAATGTTCAACGATGATTGGATGCGGGAGAGAGGTTTTTTAGATGAGAATGTTACCAAAGCGGAAGATGTCATAAAAGATCATTT
>NZ_DATIDY010000183.1:0-9185 GCF_035456085.1 Flavobacterium sp.
TCCTTTGGATTGGGTTGGGCATTGGTTGGGTCTTGTCCTGGACCTATTTTTATATTAATCGGAGCTGGATTTTTGCCCGTAATCATTGTGCTTATTGGAGCTTTGATTGGAACGATTATTTATGGTGCTTTAAAAAGTAAACTGCCACATTAATTTAATCTGTGACTATCTTTGGAATTAATTACCAAAATTCATAATATTTGAAATTGTTTAAGTCCAATAAAAAAGCCTATTTAAGATTGTACTTCTAAATAGGCTATGAAAAACTCATTTTTGGAATTGTATTGTAAATCAGACTATTTCGGCACTTAAGCCAGCTTCTAATAACCCAATGCATTGTATCTTTAATTTGTCGTATTCACCTGTTTTTACAGTACATTTTCCATTAAAATGAACTATTAAAGAACATTGTTCTGCCTGAATAGGAGTGTGGTCACAAACACGAACCAAAGTATCAATAACGTGATCAAAAGTATTTACATCATCATTATATACTATGATTTCACTGTTCATAGCGATATCTTCCTGTTCTTTTCTTTTTTCTCTTATTTTCTCTTTTGTACTCATGCTTTTAGGTTTTGTACATTATTGATTAAAAAAGGTATATACTAATTTACGTATTTTAATGATACCCAGTTATTTCTTTGAAACTTTTTAACATACGTCAATCCTTTTTCTGTACAGGATTCGTTAATATAAGGAATGTCTTCTTCGTAAAAACCGCTAAATAATATAGTTCCTTTTGGATTTAAACAATCAACATAACTTTGCATGTCGTTTAATAAAATATTTCTGTTAATGTTGGCAATGATTAAATCGTATTTTTTGTCTTTTAGTAAGGCTGCATCACCTTCATAAACGGTGATATGTTTGCAATTATTGCGTTCTGCGTTTTCGATAGAATTCAGGTAGCACCAGTTGTCAATGTCAATGGCATCAATTGGTTGAGCACCTTTCATTTCGGCAAGTATGGCCAAAATTGCAGTTCCGCAACCCATATCCAGCGTTTTCATTCCGTTAACATCCATTTCCAGTAAGTGCTGAATCATCATATGTGTAGTTTCATGATGCCCTGTTCCAAAACTCATTTTGGGTTCAATTACAATGTCATATTCTGCATTTGTTTTTGGATGAAATGGTGCGCGTACGTGACAATTTCCTTCTACATCAATAGGTTCGAAGTTTTTTTCCCATTCTTCATTCCAGTTGACTTGCTCAATTTCTTCAAAATTATATTCAATTTTAAATTCCTCTGATTGCAGTATTTGAATATCATCTAATATATTTTCGTCCCAAAGATCTTTTTGTACAAATGCCGAAATACCAGTTTCGGTTTCGGTAAAGCTTTCAAAAGCTTTTTCGCCCAATTCGGCTATTAATATTTCAGATCCCGGTTCTTTCGGTTCAATAATAAAATGATACCCAATGTAAATATTTGACATGTTTAATTTTTTTGCAAATATAAGTAGAATGTGTCCATTTTTAGATTTTTTAATTTTTTTAACGCACCACTTGTTAATTTGGCTTGATTCTTGATTTACAGCTTAAAACGATTTCGTTTAAAAATAATAGATTAGAATGGATTCAAAATTTTAGTAAAATTATATTGTTTCAGGAAGTTCAAACACTACATCATTTAGTAGAGAAAAAGAATGATTTTTATCATGTTTTTTAAAATATAACTATCTGAATTCTATCTAATTAAATCGTAATTAATCAGTTTTTTATTTTAAAAATTTTTACATTTGCAATGTTGTTTTTGAAATGATTTTAAAACTAAAAAACATACTTTTTTTTATAAATCTAATTAATAAATATATCATGAAAAAAGTTTTTATTTCGTCGCTAGCTACACTATTTTTTGTTTTGATAGGCCATGCTCAAGATATTAAACAGGCTAAAGAAGCTATCGATGCGGAAAAATATGAGAATGCAAAAAATATTTTAGAAACAATTACAACTTCAAAACCAACTGATGGTTATGCCAAATTTCTTTTAGGATATGTTTATATATTAAAAGGAGATTATAATAATGCCAAAAAGAATTTTGATGCAGGAATTAGTGACTCTTCAAAAGGGTATATGAATAATATAGGTTTAGGATATATCGCTTTGGATGAAGGAAAAAGTGCCGAAGCAGAAAAATATTTTTTATTAGCTCTTCAAAACGGTAGTAAAAAAGATCTAGAAGATGATGTTTTTGTTGGTAAAGCTTATACATATTCATCTAATCCAGATTATAAAAAAGCTATTGATATTTTAAGTAAAGCTAAATTGATATCACCTACTAATACTGATGTTTTATTGGCTTTGGCAGATGCTTACAAATTAGATAAAAAACAAAACAATGCTTACGAGCTTTATCGTGAGGCTTTTAGATTGGACTCTAGTTTGTTAAGAGCCAAAATGGGATTGGGTACTTTAATAAAAAATGCGCACAATTTTTCTGGTGCAGTAGCATCGTTTAATGAAGTTATCGCTTTGAATGCAAATTATGGTCCAGTATATCGTGAATTGGCTGAAACTCAATATTTATGGGCTTTGAATGACGCCAGAAATTATGATGATCATATTGCAAAAGGAATGGCTTTCTATGAAAAATACATGTCATTGACAGATTATTCATTAGAGTCTCGTATGCGTCATGCCGATTTCCTTATCCTTGCCCAAAACTATAAAGCACTAGAAAAAGAAGCTGATGAGATGGCAAAATTGGATAAAGTTAATCCAAGAATTTACCGTTATTTAGGATATTCAGCTTATCATAATAACAACTACGATACGGCTATAAGCTCATTGACATCGTTTATTACAAATCCTTCTAACCGTGTAATTGGTAGAGATTATTACTATGTAGGTGCTGCTAAATTGGACAAAGCTTTGGCTGCAACTCCAGTGGATACTTTAGCCATTGACAATGCAACATTGGACTTTAAAAAGGGATTTGATATGAGTCCAGCTGTAGCTGTTGATCTTCCTGAATTGGCTAAGAAATTATATGATAAAAAGTTATATCTTAAAGCTGCTCATGTTTACGAAATTGCAATAGCCAACACGGAAACAAAGACCTATTTAATGGATAATTTCTATTTTGCTTCTTCTGTTTATTGGGCTTTTTATAATAAAACGCATTTTGATGAACAACAAAACGAGCTTTTGAGAAAGGCAGATGCTTCTTTAGATGTTATAATCAAATCTTCCCCTTCGACTCAAGATGCTTATCTTTTCAAAGCGAGAATTCAAGTTTTGCTTAAAAATGACGCTGTTGTAACTAAAAGTTATGAAGATTTCATTGAAGCTGCCAATAAAAGAGGTCCGGAAGAATTGGCTACAAAAGGGATGAAAGCTAAATTAGTTGAAGCTTATAATAATCTTGGCCTTATGTATGAAGCCACAGATAAAGCCAAAGCTAAAGAAAATTTCACCAAGGCATTAGCAGTTGATCCTACAAATCAATACGCGGCAGAACAATTGAAAACATTAAAATAAGGGTTAATTCATTTTGATTTTAAAAAGCTAGCGCATATAATGTTGTTAGCTTTTTTTATGCTAAAATAAAATATGAAGGTAATTTAATTTTTATCAAATTAGTTTGAATCAGAGCTGTTCGCAAGAGGGATAGAAGCAAATTACCGAAGTAATGCGGATAGCCCGACCGCAACCCAATAAAAGGGCGGATAATCGCAAAGTATATTTAGCCCTTTTATTGGGTTGTGGTCTTGCCCAAATTATTATCATGTTCGAAAATTGAATAAAAAAAAGGCTATCTCAAAAATATTTGAAATAGCCTTTTGGATTTAAATCAATTTAGGAAATTGAAAAAATGTATTTAGATAGACGTTACAATTGTAATAAAATCTTTTGCATTAAGGGCAGCTCCACCAATAAGACCACCGTCTACGTCTGGTTTAGAGAAAATTTCTTTAGCATTATCTGGTTTTACACTACCTCCGTAAAGGATTGTAAGATCTTCGGCGATGTCACTGTTGAAAGCTTTGCGAACAGTTTCTCTGATGAATTCGTGCATTTCCTGAGCTTGGTCTGGCGAAGCAGTTTCTCCAGTTCCAATAGCCCAAACTGGTTCGTAAGCTAATACGATTTTTTCCCAATCTTTAGCTTCGATGTGGAATAAACCATCTTTCAATTGGTTTTCAACAATATTGAAATGATTTCCAGATTGACGGTCTTTTAGTTCTTCACCAAAACAGAAAATCACTGTCAAATCGTGTTTCAAAGCAGTATTTACTTTGCTTGCAATAATTGCGTCAGTTTCATTAAAAATTGCTCTGCGCTCTGAGTGACCCAAAATTACGGTGTTTACTCCAACGCTTTTAATCATATCTGCAGAAATTTCGCCTGTAAAAGCACCACTTTCTGCTTGGTGTAAATTTTGTGCAGCTACTGCTATATTTGAATGTTTCAAATTTTCTACAGCTGAAGCTAAATTTATAAAAGTAGGCGCAACAATTACTTGTGCGCTAGTTTCAGCTGGGATTTGAGTTAATAATTCGTTTAATAATTCTTTTGTTTGTGCAGCATTTTTATGCATTTTCCAGTTTCCTGCAACAATCTTCTTTCTCATTTTTTATAAAATTTATTGTTTTTTCTGTATTTAAATTGCTTCTAATTTTTTTAATGTATCATTGATTTTATCAAAATCGGTTTCGATAGCGCGGTAAACAACGATTTTTCCTTTTTTGTCTATAATGATATATCTAGGAATCCAATCTAAGTCAATTGCTTTTCCAAAATTTCCTTTCATACCATCGTTTGCCATGAAGTGTGGATATCCGTTTAATTGGTGTTTTTCAATACCTTCTTTCCATTTTTCAGGAGTTTTGTCCATAGAAAGAAAAACGTAGGCAACATTTGGATTGTTAGCTTGAAGTTCTTTTAATTTTGGCATTGCTTTTACACAATCACCACACCAGGAAGCCCAAACTTCTATTACAGTAGTTTTTCCTTTTTGTTTTTTCAGGATATCCTGAAATTTAACTTGTTTACCATCTAATGATAATAGAGTCTCTGAAAGTGCAGTTTTAGAAAATTCTGTTTTCTGAGCTTTAGCACAAGAAAATGCTATAAAAGCTACAAATATTAAGGCTATTTTTTTCATTTTCAATTTAGTTTTCACAAAGTTAAATAAAGAATTGTAAATAGAGTAAGCACTTTTTGTAATTTTATGATAAAAAATATCAAAAAAGACTACAATATCGTTATAGTTAATATTTTTTTTCGTGTTTTCGTTTTTTATTTATTAATTATTCAAAAAAAAACCTTGCAATAAAAATGTTAAGCAAGGTTGTTTCGAATATTATAAATTGGAAAATTAGAAAACCAAATCCTCAGTATCATTATAATGTACTTTTTGTTTTACTGTTCCTTTGTTAAGAATTACAAAACTTGGATTGGCTCTTTCAATTGTTTTTAGCGGAATAGCATCGCAGAAATAAAAATCGAAAGTCGTACCATATTGTTTTTTGATAGCAGCAATCTCTTCTGGTGTCGATGCTGTCATTCCGATGACTTTATAACCTTTTGCAGCAGCTTTTTTGCTTACAAGTTCCATTTTTGCAAGGCCATCTGGATTTGCAAGAGCCAAATCATAAGCAACAATCATTAATAATTTTGGTTCCTGAAGCAATTCTTCTTTATAATCAGATCCATCTTTTTCCATAACAAAATCGTGAATAGGAGGGACATATCCTTCGGTGATTACTTTGTCTTTTCTGTCTACAAATGTTGCTCCCGCTGGAATTTTATCTAAATCTTTTTCTGAAAATTCTTTGTCAACACCGTTTACTTTGTAGATAAAAATCATTTCAACTACTGATTTTGGAGCGCCTTCTGGAATTTCCATTCCTTTTTGAATATTATTTCCAACTTTGTATGGGCGGAAATCTTTTAGAGGCAAATGATTGATGACCCAATAGCCCATAAAAGCGCAAAGTATAATGGACAATATCACGAGAATATTTTGAATTTTATTAGAAAAAATAGGTTTTATCAATTTCATATTAATAAACAAAATCAATATGAAAAATAGTAAAACAATGTCTTTTGTGAATGATTGCCAAGGGGTTAAATGCAAAGCATCTCCGAAACAGCCACAGTCTTTTACCACATCAAAATAAGCAGAATAGAACGTTAAAAATGAGAATTTAATAATCAAAAGCAATAATAACCAAACAGTCAATTTTGGTTTGAAACCTATTAGTAACATAACGCCCAAAACGATTTCCAATGTCACTATAAATAAAGCAATTGCCAGTGAAAAAGGAACAAAGAAAGGCATGTTGAAAACAGGCTCGCTAAAGTATTCTGCCAGTTTATAAGAGAAACCAACGGGGTCATTCAGTTTAATTAATCCTGATATTATAAACAGGACTCCAACGAAGATTCGGGAGAATTGAGTAATGATGTTTTTCATTTTGGGGTGTTTTATATTGTGATACTTTAAAAACAGCTTTGGGTAGATTTATTTTTTATCTATTAAAATCAATGCGAAAACAGCATAGTTTATCATGTCCTGATAATTGGCGTCAATTCCTTCAGATACTATTGTTTTTCCTTTATTGTCTTCGATTTGTTTAACGCGGAGTAATTTTTGCAAAATTAAATCGGTTAACGAACTTACGCGCATTTCACGCCATGCTTCTCCATAATCATGGTTTTTATTTTCCATTAATTGTTTGGTCAAAGCTACTTTTTCGTCATATAATTGGGTGGCTCTTTCGGTTTCTAAATCTGGCTGATCCACTACACCTAATTCCAATTGAATCAAAGCCATAATCGAATAATTGATGATTCCGATGAATTCTCCGCGCTCGTCTTCGTCAATTTTTCGGATTTCGTTTTCCTGTAAACTTCTAATTCTTTGGGCTTTTATAAAAATTTGATCTGTCAATGAAGGAAGTCTCAAAATACGCCATGCACTGCCGTAATCTTTCATTTTGTTGGTAAAAAGTGTGCGACAAACCGTGATTACGCTGTCATATTCTTGTGAAGTATTCTTCATTATTGCTGTATATTTGTATAAAATTGTTTCAAAAATAAGAATAAATTTTAAAAGGTTTAAAGTTTAAAGTTCAAAGTTATTGGGACAACTACTTTCGAACAACTTTAAACAAAATAAACTTTAAACAAAAAAGTTAAATGAACTGCAAAGGACAACTCATCGATTTATCGACACCAAAAGTTATGGGAATTTTGAATATTACTCCCAATTCTTTTTTTGATGGTGGAAAATATAAAAATGAAAAAGAACTTTTAGAACGAGTGGATAAAATGCTTGGTGAAGGTGCCACTTTTATTGATGTTGGGGCTTATTCCAGTAAACCCAATGCTGAGTTTGTTTCTGAAGAAGAAGAAATTTCGAGAATCATGCCGGTTGTAAATTTGTTGCAAAAATATTTCCCAGATATTCTTTTATCAATAGATACTTTTCGCGCCGAAGTTGCCAAAGTCTGTATCGAAAATGGTGCAGCAATTATCAATGATATTTCGGCTGGGAAATTGGATGATAAAATGCTCCAAACCATTGCAAAATATCAGATTCCCTATATCATGATGCACATGAAAGGAACACCACAAACGATGCAAACTCTGGCACAATATGACGATATGGTCAAAGAAATGTTATTTTATTTTTCAGAAAGAATTGCTGCAGCAAGAGCCATCGGAATAAATGATTTAATTGTCGATCCGGGTTTTGGTTTTGCAAAAACATTGGAACAAAATTACGAGTTAATGCAAAAAATGGAATTATTTCAAATACTTGAATTGCCTTTGCTAATTGGGATTTCCAGAAAATCTATGATTTATAAAGCATTAGATGTGAATGCTGAAATGGCATTAAATGGAACAACAATTCTAAACACAATTGCTTTGACTAAAGGAGCCAAAATTCTGCGGGTTCATGATGTAAAAGAAGCGGTAGAATGTGTGAAGTTGTATAATAAAATGATTGGGATTTAATTAGTTGCTTATATTTTATAACTAATTCCCATTCCTTAAATCAATAAACAAAAATATAATGAAATATTTATTTGGAATTGCACTGTTATTATGTTTTTCTTGTGGAAATAAAGAGGAAGTTTTATTGCCAAAAGCAGATCGGACAATTGTAAAAGAAGTGGCTGATCTTTCACCAATTTATATATTTTTCGGAGTTAATGGAAAAGATACTTTGGCTGATGTAAATCGAAAAAATAGCATTAGTACCACTAATTGGATATTGAATATTGACAAGCGTCTACCACTGCGATTGGTTATTCCAGAAGTAATAAAATTACAGGAGAAAAAACGTGAAGCAAGTGTGCATAAAAATGAAACGGCACAAAATTATTATTCATACGCCGATAGTATTGGCAAAAATCTGGCATTTCTTCCTTTTACGAAAGTATATTATAAAATAGAAAAGCCAACGTCTGGTGTTATTGTTTATTTTGCAAAAGATAATTCGGTTTTAGTAAATAATATTTTGGTTAAGAAAACTGATTTAGCTGCTTATTTAAAAAATCTTTCAAATGACAAGCCTAATAAATTCCTTATAAGTTTTGATAAAAACAGCAGTTACGGAAATTATATTCAGAATAAAATATTTATCGAAAGTCTAGAAGGAATCAATTTTGATAAAGATCAAGAGTTTATTTTCTAAAACTTATTATCCTAAAAATCAATAATTGCGGAATATAGCCGCCTTCTGTACGATCATCTCCCGTGTTATATTTTTTCTATTGAAGTATTCTAAATGTTCAATGTTAATGAACAACTATTGATGATGATAAGGTTCATTTCTCAAAATAGTAAAACCTCTATACAATTGCTCGATAAAAAATAAACGTACCATTTGATGGGAAAAAGTCATTAATGAAAGTGAAATTTTACCATTTGCCTTAGCATAAACAGTATCTGAAAATCCATAAGGTCCGCCAATTACAAAAACCAGCGTTTTTATACCAGAGTTCATTTTCTTTTGTAATTCGGATGAAAATGAAACACTCGAAAATGTTTTTCCGTTTTCATCCAGTAAAATAAGCTGATCGGTTGGCGTTATTTTGGATAGTATAAGTTCTCCTTCTTTTTCTTTTTGTTGACTTTCGGATAAGTTTTTTACGTTTTTGATGTCGGGTATAATTTCCAAATCAAACTTGATATAAAAAGACAATCGCTTAGTATAATCG
>NZ_DATIDY010000184.1:0-7448 GCF_035456085.1 Flavobacterium sp.
GGAGCTGTTTTGTACTATAATGATAAATTTTATTATAATAGTGGCTATTTTATTAAAGTTGTTGATACTGTTGGTGCCGGGGATTCTTTTTTAGCTTCATTAATAGTAAGATTATTAAGAGGAAAGTCGCCTCAAAAATCGTTGAACTACGCTTGTGCAATTGGAGCATTGGTGGCTGGGGAAGAAGGAGCAAATCCGAAGATTTCTGCAGAAGTAATTAGGGATTATATGAAGATTGAGAAAAAAAGTGAAAAAGAATAGTTTATGATTTTAGCAAAGTGTTGCAATAATTATTTTTGAATTAAACCACTAGGGTTTTATTATTCGGTGAAATTTGTGACTCAAATTTTTCACCATCAACGTTATAATTTAAATGATTATTTTTAAGAGTTCATTCCTCTCTGCAACAAAAAGTTCAGTTTGTATTCTTACAGGCTGAACTTTTTTTTTGACTCATTATCATAGAATTTTTTTCAGTAAATAATGAGCTTAAAAACAAACAAAAACTGTCGCAAAAAAACATTCTGAAAAATTGACAGTCCAAATACGATGAAGCTAAAATTCTTAAAAAAAACATTGTAAATTATTGATTATAAATAAGTTGTTGTTTTTTAAAATATAATGCAATTAATTATTTTCCTCACAAAATCAGTTGACATTTTTTCAGATAAAAGATGAAAAATTGTCATTTTTAGCGCTTGGCACAATTTTGGTTTTTAGACTTACATCACTGTTAATCAGTATGTGTTAAAAAATAATGTCAAACAATTTAAAAGTAAAATGTTATGAATCTTATCAAGAGAAATGGTAACCAAATTCCAGGTTTCCAACGTAGATTTTTTGATGATGTTTTTGGCCGCGAGCTTTTCAATTGGGAAAACAACAATTTTTCTACAACAAGCACTACGTTGCCATCAGTAAACATCAAAGAAACTTCAGATAATTATGAAGTTGAAGTTGCGGCTCCAGGGCTGGACAAAAATGATTTTAAAGTATCACTTGACGGCAGCTTGTTGACTATTTCTTCAGAAAAAGAAAACCAACAAGTGAGTGAAGAAGAAAATTTCACACGTAGAGAGTTCAGTTACCAATCATTTCAACGTAGTTTTGAATTGCCTAAAAATGTAGTAGACGAAGATAAAATTAGTGCCCGCTATGAAAATGGGTTGCTATATCTGTCTATTCCAAAAAAAGAAGAGGCAAAACAAAAGCCACCTAGAATGATTGAAATTGCTTAATCTCTGATTTATTTTACTTTTGATTAAAGCTGCTCTTCGGGGCAGCTTTACCATTATAAAAAACAATTGGTATGTCATCGCAATTATTCTCAGGGATAGCTGTACTGTCCTTTGTTGTTTTACTGTTAATTCTTCTTTTGCGCCACTTAAAACAACCTTATTTTATAGCATATATTGTTTCGGGGATTTTGCTTGGTCCTAAAGTTTTAAATATTATCCATGCTTCTAATGTAGTTTCTGAGTTAGGCGAAATTGGCATCGTTTTATTGATGTTTTCAATTGGTACTGATATTGACTTGAGGCATTTTAGTCAAAACTTTTATAAACCGCTCACAATTGCATTGGTACAAATAGCGCTAAGTTTTTTTTGCATGTTTGTCATTGGAAGCCAAGTCGGGTGGGATCTCAATACAATTGTTTTAATATCTTTTATTATAAGTTTGAGTAGTTCGGCAATTATATTTCAGTATTTGACACGAACAGGAGAAATTAAAAGCCAGCTTGGAATTATAACTTGCGGAGTATTGTTAATGCAGGATATTCTGGTTGTACCAATGATATTGGCGTTGAATTTTATGTCAGGTAGCAATGCTTCCATTTTGGATTTGATAAAAGTTTGTATTGGTGGTGTTCTGATCCTTTTATTTTTAAGGGCGGCCATTACAAAAAAACTTTTCCAGATCCCAATGCGAAGAGAAATTATTGCAGACCATGATCTACAAGTATTTATTGGTTTTTGTTTATGTTTTGGAATTGCTTGGTTTAGTTCCTGGTTTGGTCTGTCACCAGCTTTTGGTGCTTTTGCGGCTGGAATATTAATTGGTCAGGACAAAGCAACGCGTTGGTTGGGCAAATCACTAATACCGTTTAGAGTTTTCTTTATGGTTTTCTTTTTCATAACAATAGGATTGCAGCTTGACATTGATTTTTTTATCAATAATGCTGGTACAGTTGTTATGATTGCGATTGCAGTTTTGGTAATCAACAGTTTAATTAATGCGATACTTTTTAATCTAACAGGCAATAACTGGAGAGATAGTTTGTATGGCGGTGCGCTTTTATCGCAAATAGGCGAATTTAGTTTTGTGCTTGTAACTCTTGGAGCATCACGCGGTTTGGTTGGTAATTATCTCTATCAAATTACACTTGCGGTGATAACCTTTACGATGTTATTATCGACTATATGGCTGGCGATAATTCAACGATTGATTTACAAATTGCCAGTTACAAATATGGTCAAACCTAAGATTAAATAATTATGTAGATAATTAAACCAAAAAGAAATTGTCAAATGTAAATATAATCTGAAATGGAGCATTTATTTTTGATTTCGTTTAATATCAAAACACCATCTGGTTTTGAATCGTATGTCACTTTCAATCTTGGAGAAAAAGGTGATAAGGCCAAAGCTATTTTTGATATGTTAAATGGTTCTTTGGAATTATCTGATAAAACAATTTTGACAATGGATTTCACTGAAATGAAAGATGGAATTCCATTGCCTATAAAAATGCTGGATTGCACATTGGATCAGGTTATTGATAATACAAAAATCATCACGCGTGAATTATTCAAAAATCTTAATTTAGATGAGGAATAAACTAGCTAACCGAGTAGTCGAACGTAAAGAAAATGTTCAATCATAAATTGGTTTGACTTTTTTTATGATATTTGTAATAGTTTTCAGTTACACTACGTTTTGATAGGTTTTGCCTTCAACGAACCGTTTAATTCTCAAAATAATGATGCGATACATACTTGGTTGTTTTTTGTTTTTATCTTTTTTTAAAGGCTTTTCGCAAGAGGCAACATTCAAATTGGATACATTGAAAATCCAACATGATAGTTTGTATCGAGAAGATCAGTTTTATGCTCAGCTTAATTATAATTCGATTGTCAAAAAACCAGACGGGCTGGTTCAGGACAAAATTTCATTTGGTTTCGGAGTCGGATTTCTTAGAGATTTTCCTTTAAATAAAAACAGAACTTTTGCTATTGCACCGGGAATTGGTTTATCTTTCAATAATTATATCCAGAATATGTCTATCACTGGAACCAATCATGCACCCATTTATAACATTATTCCATCCGAATTTGATTATGATAGAAACAGATTCGAACAATTTAGACTTGATGTTCCAATTGAATTCAGGTGGCGTACTTCAACTCCAGAATCATTTCAATTTTTTAGAATATATGGTGGTCTGAAATTGAGTTATCTATTGAGTGATAAATCTGTTTATGATGATGGAACTCAGAAAATTGTCATAAAAAACAATAAAGATTTTGAAGACTTTATTTATGGTGTTTACCTTTCAATGGGATATAGCGCTTTCAACCTTCAAATTTATTATGACCTGAATTCTATTTTTAAATCATCAGCACAAATTAATTCTGTTCCAATAACAATGAACGCTTTGAGCCTTGGGGTGATTTTTTATATTTTGTAGACTTTTTATAAAGTTTCTAATTGGCTAAGTTTAAAAATTCTTCAATTGTCAATCTGAATTAAAGCCACAAAAACAAAAACAATATTTGAGGAATACTGCCCAAAAGAACTCCGATAATTAATTCGTTTGGTGTGTGTGCTTGCATCACTAAGCGGGAGGAAGCTACAAACCCATTCATTAGCAATAAAAAAGGAACGAGATAGATATTTCCGAGTTGCAAATGAATATTTAAACCGAAAACAAAAACCGTTAAAGCCGAAATCGCAAGCATATGAAGACTTGCTTTGAATTTTGCATATAGCAATCCAAGTGCGATTAAGGTGCTAAATAAAGCGCCTATAAAGAAAAAATGCAATTCTGGATAATATTCGAGCGGAATGCTTTTTCTAAGTAATATTATAATTAAAAAGCTTTGGAAGATTAAAGGTATTTTGCGCTGCTCCAAATCCGAAATCATTATAGAATCTATCTTCCGATTATAACGAAGCAAATAATACAAAGCCATCGGAATAGCTATAGTAACTATCGAAATCTGCCAGAAAAACGGAGTAACTTGTTTGATATTATAATCTGCTGTATGGAATAAAAAATAGAAGACACAAGCTTGTACAGGTGTAAAAAGCGGGTGAAAAACATAAGAAAATATGGGAAGTATTTTTTTCAATTTAAAAAGATATTTAAAGAATAACTAAAGTTTCTTTCTCATACGCGCTACGGGAATTTCTAGTTGCTCCCTATATTTAGCAATAGTTCTTCTTGCAATTGGATATCCTTTTTCTTTGAGTATTTCGGCCAAAAGATCATCTGGAAGCGGATTTCTTTTATCTTCTTCTTCGATAGTATTTTGTAAAATTCTTTTGATTTCAAGTGTAGAAACTTCTTCTCCCTGATCGTTTTTCATTGCTTCAGAGAAGAATTCTTTGATCAGCTTTGTGCCATATGGCGTTTCAACATATTTACTGTTGGCAACTCTGGAAACTGTCGAGATATCAAGCCCGATCATGTCGGCAATGTCTTTCAGGATCATTGGTTTCAAACGGGTTTCATCACCATCCAATAAATAGTCTTTTTGATAATGCATAATGGCATTCATCGTCACAAACAAAGTGTCCTGACGTTGTTTTATAGCATCAATAAACCATTTAGCCGAATCCAGTTTTTGTTTAATAAACTGAACGGCATCTTTTTGAGAACTTGATTTGTCTTTTGATTCTTTATAAGTTTGCATCATTTCCTGATAATCTTTGGAAACGTGCAATGATGGTGCATTTCGACCGTTTAATGTAAGTTCTAATTCACCTTCGACAATACGAATGGTAAAATCGGGAACTATATTTTCGGTAATTTTATTATTTCCAGAAAAAGAGCCACCTGGTTTAGGGTTGAGTCTCTCGATTTCATGAATAGCATTTCTAAGTTGCTCATTCGAAATACCTAATTTTTGAGTCAATTTATCATAATGCTTTCTGACAAATGCATCAAAATGGTGCTCGATAATAATGGTTGCATTTTCAACCGATTCGGTTGGGGTTTTATGTTTAAGTTGCAATAATAAACATTCCTGTAAATCACGCGCACCAACCCCAGTCGGTTCCAATTCATGAATGATATTCAGAATGCTTTCGACTTGTTTTTCGGTAGTGTAAAGCCCTTGTGTAAAAGCCATATCATCGACCAAATCGGCAGTGCTTCTTCGGATATATCCAGTGTCGTCGATGCTTCCAACCAAAAATTCGGCAATATCACGCTCTTCATCACTCAGAATAAAAGTATTCAATTGATTGATGAGGTCCTGATGAAAACTTATTGCTGCAGCAAAAGGCGTTTCCTTAGTTTCATCATCATCACTGTAATTGTTGGCTTGTGTTTTGTAATCTGGAGTGTCGTCACTGCTTAAGTATTCGTCTATGTTAATGTCTTCGGCATCGATTCTGTCAATTTCCGAATCTTCATAGTCGTCATACTCTTCCGTTTCGAATTCGTCTTTTTCATAATCATCCTCCTCTTTTCCAGATTCTAAGGCAGGATTTTCATTCATTTCTTCCAACAAACGTTGTTCAAATGCTTGCGTAGGCAACTGAATTAACTTCATCAGCTGAATTTGCTGTGGAGATAATTTCTGTGATATTTTTAAATTTAAAAATTGCTTTAGCATAAAAAAAAGTTGCTGAGTTACTGAGTGATTAAGTCGCTGAGTAACTTTTGTTGATGAATTATATTTATTTTATCGGTCTCAGGAATAGTTAAAGCTGTATGTCTTAATTACATTTGCTTTAGCTCCTACAAAATATTTAAGCCACAAATTACACAAATTTTCACAAATTGATTAGTGTAAATTTGTGTAATTCGAGGTTAATAAATAAGCATTGCAACCTTGCAGACTTTCAGTCGGTCAAACCATATTTATGGACTTTTACTCCATAAATATGGTTCATGTACTATCTAAATAAAACTTAGAATCTTAGCGCCTCAGCAACTTAGAATCTTTTTTTAAAATTCCGCATTTTGTGGTGTTCTTGGGAAAGGAATTACGTCACGAATGTTTGTCATTCCAGTTACAAAAAGCACCAATCTTTCAAATCCAAGTCCGAAACCGGAGTGCACCGCTGATCCGAATCTTCTTGTATCAAGATACCACCATAATTCTTCTTCGTCAATTCCAAGAGCTTTCATTTTTTCTACCAAAACATCAAAACGTTCCTCTCTTTGCGAACCTCCCACAATTTCTCCAATTCCAGGGAAAAGGATGTCCATTGCGCGAACTGTTTTTCCGTCTTCGTTCAAACGCATGTAGAAAGCTTTGATATTCGCTGGATAATCAAACAAAATTACTGGCGATTTAAAATGTTTTTCTACCAAATAGCGCTCGTGTTCTGACTGTAAATCAGCTCCCCATTCGTTAATAATATATTGGAATTTCTTCTTTTTATTTGGAGTTGAATCTCTCAAAATATCAATAGCTTCAGTGTACGAAACACGTTTGAAGTTATTGTCTAAAACGAAATTCAATTTTTCCAACAAAGTCATTTCGCTTCGTTCTGCTTGTGGTTTTGATTTCTCTTCTTCCAATAATCTTCCTTCAAGGAACTTTAAATCATCAACGCAATTGTCTAAAGCATATTTTATTACATACTGAATAAAATCTTCTGCCAAATCCATATTGTCATCCAAATTATTGAAAGCAACTTCTGGTTCAATCATCCAAAATTCAGCCAAGTGACGAGAAGTATTCGAATTCTCAGCTCTAAAAGTTGGCCCAAAAGTATAAATCTGACCCAAAGCCATTGCAAATGTTTCTCCTTCTAATTGTCCGGAAACGGTTAAATTAGTATGCTTCCCGAAGAAATCTTTCTTGTAATCAATGTTTCCTTCTTCAGTTTTTGGCAAATTATCCAATGGCAAAGAAGTCACCTGAAACATTTCTCCAGCACCTTCTGCATCTGCTCCTGTAACGATTGGCGTGTTTACATATACGAACCCTTTTTTCTGAAAATAGCTATGCACCGCAAATGACAATACAGAACGTACTCTCATAATAGCACCAAAAGCATTGGTACGAACACGTAAATGTGCATTTTCACGCAAGAATTCCAAAGAGTGTTTTTTCGGCTGCATTGGGAATTTCTCAGCATCAGAATCTCCAAGAATTTCAAGCGTTTTAACCTGAATTTCATATTTCTGACCAGCACCTTTGCTTTCTACCAAAGTTCCAATTACAGAAACCGCAGCTCCGGTTGTAATTCTTTTTAAAGTTTCTTCC
>NZ_DATIDY010000185.1:0-12652 GCF_035456085.1 Flavobacterium sp.
AAAGCTTCAAAATAAGTTATAGCCAAACAAATAAAAAAGATTCAAGATGAAAAAAGGTGTACACCCAGAAAATTACAGATTAGTTGCTTTTAAAGACATGTCAAATGAAGATGTTTTTATCACTAAATCTACTGCTGAGACTAGAGAAACTATTATTCACGAAGGTGTTGAATATCCAGTTGTAAAAATGGAGATTTCTAGAACTTCTCACCCTTTTTACACAGGTAAATCTAAACTTATCGATACTGCAGGACGTATTGATAAATTCAAAACTAAATACGCTAAACACGTTAAATAATTTTAACTGGTTCCAAATACAGGAAGCCTCGCAATTTGCGGGGCTTTTTTTATGTCTGTCTTTTTAGTTAAGGTTTTCATCTCTCGGCAACATTTAAAAATAGTTGTAACTTTGCCGCGATAACCAAATCACATTTTAACAATTTATAATCTAATTTATGAACTACATACTTTTTGACGGTCCCGCTCGAAATGCTTTGTTACCCTTTACTTTTACCAGACCTGTTGCCGATATTTTGGTTGGTATTATGACTATTCGTCAAAAATGGGAAGCACGTTTAGGTTCTACTACCACAACGGTTACCGAAGAATATTTGTCAGAGAAATTTCCAATGGTTGAATTGGAAGAAAATATAATGATTAATGCTTCTTTTCTGCCAAATGATATTTTGATAGAAATGATAAGTAATTTAAAATCGAATCAGGCTATTTTCAGAGGAGATGATGTTATCGCATTTTTTACAAATGACGAACAGGAATCAGTCGATTTTGATAATTATGAGATTATAGAATACAATGAAGAGGTAATTACGATTGAACGTACTTGGGATATTTTTTCAAAAAATGATGCGGCGATTCGCGAAGACTTTGATTTTTTGACAGAGGACAGAAAATCTCAACCAATTCCAAAAAGCGTAAATGCCATTGCTCCCGAAAACATTTTTATTGAAGAAGGAGCCAAATTAGAATTTGTAACCTTGAATGCTTCAACCGGACCAATATATATAGGTAAGAATTCTGAAATCATGGAAGGTTCTATTATCCGTGGACCTTTTGCTTTATGTGAAAATGCACAGGTAAAAATGGGAGCTAAAGTATATGGCGCCACTACTGTCGGGCCTTATTCCAGAATTGGAGGAGAAGTTAAAAATGCAGTTATTTTTGCTTACTCAAATAAAGGGCACGACGGATTTCTTGGAGATTCAGTGTTAGGGGAGTGGTGTAATATTGGAGCCGACAGTAATAATTCTAATTTGAAAAACAATTATGAAGAGGTAAAATTGTGGGATTATGAAACAGAAAGTTTTGCCAAAACAGGTCTTCAATTTTGTGGATTAATGATGGGAGATCATAGTAAATGTGGTATCAATACGATGTTTAATACAGGAACTGTGGTAGGAGTGAGTGCTAATATTTTTGGCAGTGGTTTTCCTCGCAATTTTGTACCGAGTTTTTCATGGGGTGGAGCTACAGGTTTTACAACTTATGTAACCAAAAAAGCATTTGAAACTGCAAGGTTAGTAATGAGCCGAAGAAATGTAGATTTTGATGAAAAAGAAGCGGCTATTCTTGAACACATTTTTGAGGAATCTAAAAAATGGAGGAAAGAGTGATTTAATGTGATAATTAGTCAATGTGTTAATTAGATGATTTATAAAGAACTGATATTTGCATTTTGTAATTATTGGTTCTTTTTTTATTTGAAACTAAATGATTTAGTTGGAAAAATTATCTAATTATGTAATTGGCAAATTGCCACATTAAGAATTGGCACATTCTCTTAATTAAATCTATCTTTGCACCTTCAAAAAAATGGGTAATCAAATAAACGATTAGCCGATTAAACGAATTCACAGAAAACAATGATTACAATAAACGACATTTCGGTTCAATTTGGTGGAACGACTCTTTTTAGTGATGTTTCTTTTGCAATAAATGAAAATGACAGAATTGCCCTTATGGGTAAAAACGGTGCTGGTAAGTCAACACTTTTAAAGATTATTGCAGGACATGGAAAGCCTTCTACAGGAAGTGTTTCTGTGCCAAAAGAAGCTGTTGTTGCTTATTTGCCACAACATTTGTTGACTACAGATGGCGCAACTGTAATGGAAGAAGCTTCCAAAGCTTTTAGTGAAATCTTTAAAATGAAAGCCGAAATCGATGAAATCAATGAGCAATTGACCGTTCGTACAGATTATGAAAGTGATGCTTATATGAAATTAATCGAAAGAGTTTCAGATTTAAGCGAGAAGTATTATGCTATCGAAGAAATAAACTATGAAGCTGAAGTTGAGAAAATCCTAATCGGACTTGGCTTTGTTCGTGAAGATTTTACTCGTCAAACTTCAGAGTTTTCTGGAGGTTGGAGAATGCGAATCGAATTGGCTAAAATCCTTTTGCAAAAACCTGATTTGATTTTGTTGGATGAGCCTACGAACCACATGGATATCGAAAGTATTCAATGGTTGGAGGATTTCTTGATTAATTCGGCTAAAGCAGTTGTTGTAATTTCACACGATAGAGCGTTTGTCGACAATATTACGAATCGTACTATTGAAGTAACAATGGGTCGCATTTATGACTACAAAGCAAAATATACTCATTATTTAGAATTAAGAAAAGACCGTCGTATACACCAGCAAAAAGCATATGACGAGCAACAAAAAATGATTGCTGATAACAGAGCTTTTATTGATCGTTTCAAAGGGACTTTTTCCAAAACAGATGCGGTTCAATCTCGTGTTCGTATGTTGGAAAAACTAGAAATTGTTCAGGTTGATGAGGTAGATACTTCTGCCTTACGTTTGAAATTCCCTCCAGCAGCTCGTTCTGGACAATATCCTGTGATTGTAAAAGATATGTCCAAATCTTACGGAGATCACGTTGTTTTTAAAGATGCTAATATTGTTATTGAAAGAGGTCAAAAAGTGGCATTTGTTGGTAAGAATGGGGAAGGAAAATCGACAATGATTAAAGCTATAATGAAGGAGTTTGCTCCTGACAGCGGTTCTGTTGAAATTGGACATAATTCTCAAATAGGTTATTTCGCTCAAAATCAAGCAGCATTATTAGATGAAAATGCAACCATTTTTGAAACTATAGATGATATTGCAGTTGGAGATGTAAGAACGCAAATCAAGAATATTCTTGGCGCTTTTATGTTTCATGGAGATGATATTACCAAGAAGGTTAAGGTGCTTTCTGGAGGAGAAAAAACACGTTTGGCGATGATCAAATTATTGCTGGAACCGGTAAACTTGTTAATTCTTGATGAGCCTTCAAATCACTTGGATATGAAAACCAAAGATATTATCAAAGATGCATTACGTGATTTTGATGGAACGTTGATTTTGGTTTCTCACGATCGTGATTTTTTGGACGGATTGGCGACTAAAGTCTTTGAATTTGGTAACAAACGCGTAGTAGAACATTTCGAAGATATAGCTGGTTTCTTAGCTCACAAGAAAATGGACAGCATGAAAGAAATTGAAAAATAATTTTTTTTCAGAAAGATAGCATTGGGCAAGAGTTTAATTTCTCTTGCCTTTGTTTTTTATAGGTCACTTTTCAGAACCGATTTTTTTTTAAAATACAATGCAATGTAAGCCCAGACCGCGCAAACACTTCCTATAATAATCATGTTTTTAATGGAATCCCAAGTTTGTGAGAGACTGCCATTCTCAACAATTAATATTCTGAAAGCTTTTAAAAAATGTGTCAAAGGAATTACATTGGCAACGCCTTGTACCCAATTGGGCATTTGGCTTAATGGCCAGCTGAATCCACTTAATATAAAACTCGGTGTAGCAATAACCATTAAAATTTCGGTAGCTTTAAGCTGATTTGGAATTAATATACTCACTAATATTCCGATGAAAGATACAGATAGTATAAATATCCCAGCTACAAAAGTGAGCTTCAGTAAATTTTCGAAAAAAGGTATTCGGAAGTAAAAGGTAAACATCCAATAAAGCAACCAAATCCCAAAGCTCATAATAAGGTAAGGAACAATTTTTATACTCATCATTTTAAAAACAGAAGGGCATTGTTCAACTAAAATTTTAAAAGTTCCATTCTCAAATTCTGAGGCAAAAGATAGGGCTAGAGCCAATAACATGACCTGTTGTAAAACAGCTGCTAAAACACCTGGCCATAAGTAATATAAATAATTGCCACTACGGTTGTTTTTTTTAACAAAAGTGGTTTTGAAAGGCTCGTATTCTGATGCTAATAGTTTTTCCGGAACGCCTTGCTTCCTTAAGGTTTCCATTTGAATGCCTACTTTTAAGGTTCCTAAACAAACTTGTATTGCATTGGATGAAAAATTTGCCGTTAGAATATTTGCCGTATTGACAATCGTTGTTATTTCTGGATACCGTTTGGTCAGTACCATTTTTTGAAAATCTTTTGGAATAATTACAATACAATTGGCTTCATTGTCGATAGCAATTTTTGAAAGATTATTTTTGTCGAATAATAGAGCCTTAATAGTAATAACTTCATTATCATTAAACATTTCAATAGCTTTCGCACTCATCTCAGATTGATCCATATCTACTACGATAATCGGTAAATCAGTTGCTTTTCCTTTGTTGTATACATATCCTAATAATACCGCGTACAATAAAGGTGCTCCTATAAAGAGCATTCGTAAGATTTTATTTTGCCAAAATAATTGAAATTCTCTTTTTAAGAGTGAAAAGAAATTTTGCATAATTATAAAGATAAAGTTACTGTCGTTTTGGTAATTAAATCTTTTGCTTCGCTACTATTAATAGGAGTAATTTTTACTTCAAACAAGCTTTCTTGTAATTCATAATCGGGGTAAGCGGTTGAAATATTGCCGTATGAGCCTAGTTGTTTAATGATTGTGATTTTTCCTTTTATTTTTCTGTCTGAATTAGGAATATTGATGGTTATTTCTTGTCCTTTTTTGAATCCGGAAAGTTGGCTCTCCTGAACTGTAAATCGGAAGTATGTGCTGTTGCTTATGTAACCATTAAATAAAGTATAACCTGGCAAGGCTAATTCTCCCAAGTTAAGTGTTATGGTTTCAATACTCATATCTTGAGGTGCTATTACAAAACGTTCCTTGTTAGCAGATTCTACCTCCTGCAAGGCGCCGTATGCTCTGTCTTGTTGTCCCAGAGCCATTGTTTGTTGTTCTATTCTAGCCCCCTTTTTAGCTTCGTCAATCTCGGCTAATACTGCATTATATTGAGCTTGTGCTCCTTGGTATTTTGCAAAGGTTTCATCAAAAGTCTGTTGTGAAACCAAGGAATCTTTGAGCATATTACTTAATCTGTTTATTGATTTTTGGGCAAATTCATATTGCTCTTTCAATCCCGTTTTTTTGGCTTCGAGCTGTTTGATTTGGTTGTCTGTAGCTCCTTTTAGTGCCATTGAATATTGAGCTTTTGCGCTTATTACTGCGCCTTCGGCTTGACTTTTTTTGGCATCTACTTCGGGGATGTCAAGAATGGCTAAGGTGTCGCCTTTTTTTACAAAGTCTCCTTCTTTTACTAATATTTTAATTATTTTACCAGGAATCTTACTTACTACTGCAAGTTGTTCATTCTCTACTTTTCCTTGTAATAGGGTATTGTTTTTAGGTTTATTACAGCTTAATGAGATTAATGTCAAGGTCAGTATGGTGATAGCTCTTTTCATAGGTAGATATTTATTTAGATAATTTTTCGGCTAATTCTCCTGTAGCTATTATAGTTTCAATTGCGGCCAAACGTTCCTCTATTAAGGTGTTTAGTTTGGTAGTGGATGTTTTAAATAAATCATTTTCGGCTTCTAATAGTTCCGAAACATTGATAAGGCCTTCTTTGTATTGTTTGGAAGCTAAGTTTAAATTATTTTTAGCTACTTTTTCTTGTTGATTTGAAATTTCAATTTTTTTCAATAATACCTGATAGTTCACAATGTTGTTTTCTAACAGTAATTTTAGTTTTTGTTTGGTGTCATCAATTTGATTTTGAACTTTTTCAATGTTTAACTTGGCTTCGTGTATTTTGTGTTCTCTTTCAAAGCCTGCAAAAATTTCCCATTTCATTGCGGCTCCAACCATTAACAATGGATTTAGTGAAATTTCATTTACTCCAAGACTTAAAGGTTGATTTATAATTGGAACTGTTGATGTAGTTCCTTTTACATCAAATATGCTTGAATAAACGATTCCCCCAAATGCGCCAACTGTAGGTAAGTATGTTCCTTTTTCTTTTTTCAATAGATATTCACTAGCTAATTTGAATGATTCTAAGGCTTTAATTTCTTGTTTGTTTTTAGTGTCTAAATTAGTTTCAAAAAGAACATAGGGAACAATTTCATATTGAACAGTATTGATTTCAGTATTGGAATAACCAGTTAAGTATTCGAGTTTTTTATAGAGTAATACTCGTTTTCCATCTAATTCTGTTTTTTTGGATTCTAATTCTAACAGAGCTAATTTTATTTTATCCCTGTCATAAGGAATAGCTAGTCCTAGTTCAATGGCCTTTGAAACTCTTTTGGTTTCGGTATTCAGCCTTTTGTCACTGTCATTAATTAGTTTATCGGTTTCGTTGATTAACTGCAACTGATCAAAAGAGTTAATTACATCTTTGATGATGGCATCTTTCTCGGAGTCTTGTAAGTAAGCTGTTCCAATGGCTTTTTGTTTGACTGCATTGGCTCCATTGGGAATTTGCATTCCGCTAAATAGTACAGTTTTCGCCATAACACTTCCTATAAAAAAATTCCCCGAATTATCATAAGTTGTTTTATGGTTGAACAGTGGGATATTTGCAATTGGAATAGTTGATGCTGGAAGGTCTAGGGTGATGTTCCCGTTAAAATAAGAATAGAGTCCACTGGCTTCAACAGTTGGGATGTATTTGTTGCGAATCCCTTTTTCCTGAAGATTTAATTTCTCGATTTCTATTGTTGAATTTTTAACCGAAATGTTTTTATCTATAGCTTTTTTAATAGCATCTTCAAGACTTGTAGAAACTATTATCTGAGAATATAAATTTGTAAGAAATAAACAAAAAATGAATTGGTAGATAATTTTCTTATTCATAAAAATTGATTTTATAATTTTATAAACTTTAGAAAATGTAAAATGCTTAGTAGCATAAATTTAAGTAAAAAAGAGAATATCTGTACAGATATTCTCTTTTTTATTTAAGATGTCCCGTCCAGAAATAACGATATAAAAAAGAGCGTTATTTTTGGGCTTGGAATTAGGATTTACAATAAGAGCCAGTCTATATAAATAAATTGGCTCTTATTATTATATCCTTATTCCAGGAGGAAGTAATTCTTTGTAAATTGGATTCTTTTTAAAAAAAGTAACTATTTTAGGTAGAATTGGAACTACTTTTAATTTTTTCTCAATCGCCAACTCCATGATGTTTTTTAGAAAAATAGTAATAAATTCTTCATCATCGAAATTTTCAGGAACATTGATTTTAGTTAAAAATATTTTTCTTTCTTGAAATGAATATTCTAATGAAACTATCCCTGCTTCTACTTTAGTTTCAAATTGTCTGGCAAAAGCATTATCCTTAATTTCTAATTTTGTTATCTCTTTCATTTGAGGTAGTTTATGCTGTGATGAGCAATTATTTTTTTAAAGTGCAAAGGTAATTAATTGATATCCAGTTACAATTTGTTTTAAGAATAACTTAATATATTAATTTTCAACCCCTTATGTTGTTTAGGTTTTCATCTGTTTTTATACTCCGAAAAAGAGTATTAGTTTGTAAAATAGTATACAAAAACATTAGTTGAATAATAAAATATTTAATTTTAAGGAATATTAGCTTTAGGTGGATATATATAATAAAATCAAATTTATATTGAAATATGAATAAGATTCCAGTTTATTTTATGCCTGGGTTGGCGGCAAGTACTTCTATTTTTGAAAGAATTAAACTTCCTGAATCAGAATTTGAGATGTTTTTTTTGGAATGGGAAATTCCACAAGAAAAAGAATCGCTTCAAGAATATGCAAAACGAATTGCAAATAAGATTACGCATGAAAATCCAGTTTTAATTGGAGTTTCTTTTGGAGGTATTTTAGTGCAAGAGATGGCGAATTTTGTTAACGCTCGAAAAATTATAATTATTTCGAGTGTAAAAAGTAATTTAGAATTTCCAAGGAGAATGATTCTGGCCAAAAACACAAAGGCATATAAATTGATTCCCATTGGTTTGGTGGAAAATATTGAAAGTCTGGCAAAATTTTCATTTGGAAAAAAAATGAATGAAAGACTTAAACTGTACGATAAATTTCTCTCCGTAAGAGACAAGCGTTATTTAGATTGGGCAATCGAACAAGTGATTTTGTGGGACAGAACCGTCGCTAACCAAGAAGTGGTGCATATTCATGGTGATAAGGATGATGTTTTTCCGATTAAATATATTAAAGACAAATGTGTTATTGTAAATGGAGGTACTCATGTTATGATTCTCAACAAATACAAATGGTTAAACACTAATTTACCTGAGATTATTCTAAATAATAAAGAGATTGTTTGAAATAAAATCTAATTAATTGATGCTAAAGCTTTTGTTTTGTGGAATTGCATTGACAAGGTTTTCATTAATGTCTTTGCTGAAGTAATTATAGCTTGTTATGATAGCCTCTTTTATAGGAGTTTTTAATTTTGTTTTATTTTCAAAATGTTTAATACTCACTACATTTTTGTTTTCATCAATAAAAATAGAAGTAGGAAAACCTAAAGTATGTTTGATTGTTGCAATTATATGAGAGTCTTTCGCGTAATATTCATTTGCATAACAAACTTTAATGTTGCTATTAAATTTATAAGCAATATTTTTTAGATCTGTTTTTTTATCCCAAAATACCACAATAAATTGTATGTCATTGCTATGTTCTTTTGCGAGTATATTTAATGCAGGAATTTCACCTTTAGGGATCACGCACCAAGCAGCATAAGTGATTATAAATATTGGTTTGTTGATGCGATTTATTTTTATATTCTTGTCTTTATAGACTTTAAGATTGAAATCGTCAAATTTTGTTCCAACAAGTTTCGTTTTTACCAAAGAATCAAAAAGTAGTTTGCCTTCTTTGATATTATTGCTTTCATAAGCTTTATTGGATGCTTTTTTATAAGGAGCTATGTTTTGTTTTATTGCATCAGAAAAATACACAATTGTATCTTGGCTGTAAGATGAATTTAAAGATAAGATAAACAATAAAATAAGTATTGATTTGTTCATAAAACATTGAAATTATGGAATCTAACAAAACTAGAAAGGTTTTTCATAATTCAATGAGTTACTCGATTAAAAGCAAATAAATTCGTTTAAATGAGTTAAAATTAAAAAAAACGTTCTAAAATTGAATTTAAAACGTTTTTTTATGATAAAAATTATAAATTATATTTTTTTCATCTGCTCTTTCATCATAGCAATTTGTTCTTTTAGCATATTTTGTTTGTCTAATTTTTTAGCTTCATTTAATAAAGTAGTAGCTTCAAGTTTTCTTCTGCGGGTCATAGCTATACCAGCAAGATTTAATTTGGCAACAGCCAAATCCATATCCATAGATAAACCAAGTTCAATTGCTTTCTTAAAATATTTTTCGGCTAGATTCATATTGGTTTGCGAAACCATAATTCCATGAAGATAATTGAAATATCCTTGTTGTTTTTTAACCAATGCTGTTTCTGGGTTTTTAATGTATGCTAACCATTTTTTGGCGCCTTCGAAGTCTTGTTTTCTTAGTTTTAGAAAAGCAAGTAAGATAAATTCATTTTTAAAATATAAAAAAACGGGAATTCCAGATAATAAAATAAGGAATATTCCGTTACCAATATTGCTTTCTGTAAATTGCCAGATGCTAGTAATTATAATAAGTCCGGTAATAATAAGTTTGATATTTTTATGAAACATAATATGTAGTGATTTATGGTTACAAAGATAGTAAAAGGATTTGAAAATATTTTTTAAAAACTACTTGCCAGAAAAAAAAGTCTTTGTATATTTGCACTCGGTTTTGGAACAACCATTATTCAAAATAAATAGACACCTAATTAAAGATTTAAATATACAAAGCAATGAGCAAAAGAACATTTCAACCATCGAAAAGAAAAAGAAGAAATAAACACGGATTTATGGATAGAATGGCTTCTGCTAATGGAAGAAAAGTTCTAGCGCGTAGAAGAGCTAAAGGAAGACATAAATTGACTGTATCTTCTGAACCAAGACACAAGAAATAATGTTTGAATGAACATCTATAAGGCGTTACTTTTTTTAGTATCGCCTTTTTTTATACCCAAGCGGTACTGTTTTAAAAAAGCTTGATATGTAATTTGATAACAAATTGTAAAGCTTTAAGTGAATAAAATAAAATAACTACAACAATAAAAAAAATGCCAAAAGACACATCCATTAAGTCAGTTTTAATAATAGGTTCAGGTCCGATAGTTATTGGTCAAGCGTGTGAATTCGATTATGCTGGATCACAATCTGCCCGATCTATCCGCGAAGAAGGAATTGAAGTAATTTTAATTAATTCAAATCCAGCGACAATTATGACAGATCCATCAATGGCGGATCATGTTTATTTAAAACCCTTAACGACAAAATCTATTATTGAGATTCTAAAGGCACATCCTCAAATTGATGCAGTTTTACCAACAATGGGAGGTCAAACAGCTTTAAATTTATGTTTGGAGGCTGACGAAAAAGGAATTTGGCAAGATTTTGGAGTAAAACTAATAGGTGTTGACGTAAACGCTATCAATATCACCGAAGACAGAGAGCAGTTTAAACAGCTTTTAGAAAAAATAAATGTACCAACAGCACCTGCAAAAACAGCTACTTCTTATTTAGAAGGTAAAGAAATTGCTCAGGAGTTTGGTTTTCCATTGGTAATTCGTCCTTCGTTTACACTTGGTGGTACTGGAGCAGCAGTTGTTTACAAAAAGGAGGATTTTGATGTCCTTTTAACAAGAGGTCTTGAAGCTTCTCCAATACATGAAGTTTTGATTGACAAAGCTTTAATGGGTTGGAAAGAATATGAGTTGGAGCTTTTGAGAGATAAAAATGATAACGTAGTAATCATTTGTTCTATCGAAAATATGGACCCAATGGGAATTCATACTGGAGATTCGATTACGGTTGCGCCGGCAATGACTTTATCAGATACTACATTCCAAAAATTACGTGATTATGCAATCTTGATGATGCGTAGTATTGGTAATTTTGCAGGAGGTTGTAACGTGCAATTTGCAGTTTCACCAGATGAAAAAGAAGATATTGTTGCGATTGAAATCAATCCACGTGTGTCTCGTTCTTCTGCTTTAGCCTCAAAAGCAACTGGGTATCCAATTGCAAAAATTGCCTCAAAATTGGCTTTAGGATATAATCTTGATGAATTGCAAAATCAAATCACAAAATCGACTTCCGCCTTATTTGAGCCGACTTTGGATTATGTGATTGTGAAAATTCCTCGTTGGAACTTTGACAAATTTGAAGGTTCTGACAGAACTTTGGGACTTCAAATGAAATCGGTAGGTGAGGTAATGGGTATTGGACGTTCGTTCCAAGAAGCGCTTCACAAAGCAACACAATCTTTGGAAATTAAGCGAAACGGAATTGGTGCCGACGGAAAAGGATATAAAAATTATGAACAAATTATAGAGAAACTGACGTATGCCAGTTGGGATCGTGTTTTTGTGATTTATGATGCTATTGCAATGGGAATTCCATTGAGTCGTATCCACGAAATCACAAAAATTGATATGTGGTTCTTGAAACAATACGAAGAGCTTTATATTTTAGAAAAGGAAATTTCTAATTATAATGTAGAAACGTTGCCAAGGGAATTACTGCTAGAAGCAAAACAAAAAGGTTTTGCAGATAGACAGCTTGCTCACATGATGAGTTGTAAAGAAAGTGATGTACATAGTTTGCGTATGGCAATGAACATCAACCGTGTGTTCAAATTAGTTGATACTTGTGCGGCTGAGTTTAAAGCAAAAACACCTTATTATTACTCTACTTTTGAGGCTGAAATAGAAAAAGCCAACGGAGAGCGTTATGTTGACAACGAAAGTGTTGTAACCGATAAAAAGAAAATAATCGTTCTTGGTTCAGGACCAAACCGAATCGGGCAAGGAATCGAGTTTGATTACTCTTGCGTACACGGAGTTCTTGCTGCCAAAGAATGTGGTTATGAAACCATCATGATTAACTGTAACCCTGAAACGGTTTCTACAGACTTTGATACTGCTGATAAATTGTATTTCGAACCGGTATTTTGGGAACATATTTATGATATTATCCAACACGAAAAACCGGAAGGTGTAATAGTGCAATTAGGAGGTCAGACTGCTTTGAAATTGGCTGAAAAATTGTCAAAATACGGTGTGAAAATCATCGGAACCAGTTTTGATGCTTTGGATTTAGCTGAAGACAGAGGGCGTTTCTCTGATTTATTGACTGCATTACATATTCCTTTCCCTAAATTCGGAATTGCGGAAACAGCTGAGGAAGCTTCTATTTTGGCAGATTCTTTAGACTTCCCGTTATTGATTCGTCCTTCTTATGTATTGGGAGGTCAAGGGATGAAAATCGTAATCAACAAACAAGAGTTGGAAGAGCACGTAAT
>NZ_DATIDY010000186.1:0-12032 GCF_035456085.1 Flavobacterium sp.
TCTCCATCTGAACAAGGTGAAGAAAAATTCTACTTGCACTATAACTTCCCTCCTTTCTCAACTGGTGAAGCAAAACCATTAAGAGGAACTTCAAGAAGAGAAGTAGGTCACGGTAACTTAGCTCAAAGAGCTTTAAAAAACATGATCCCGGCTGATTGCCCTTATACAATTCGTGTTGTTTCTGAGGTTTTAGAGTCTAACGGTTCTTCTTCTATGGCAACGGTTTGTGCAGGTACAATGGCATTATTAGATGCCGGAGTTCAAATGACAAAACCAGTTTCTGGAATTGCCATGGGATTGATTACAGACGGTGAGAAATTTGCTGTCCTTTCAGATATTTTAGGTGACGAAGATCACTTAGGAGACATGGACTTTAAAGTAACAGGAACAAAAGATGGTATTACTGCTTGTCAAATGGACATCAAAATTGATGGATTACGTTATGACATCATGGAACAGGCATTAGCTCAGGCACGTGACGGCCGTATGCATATTTTAGGTAAAATAACTGAAACTATCGCTGCGCCAAGAGCTGACGTAAAAGCACATGCACCAAAAATCATCACCAGAACTATTCCTGGAAACTTTATTGGAGCATTAATTGGACCTGGCGGAAAAGTAATTCAGGAATTACAAAAAGCTACTGGAACAACTATCGTCATCAACGAAGTGGATGAGCAAGGTGTTATCGAAATTTTAGGAACGGATCCTAAAGGAATTGAAACAGTATTAGCTAAAATTGCTTCTATCACTTTCAAACCTCAAATGGGAGAAGCTTATGAAGTGAAAGTAATTAAAATGCTTGATTTTGGTGCCGTTGTAGAATATACTGCAGCTCCAGGAAACGAAGTTTTATTACACGTATCTGAATTAGCTTGGGAACGTACTGAAAACGTTAGTGATGTAGTAAATATGGGAGATGTATTCCAAGTAAAATACTTAGGAGTTGACCCTAAAACTAAAAAAGAGAAAGTGTCTAGAAAAGCACTTATTCCTAGACCTCCACGTGAGGAAAAAAAAGAGTAATCCTATCTTAGTTTACTAAAGGTTTATTTATAGACAAAACCCCGTTTTACAATCGTGAAACGGGGTTTTTCAGTTTTTTTTTATTTAGCAAGTAAAATTTCCAGTTATAAATATGATTATTAAACAAAATCACATATTTTAACTATATTAAGACAAATAAAGAAATGTTTTTGCAAAAAAACCACAAATAACTATACAATATTCAAAGAAAAAAAATACCTTTAACGTGAATATTAGTCTATTAACCAATTAAAAAAAATTATGAGCAAAAAAAAAATCTCAGATCCGTTCCCAGGTAAACCCTACCCAACCATTCAAACTACTAAGATTAACACACAACCTTTTACTTTTAAACAACCAAAAGAGGTCACCTATCCAGTAGCCCCATTAGTATCAGCAAAATTCTACACCCCAAAAGGCGGTCAATTAACTTTAAAAGTAAGAGCAACACTATACATAAACTCCAAGAACCCTGACGCACCTCTTGTAGAAACTCCTAAAGAAAAAGACGGCGTTTTGACTATAAATTACGATTATGATTTCTCTATGGAAACTCCAGAAACCTGCGATGTGTGGTATGTAGAACTGGATTACACTTCTCCTACAGTAAAAAACATAAAAAAAGTTATGTCATATATGATAAACTTAGATCCCGAAGGTTCAAGAGGGACTGAAACAGGAGTAAATGGATAATACCTAAATAATTGTTATAAAAAACACATCGTTTAATTAATCCATTTTTATGGCGAAATTAGACGATGTCTCATAAATAGGAACAGCGAGAATCATAAAAAATGCAAACATTTAAACAATTAGTTCCCCTATTACTTTTTTATAATTCTTTATTTCTTTTTTCTCAAGAAAAAAATACTGACAATATAGATGCAGTATTTAATAAAAAAGCAGAAGAGTTTAATAAAGAGGTAAATTTTAGAAACGCACAATATTTTTTCACAAATAAAAATTGGGATTCTACTTTAGTATATTCAATGAAACAATTGAGTTTAAGTAAAAACAAAGAATTAGCTGATTATTGTCACTATTTTAGAGGATATAGTTTTAGAGAGTTAAAACTGCTACAAGAAGCAAAATCTGAATTAAATTTAATTTCAAAAAAATTTATACTATATCAATTAGTAAACTATAAATTAGGTTCAATTTCTTTAGAACTTCAAGAATTCGAAAAAGCAATAACCTTTTTTCATAAAGCAGAATCAGAATACGCTAACAAAGTGAAAGATTATAAAATAAGTTCAATTTATGCAAATTTAGGAACTTGTTATTTACATCTAAAGAAATTCAAAACAGCTGAATTTTATCTATTTAAAAGTATTAAAATTCAAAAAACAGAAAAAGACTCCTTGCCCTTAATAAATTCCTATTTTAATATTGCAACATTATATTATGACCAATACAAAGACAAACAGGCCATACCTTATTTCGAAAAAGCGTATTCATTATCTAAAAGAATAAAAAATTTTGATATAAAAAGAAAAGCTTCCAAAAACATGGCAGTTGTCGAAGAAAACAGAGGTAACTTCAAACAAGCCTTAGCCTACAGAAAAGAATCTGAACAATGGAAAGATTCCCTCAATAACCAAAACAAAGTCTGGGCAATCGCAGACTATGAGAAAAAATATGCGGTTGCACAAAAACAAAAACAAATCTCAGTACTTAAGGTAGAGAATAAACTAAAAGAAACGCAGCGTAATAATATGTTTTATTCTTTATTGGGTTTATTAATTCTTTTAATTGGCGGGGTTTATATTTATGCTCAAAAAGTTAAAAATGCAAAAATCATACTCGCTCAGAAAGAAAAACTGGACGAACTTAACGCCACCAAAGACCAATTATTCTCAATAGTAAGCCACGATTTGCGTTCTTCTGTTAATGCCTTAAAAAACAGCAACGCCAGACTGACTGCTTCGCTGGAAACAAAAAACTACAATGAATTAGACCAACTCCTGCATCAAAACAGCACGATTGCAAATGGCACCTACAGTTTGCTCGACAATTTGCTTCATTGGGCGTTATTGCAAACCAAACAATTGTATTTCCATAAAGATTCGGTTCATTTGTATTCTATAGTGCAACAAATAGAATACAACTACAAACCTTTACTGCTCGACAAAACCATTGCTTTTGAGAACGCCGTTTCTAAAAATAGTTTTATCTTCGTAGACCTCGATTCGCTAAAAATTGTATTGCGCAATCTGCTCGACAATGCGATTAAATTCTCTCCTGAGAACAGCAAAATCAGTTTTTATACTATGGAGACCAAAAGCAATTTCTGCCAACTTGTTATTCAGGACAACGGCTCGGGAATGAATCAAGAAACCGTAAACGAATTACTTGAAGACAATGAGTTGTTGGCCAAGAAAAACAATTCTGAGATTATAGGAACGGGACTGGGCATGCAGTTATGCAAGCAAATGATAAAGAAAAATGACGGAACGCTAACCATAGAAAGCGAATCCAACAAAGGAACCAAAATAATACTTTCGTTACCAAAAAATAACCAAAATGGATAATATCAACATACTTATTATAGAGGACACGCAAGAGCAAAGTGACGCACTGAGCAAAGTTTTACTCGCTAACAATTACAACATTGTAGGCGTTGCCCAAAATTATACAGATGCACTTACTTTATTTTACAACAATCCCGTAGATATAGTTATCATTGATGTTTTTCTATCCGGAAGACCAGAAGGAATTAACTTTGCAGAAACCATCAACATTGTTCCTAATAGTACTAAACCTTTTGTTTTTTTGACCAGTTCTCAAGATCGTCAAATTTTTGAAAGGGCAAAACTTACCAAGCCTTTTAGTTTCCTAATGAAACCTTTTAACGAACTGGAAATTCTTTATGCGCTAGAAATGGCTGTCGAAAAATTCTATGAACAAACTAATGTATTTTTGAGTGAAGACCAAGACACCGTAGTCAGCAACGATTATATGTTTATCAAAAAGAAGAATGTTCTAAAAAAAGTATCCCTAAAAGACATACTTTATATTGAAGTTGAAGATCGTTATTGCAACATTATTACTGAGAAAGAAAAATTTGTTATTATGATTTCGTTAACTAAAATCAATGAACTTCTCGACAAAAATAAATTTATTAGAACTCATAGAAACTACATCGTAAATACAGATTTTATTGAAGAAATAATTCTTGCTGACAATCTTGTCATTCTCAAAGGAAATCACAAAGTCAATCTGAGTGACACTTATAAAGATTTTATAAAAAAAATAAACATCTTGTCATAATCAATTAAAATCAAACAGAAAACTTCTCTTTCAAGAGAAGTTTTTTCTTTATATCATTTACGTAATTAATACAATACCTCATGACAACAAAAGCCAACTTTATGGCATTTGACTTCAAAAAGGCAGATATGGAGTATATCTTTACTATTCTAAAATAAAAAAGTCATGAGTTCTAAATCTAATACACAAAATAATGCGCGGTTAAATAAAATTTTAAGCAAATTCAATCCCTGGATTGGATTATTAGCATCATTATGTATCATTATTCCAAGTTTGTATGACATTTTAGACAATCCTTTAAAAATAACTAACGATCACTTTATCCTCGCAGGAGGAATATTTCTTTTGGTCGTTTTTTTAAGACAAATATTTGATAGAATTGTCAATTTAGAAGGTATGGAATAAAATTTAAATCCAAAAAACAACTTATTATAAACATCACAAAACCAATAATTTCCAATTAATAATTAAATTTGTCAGAGCAACCTGCCGCATAACTTTGCAGCAGGTTGTTTTGTTTTTTAAAAAAATAATTATTCTTCTGTAACTTTTTTGCAACTCAATACGTATAACAACTTGTACACTTAAAAAAATTGAGGAGACAGAAACATGAGACAACTTAAAATTACCAAGCAGGTTACTAATCGTGAAACCGCTTCATTAGACAAATATTTACAAGAGATTGGAAAAGTTGACCTTATTACCGCTGACGAAGAGGTAGAATTAGCTCAAAGAATTAAAGCCGGGGATCAAAGAGCCCTTGAAAAATTAACAAAAGCCAATTTACGTTTCGTAGTTTCGGTAGCCAAACAATACCAAAACCAAGGATTAACACTTCCAGATTTAATTAATGAAGGAAACCTTGGATTGATAAAAGCAGCTCAACGTTTTGATGAAACTCGTGGTTTCAAATTCATTTCATACGCTGTATGGTGGATTCGTCAATCGATTCTTCAAGCTTTGGCAGAACAATCTCGTATCGTTCGTTTGCCATTAAATAAAATTGGTTCTATCAATAAAATCAACAAAATGTATGCGTTATTAGAACAATCTAATGAGCGCCCACCATCTGCTGAGGAAATTGCAAAAGAGCTAGACATGACTGTTAATGATGTAAAAGAGTCTATGAAAAACTCTGGTCGTCACTTATCAATGGATGCTCCTCTTGTTGAGGGAGAAGATTCTAACCTTTACGATGTCTTGCGTTCTGGGGAATCTCCAAATCCAGACAGAGAATTAATTCATGAATCTTTGCGCACTGAAATTGAGCGTTCATTAGAAACATTAACTCCAAGAGAAGCTGATGTGGTTCGTTTATACTTCGGTTTGGGGGATCAACACCCAATGACTCTTGAAGAAATTGGTGAAACTTTTGACTTGACTCGTGAACGTGTTCGTCAAATTAAAGAAAAAGCAATTCGTAGATTAAAACACACTTCAAGAAGTAAAATCTTGAAAACATATTTAGGCTAATTAGTCTTAAAGTTTGAAAGTTATAAAGTCCAAAAGTCTCTTTTGATTTTAGACATTTGACTTTCGACTAAACAGCAAACAACAGTCTGATTAACTGTTCGTTTTTTGATTGATGATTGAAACTCCGGCTGATTACCGGAGTTTTATTTTGCAATAAACCTCCGGTCAGTTCGCATTTCATGCTCGAGTTTCCGGAGTTTTATTTTTTATAATTACCTTTGCAAAAAAATAAAACCATGAGTAAAAACACAATTATTGCACCCTCAGTTTTAGCAGCCGATTTTGCTAATTTACAACGTGATATCGAAATGATTAATAACAGCCAAGCTGACTGGTTTCATATTGATATTATGGATGGTGTTTTTGTTCCGAATATTTCTTTTGGAATGCCAGTATTAGAAGCAATCACAAAACATACAAAAAAAACTGTCGATGTACATTTGATGATTGTAAATCCAGACCAATACATCAAAACCTTTAAAGAACTTGGAGCTGATATTTTGACCGTACATTACGAAGCTTGTACTCATTTACACCGAACATTACAAGCGATCAAAGCGCAAGGAATGAAAGCCGGAGTGGCTCTTAATCCTCATACGAATGTTGATTTATTAGAAGATATAATTAATGATATTGACATGGTTTGTATCATGAGCGTAAATCCAGGTTTTGGAGGACAGTCTTTTATTGAAAACACTTATGCGAAAATTAGAAAATTGAAAAATTTAATTGTTGAAAAAGGTGCTTCAACATTAATTGAAATCGATGGAGGTGTTACTAACAAAAATGCGCTGCAATTAGTTGAAGCCGGAGCAGATGTTTTGGTAGCAGGAAGTTTTGTTTTTAAAGCTGAAAACCCAACAGAAACTGTAGCTGATTTGAAAAAATTAACTTCTTTTTAAAAATTAAAATAATACCAATTAAATACAAATCCGAAGTTTTAGAAAGCTTCGGATTTTTTTGTTTATACTAAACTCTTTTCACTAAATAAATTTTACTAAACACTAAAACAAAGAGATAACAATAAAGTAACTATTCATTTAAATGCAAATTTTAGCTGGTAAATATATTTGTAGGAATTTAAAAAATTACTTATGAAACGATTTTTACTCTTACTAAAGAATTCTTTAACTGCTACTTTCGAAACAAAATCAACAGTGATTATTTCTAATAGGATAATTGGGTTGGCCTTTACTCCACTTGTACTTTGCTTTAATCAAAGTGGTATGGCTCAATCTATAGATCTTTCGAAATATGTTCGAGTTGGGCGTTACAACTTGCCAGAACCAACAAGAACAGCTCATCCAGCTAACAATTTACTGGCTCAGGAAGCTTCTGCGATAACTTACAATTGGGACACGAATACTCTTTTCGTAGTTGGTGACGGAAGTACTGCCATAGTTCAGGTATCAAAAACGGGTGAATTAATTGACACGATGACATTAGCACAAGGAACGAGCCCGCAAGGAACTGAGTTTTATGATACTGAAGGAATCACTTATATTGGTAATGGCCAATTTGTAATGACCGAAGAACGTGACAGGCAAGTTGTTTTATTTACTTATGTTACTGGAACTACGCTTACCAGAAGTAATACTAAAACAGTAAAATTAGGCACATTCGTTAATAACATTGGAACAGAAGGACTTTCTTACGATCCAAAAACGAATGGCTATATTGTTTTAAAAGAGATTTCACCTATGGGAATTTTTCAAACTGGAATTGACTTCAACGCTGGAACTGCAACCAATGGATCTGCTACAACCGAAAATTCTGTTAATCTTTTTGACCCCTCATTATTGGGTGTTACTGATGTTGCCGATGTTTTTGCTTTATCCAATTTGCCAGCGCTTGCAAGTACACCATTATATGATAATTTATTGGTACTAAGCCAGGAAAGTGCCAAAGTAGTAAATACTGATCGAAACGGTACTGTCACTAGCACATTAAACATCGTTTCCGATCCAGAAAATCCTTTAGACGCGCCTTCTCAACAACATGAAGGATTAACTATGGATCGTGATGGAATATTATACATTGCCAATGAAAATGGAGGTGGCGATATAGATCACCCACAACTTTGGGTGTATGCACCTTCTTCTTCAGTAAATCAAGCTCCAACAGCAATTGCTTTATCAAACACTATAAATTCAATTTTAGAAAATTCTAATACTTCTACAGCAGTCAAAATTGCAGATATTCTTGTGACTGATGATGGACTTGGAACAAATAACTTATCATTGTCTGGTGTAGACGCAGCTTTCTTTCAGATCATTGGTTCAGCTTTGTATATTAAAGCCGGAACAGTGTTGGATTATGAAACTAAAACAAGCTATGCAGTCACGATAAATGTAGACGATGCAACGATTGGTTCCACTCCAGATGCTTCCGTTAACTTTACCTTATTAGTTACAGATGTAGCTATTGAAACTTCACCAACCGCAACAGTAAGTATTACAGAAATCGCGACTTGGTCAAGCAGCAACAGTTTAGTAAATGCGGATTGGTTTGAAGTCACTAATAATGGAACTTCAGCCCTTGATATCACAGGTTGGAAAATAGACGATAGTTCTAAATCTTTTGCAGCTGCTTTACCATTAAACGGAATTACAAGTATTGCTCCAGGCGAATCTGTAATTTTCTTAGAAACAAGTTCGACAAACGCAGCAAGTATTATCGCTGATTTTAAATCGGCTTGGTTTGGTTCTAATGTGCCTACTGGTTTACAAATAGGAAGTTATACTGGCAGTGGAGCAGGTTTAAGCACATCCGGTGATGAAGTAAACTTGTTTGATGCCAGCGGAAATATTAAAGCAAATGTTACGTTTGGAGTAGCCACAACAAATTTAACATTCAATAATGCAGCTGGACTTACCAATGCAACCATTACGACATTAAGTCAATTAGGAGTAAACGATGCTTTCGCTGCCAAAAATGATGCTAATCAAATTGGTTCACCAGGTTCAACCGGAAAATTATTTATATCTGAAATTGCTCCATGGGCTAGTAATAGCAGTCCTGTAGGTGCTGATTGGTTTGAAGTAACTAACACTAAAGCAATTGCGGTTGATATAACAGGATGGAAAGTAGATGACAATTCGCAATCACCTGCAGCAGCCGTAGCATTAAATGGCATTACTAGTATCAATCCGGGAGAATCGGTAATTTTTATTGAGACTGATAATTTAGCTGCAAAAAGTACCGCATTTTTGAGCAATTGGTTTGGATCAAATCCTCCAACAAATTTAAGAATTGGAAACTATACTGGAAGCGGCGTTGGCTTGGGAACAAACGGAGATCAGGTTAATTTATACAACGCCACTAGCAGTACACCGCAGGCATCAGTTTTATTTGGTGTTTCACCAACTGGAACTTTTGCAACATTTGATAATTCAGCCGGAATTAATACAACAACCACTACTCTTAGTCAATTGAGTGCTGTAGGCATTAATGGCGCATTTGTAGCTGCAAACAGTAGTACAGAAATTGGTTCTCCTGGTTCTTTTACATTGCCTAAAACTACTTTATCTGTCAATATGCCTACTGAGAGTACTAATGTATTTAAGGCAATAGCTTATCCAGTTCCAACTAGTTCAACATTTCAGCTAGACTTGAGTACAACTAGCAATGATCTTGTTGGAATAACCGTTTATGATATGAATGGAAAATTAGTTGAAGACCTAAAATTGGATAGTAATGAACTTAAAAATCACAAAATTGGAAACAATTATTCAACGGGAATTTATACTATCGTTTTGAAACAAGGTGAAAGTATAAAAACGTTACGCGTAATTAAGAAGTAATATCCAAATAATTATAAAAAATAAAATCCTCACTTGATTCAAGCGAGGATTTTGTTTTAAAACAAAAGTCCCAATAAGCGTACAGGTTTCTCAATTGGGACTTTCAAAATTAGTAAACACTTAATTTTTATACTGTTCTAATAAATATTTAATTAAATCAGTTGTAGTAATTATTCCAACCAATACATGATCATCACAAACAGGTAAAGCATGGAAATCTTTACATGCTAATATTTCGGCTGCTTCTTTTATTGAAGTTTCTGGAGTAATGGTAACTAGCTTTTTTGCCATAACTTGTTCTACTGTAAACATATTATAAACAGTAGTATCTATCACCTCTTCATCATCATCAATTGCATCAGCAAAAGAAATTCTCAGCAAATCAGTATAACTCAACATTCCAATTATAGTAGCTCCACTTACTACTGGAATATGTCTAATTTTGTAATGCTTAAATAGAGATTCAGCCTTGGTTAAATCATCCTTTATAGTGAGTTTAATAATATCTTTTGTCATAATTGTGGACACGGGGACATGCTGTCTCATAACAATTCTTTTTAAAATTATATGCAAATTTAAAAATGAAAACATCCTCAAAACATGATGATTATCAGGTCATAATTATTTTTTTATAATTAAATTATAAAAAGCTTTTCCTTAACAAAATTTAATACGTGAATGCAATTAATATTAGAAGTTGGAGCTAAAAAAAACCATTTACTATTGAAAATAATAAATGGTTTTATAATTATTTAGTTGGCTTTTAATGCTTTCCAGTTCTGCTGATCTCTAAAAATGTATTTCAAATTATATTTCTTAGCTTCTTCTTTTGATAATTGATGAGACCAATTTACTCTTTTATCAGTTTCTGCTCCTTTTCCTTTGTTTTTGAATTCTGCGTAATAAACCGTTTTAGTTTTGTCCCCAAATCGTTGGTCTTCCCAAGGATTCCAACCTTCTGGCAATATATGATTTCCTAAATTACATTCAACAAAAACCGTTTTAGCATAAGGACGCCAAGGACGACCTAAAAAGACTTTGCTCACATTGGCATCAGCAGTAATATTACAATTCAAGAAAACATAACCAAACTCTTTTTTTTCGGGAGTTGAAGCGGCAGTGATATAAGAATCTTTTTTGCAGTTAATGGTACAATTATTAAATACTGCTGTTGCAGGTCCAAAAATAAAATCCGTAGTACCATCAATATAGCAATTTAAATAGTATTGCCAACTTCCTTCTCCATCAGTTAGTAACGTATCCTGGCAGCCTAAAATTTTAGAATTTCGAATTAAAAAACGACTTCCTTTTACATGCAAAGAAACTGCTTGTCCTTTTTCGCAACATGAATTTTCGATAGTCAAATTCTCAAATGTAACATCATCAGCTTCAACTAAAAATGTATAAGAAGTTGAAGTCCTAATTTTTATTTCAGGATTTGGAGTCGGCTTACCCGAATAATCATCGTAAGTAATGATAGTATGCTCTTTGTCCTCACCAACTATGGTTAAAGATTGCTTTGAGGGCGGAATAACTAATTTCTCCTTATAAATTCCATTTTTAATATAAATCACAACAGCTTCTTTATCTGTATGGACCGAATCAATAGCGGTTTGAATTGTTGAAAAATCGCCGCTACCATCTTTGGCAACTGTTATCTTTTTTTGACCAATAATACTAGGATTCCAAAGCACAAAAAGTAAAAACAACAATGTATATTTCATATTTAGTAAATTATAATCTTTTATAAAAAAAATTAATAAAGTTCGGCTACCTATAACATAGTTGTTTTAGAAAGCATACCTCCCCATAATGGTTGGGAATATTTTAAATTCTTCTGACGGAACAAAGTTGTTGCTTATTTCAATTTCAGAACCGAAAGAGAAGTTTTTGTTGAAGTTGTACATCACTTGAGGCTCGGTCAATAATATCATTTTTTTGCTCGATCCATCTGCCCTATCTTCCGACCAAAAATCAAGAAAACCTCTTAAAGTAACTTTATCATTAAACAAGTTATGAAACCAAACAGCGGTAAATTGTCCGTCAATGCCAGTAGACCCATGGGTATTTTTGTACATGTAAGTAGTATTTAGAACAAAGTTACCGATCTTGATAGGAAAACCTATACCAACTAGAAAAGCTCGATTAATAGGGAATCCCAAAGGGTTTTCAGGACTATCTGCTTTATCGTTTGTCATTAATAAACCATCATTATATTCAATATGAAAGTTCAAACCCTCGATCAGATTATTTTTGATAGTAAACTTCCTGGCAATTTCCATGTAAGCAAGATTGGCAGCATCCTTCCGATCAAAATTAAAATCTGTAAAAAAGAATGTGCTTCCTAATTTGTCCGGTTTAAAAATTTCGAATGTAAAAGTGAGATAATCTCTTTCGGGTAAAAAGTCATAATGTAATTGTATTTCCTGTGCATTAGCAAAAGCAGAAAACAAAAGCGCA
>NZ_DATIDY010000187.1:0-2166 GCF_035456085.1 Flavobacterium sp.
TTCGGCAGACAAAAAGTTGTCTCCAACTTTTTCAACAAGCCGTTGGAACGGAATTCTATACTCGAAAAGTAACCAACATATAACCCTCTCAAAAGTTGTGAATAACTTTACGATGCTTTACATAGGAGTAGCTGTTACCAGCAGGCTTTATTTCTTTTCTCCGTTTTCAGGTAATTGTAATATTGCGTTTCCTTTTGCCTCGATGTAGTCTATATTATTTGCTGATTTTTGAATTGATTTGATGAGTTCAACATTATTATCATATTCTTCATCCTTTTCTTCTGCTTTAGGTTTTGGTAATGGTTCTACACGAATTTCAACGCTAAATCCATTATCAATTCTATTTGCTAATTTATTAAGAGCAATAGTCAATCCATTTTGAATTTCATTTTTTCTGCCACTATCTCCAACATAATGTTCGTCTATTATTTCTTTTGCAATTTTTTTAATTTCAGTTTCCATTAAACCATTAGCGTATTTTTCAATAGAAATAGTTTCTTTTGCAGGAACGCCTTTTTCTGCGAGTTGATTTCTTAATACTTTTATTTCTAAAATTTGTTTGTAGTGATTTAGTATTCTTTCTGTTGCTTTTGACAAGGTATTTGCAACTTGCAAACCAAGTATTACATAAAGAAGAAATTCGCTAGAAGAAATGGTTTTAACTTTATAATCTTCAGTTTTTCCAGTAACAGCTTCAGTAATTATATTTAAAATAAAGTTCAGTTCAGAAATTTCATTTTTTAATTCAACTAACTTGTTGTCAATGTATTTTCTTGGAATAGTATAACCTAACTCACACGTTCCAGGTTCAAGTTCTTCTTTTTCAATATTAAGAGATTCAAGTCCGCCAATTGTATTTGTAATTCCTGTTTGAATTCGAGTAATATCATTAACTATTTTATCAATATCTTCTAACGCTTTAGCTGGAGTAATAAGATTGGATGCAAAAATATTATCTATTTGGTTTTTTAATTCTTCTCCAAATTTCTTTTCATTAGTTATTTCTGCAATAGTTTCTTTAAACATTGGAGTGTATGTATTATACTTTGAAATATGGAGAGATTTATTAAGTTCTTCTATACTTGCCACAAGGTTTGTTTGATATGCAGGTTGATTTGGTTGGTTTACAATATTTTGCAAATTATCTCTAACCGATTGAAGATTTCCAAGTAAATTTGTTTTCTGTAAGTCATTTTGGAAATCAAAAATAACTCTGTGTAATCTTTCTACATTCATTTATAATTTCGTTTTGTTGTTAGTCTGTGGTAAGCTTGCTGGTAACGTCCCGCTACTACAGCGGGTTTGGGACTAAATTAAGCCCATTCTTCGGATTTGCCAAATCATTCCAAATACAAAACCATTTTTCCATTAAGCCAATTACCCAAATCCGTTGTAGTAGCTGTTAGGTGCTGTTTTTTTTATCGTTTGTAAGTGTCCCAAATTAACTTTCCGTCTAAGTCTATTTTATATTTCGTCTTAGCAAAGTCGGTGAGCAAAATTCCATCATTTTCGATTTTAAATTCTTCTTCACCGTCTATGGATACAAAAATATCTGCACCTCCAAATTCCCATTTTATATTTCCGTTTTTGTCAAGTTTTGCGATTTGTAATTCTCCGTGTATTATGTAATCGTCTTGATTTTTGAAAATTTGAAAACAAGTAATTTGGTCAGCTTGTGTTTTCCACTTCAATTCAAGGTCGCAAAGTGTCAAACAAAATATTGTGTCGCAACAACATAGTAATAATAGGTCGTTGTCAATAAGTGATGAATTTTCATGAATACCTGTCGCTCCGCCTGAACCAATAACAATGCAATTGTCAATAATTTGTTCGCCTTGATAAATTTTTATTCCATGTTTGGAAGTTGGATGTTCTGTCGCATCGACACCAAAATAATGCTTTGTATAACTAAAATTGTTGTCAGACGAGCCAAATTTATAAGTCTGTTCGTCAAGCACTTCAATTACAAAATTTTTATATTGATATCTGTTCATATTATGCAATACGTCTTCTTTAAAATAGCACCTAACGTTCTGGTACTACAGCGGGTTTGGGACTAAATTAAGCCCATTCTTCGGATTAGCCAAATCTCCCAAATACAAAACCAACTTTCCATTAAGCCAATTGCACAAATCCGTTGTAGTAGCTGTTGGTAGTAGTGTTTTA
>NZ_DATIDY010000188.1:0-3576 GCF_035456085.1 Flavobacterium sp.
GAATATGGTTGCGATTCCAGTGTCTTTGAAAACAACCAAACCAATTGGAAACCAAGCCAAAGGCGAAACTGGTTTTAAAAACTGAACAATTGGATAAAATATTCTCTTAAAAAAAGAATTGGCTCCAATCAAGATTCCGAAGGGGATTGCAAATAAAGAACCCAATAAGAATCCGGTCAAAACGGTTTTTATCGAAACAAATAATTGTAATCCGATGCCTTTATCGTTTGGACCGTAATCGTAAAATGGGTCGCTCAACATTTCTTTTAAAACGGTCAATGTTGCCAAAGGTCCTGGAAGTGCATCTTTGACATAAAAGCTTAATAAGCTCCAAAATCCACAAAAAATGGCTAATCCAAGGCAAGCAAATGCGATTGATTTTGCTTTTTCTAAAATATAATTGGAGGCATTTTTAAAGTTTTTTTTCTTAATTACTTTACCAAAAGTTTTTGGATAAGAGTAACTTCCTGCTACCCCTTCTGTCCCGATTGTTGCTGTAGTTGAATTTGACATGACTATTGATTTTAATATTATTTAATGTTTTTGAACTGCTAGAAATAAGTGTATTTTACTAAGCATTCTCGAGCCTCTTGCTGAGATTCCTCCTTCGTCGGAATGACAAACTGGAAGGTAAATTTGTCTTAACGACTTTCCGCGTGAGGGATTACTTCACTATCATTTATTTTCATAGGAGTTCAGTGAATTTCATTTGAAGCAAACTACCGAAGTAGTGCGGAGAGCCCGACCGTGTTGAGTAAAGGGGCTGTATAAGCGGTCCTATAAGTAAGCCCCTTTGCTCAACAGGGTCACGCCCAAATTGTTTTTTTAAAGTTTCTGAGTTCCTGAGAGACTAAGTTTCTAAGATTTTTTTGTCTTAGTAACTCAGAAACTTAGCAACTAAGGAACTTTTATTAATGTTTCACCACTTTTAAATACGCAGATGGATTAGTCGGGTTGAAAACGGTTTTGTCCATAGTGAGCGAGAATGGTTTCATGTCATCAGTTGGGATTTTGATTTTCATGCTTTTGGCGACTTCTTCGTATAAATCCTGAAGAATCAACTTGTCGGCAATTGCTTTGTAATTAGGTTCTTCTTTCAAATATCCGAAACGTACATATTGTGCCATCGCCCAGATTGCATAGGATTTTCGAGGATAATTGACCGTTCCGCCTTTGTAGAACAACATATAATCGTCGCCGTAAACCTCGGTTCCTTGGTTGCACCCTAAGTTATAATCGCCCATTAATCTGGCTTCGATAACATCGGCAGGAGCGTTTACATAAGGTGCTTTGCCAATGATTGCGGCTGCTTTTTTGCGATTGGCAGGATTGTCTAGCCAGATGCAGGCTTCCAAAAGCGCTTTCATCACTTTTTTTAGATCTTCGCGGCGTTTTTCGCTAAATTCTTTGTTGACCACCAACGCTTTTTCAGGGTGGTCTTTCCAAATATCTTGCGAAGCAATTTGGGTAAAACCTATTCCTTGTTTTACAGCTACTCCGCCCCAAGGTTCTCCAACGCAATACCCATCCATGTTTCCAACTTTCATGTTGGCAACCATTTGTGGAGGTGGAATCGTGATGATTTTTACCGCTTTTTGATTTAAACCTGCTAATGACATCCAGTTTCTTAGCCATAAATCATGTGTTCCGCCGGGGAAAGTCATGGCGAATGTCACTTCTTTTTCAGCTTTTAATTTGGCGGCCACAATTGGCGTTACTTTGTTCATTTGTTTGAAAGCTACTTTTCCGCAGAAATCATTGGATAACGTAATTGCTTGTCCATTTACGTTTAGCATCATGGCTATTTTCATTTCAGAACCTGCCTTTCCTCCTACTCCTGTGTATACTGAAAATGGCATGGTGTACAAACAGTGTGCTCCGTCCAATTCGCCTGTTAAGATTTTATCACGAACGTTTGCCCAAGATGTCTCTTTGGTCACGACAACCTCAACACCGTACTTTTTGAATAAACCTAATTCTTTTGCCATTACAATTGGCGAACAATCGGTTAGTGGAATGAAACCTAATTTGATTGGTTCGCCCGCTACTGGAGGATTTGGATTTGTTGTGAAAGAAGAGAACGAAATCGCACAGATTACCAACATCGCGGAGGTAAAAAGTGTTTTTATATGTTTTTTAGTCTGTATCATTTTTATAGTTTTAAAAATTGTTATAATTCAATTTAAATTGTTTTTAAGCACATTAGAAACAGTGCTTTTTACCGTTTACTTTTTGTTTAAAAAATTAGGTTTGATGTTTACCATAACGTATGCCCATTGCGGAGAAAGATTGGCGTTGGCAACGTTTTTAACCTGTGCCGAAGCCATAGAGTTGGTCGCTTTCATAAAAGAATAACCTCCTTCGATATTGATCATTTTGGTCATATTATAGGATACTTTTAAGTCTAATTCGGTTCCTAAATAACTGTTTCGGGTTCCTCCTGCTCCGTTTGATAAAGTATTGGCAGATTCAAATCCGTGTAAGTCAGCAAAAAGAGTCAGGTTGTCTTTTAAATTGTATTTGGCTTTCAGAAAGTAGTTTAACAAACCTTGTGCGCCAAATCCGCTTGAAGCATAGAAGTAATCCATATTTCCCCAGAATTTATGTGGTGTTCCATAAAGTGGGTCAAATTGATTGTTTTCGGAAGTTGCGGTAACTGCTTTTGTACCATCTGTTCCTGACAAATAATCAATTCCAGGTCCTACAAATAATTTTCTTCCTACTTGTAAAGTCGATGTGATAGAAGCCAAATTGCTGCTCAAACTACGACCATTCTTGTCATGTCCGAATTGGTGATATACACTTCCTTCGAATTTTAATTTGCGGGTTGCGTTCACATTATAGTAAAAACCAGTTGTGTTGCGAGTCCAAATTCCTTGTTCGTTAACTTTGGTTGTTACAGGTGGCGTTCCGGCTGTTACATTGGTATATTTATTGAAATTGTCACTCAAGAACAAAAACGAAATATCTCCAAAGAAAAACTTCTTAGCTAAATACACATATTCCAATGATTTGTAATTTGTTCCTAAACCATTTGTTCCAGCAGGATAACCAGCAGTTGCAGGCGGAACCCCATTATAAATTGTGCCTTCTAATAATTCTTTGTTTTGATTGAATGCGCCTCCCAAATCAAATGTCCATCCTTTGTTGAAATATTTCAGGACAATAGCATCATGGTATCTCGCTTGTTGTAACCAATCAAGACCGCCAATTACTTTTTGATCATCATACGAAATCTCTTGACGACCTATTTTTAGAGATAAATTTTGAATAGTACTAGTGGTGTCGATTAACATGATTTCACCCCAGGCTTCGTGCAATTGTATTCCGTTATTTTCGGCAGTCGTTACTCTATTGATGGTTGAAGCATCTTGTCCCCAAACACGAACATCTTGAACTGCTACAAAAAATTTGAATCTATATCCTGTGTATCCCACATTCAATCTTGTTCTTTGTGAAGTGAAAACTGCAGTTTCGGCATCTTTAGTTTGTAAAGTGCTATAACCATCTCTGAATTCTGTTCTTGGTCTAAATTGTCCTGATGCTGTAAACTGAGCGTTGGCAACAGATGAACTC
>NZ_DATIDY010000189.1:0-22403 GCF_035456085.1 Flavobacterium sp.
CTTTGCTTTAATTGAACAGCCAATAGCTTTGGTAGTTTCTGGCGATGGGGTTTTTCCACTTTCTAGAGCAGCTATAGCGTTTTCAAGATATTTTTCTTTTACTTCACTTGCGCTATCCACGTTATCATCTATCGCGCCAATGTATTTTACAACAAGATTTTTATCCAATAAAAAAGCATGTGGCGTTTTTGTAGCTCCATATTGCGGATAAATCTTTTGACCTTCATCAAATAAATAAGGGAAAACAAATCCTTTTTCTTTAGCTCTAACTTTCATTAATTCAAAACTATCATCTGGTTCTAAAGCCGGATCGTTTGGATTTATTGCCAATAGAATATAGCCTTGTGGTTTGTATTTTTTCGCTAAGTCATTAATTCTGTCTTCATATTTTTTAGCAAAAGGACAATGATTACAGGTGAAAATCACTATAAAGCCCTTTGCTGATTTAAAATCAGACATGCTGTACGTTTTGCCATCAACTGATTTTAATTTAAAATCCGTGGCTTTATCACCAATTTTATAAGGTGTTGGAGCATCTGGAGTAAAAGCAGAAAAAATAAAAGTAGCAATCACCACTAAAAAAGAAGATACAATTTTCATAATAAAATGGGTTTTAGTTAATATTCTTGTTTACATATTCGTTTAATTCTTCATAGCTAGAAAAAATTCTTTCGGCAAAAATCTTCTTCCCGTTTTTGATAATTAGTGTTGCTGGAATCGATCCAGACCAATCTTTACTCACTATCGGAAGCCAAGTATTATAATCTTTATCAGAGAGAAAAACCACCTTAGATTGAATATTTTTTCTTTCCAAAAATGGCAATAATTTTGTGTCAAATTGGTTCTTAAAATCCAGACTTACCAGCACTACTTTTACACTTTTATTTTCCGAATTTAATTTTTCGAAATGGGGTAATTCTTTGACACAAGGGGCACACCAAGTTGCCCAAAAATTGACCACATAAATGGTGTTTTTGTCACTCAAAACTTCTTTTTCTAAAGTGGTATAATTATCAAAAGTCGCTACTTTTTGAGCAACAATTATATTCGAAAACAGAATCGGAAAAATTAAATAGAGTAAATATTTCATCTTGAAAAATTAGTTTATAGTTGACTTAACGAATGTACAATCTTTAAAAAAAATTTGGCAAGTGCTTAACAAAAAATTATCAATCTGACTCTTAAAATCAAAGTCAAAAAAAATCCCAAATGAAATGGGATTTTAGTTTTGATAAGAAAAGCGATTTTATTTTATCAACAGCTAAATTTTATATGAGAGCATTATTTTTAAAAAATATAAATTCAGGAATAATTAAAATTTGTCTTTTATAAAATCAATTTACTCTTTATTATTTGAAAGAATTTTACATCAATAGTGCATTATAAGCAAAATCTATATAAAACAATTAAAATACATATATTCAGTAGTTTATAACATTTTATATAAACCATAATTTTAAATTGTGCCTAACCAATCCAATTTTTGAAATCGGATACTTTTTCCCGGCTTACAATTACCTCATCTTCCTTATAAGTTGGTAAAATAATCTTCAATCTTGAGTTGCTGTAGACTACAATTTCTTTTATTGCTTTTAAAGAAATAATAAATTTTCGACTGATTCTATAAAAATCTGCAGGGTCAATTTCTTGTTCCAAAAGCTCAAGAGTTCCATCAATTAAATAATTTCTATTGTCGAAAGTGTGAATATAAGTCCCTTTATTTTCACTAAAAAAACATTCGATTTCATCTGTCGAAATGACTTTGAGGTGCTGCCCTATTTTGACAGTAAATCTTTTTTTGAAAGTTTTTTCAAAAGGGTTTGCAAACATTTTTTTGATCTGTTCGAAATCCAATTGCAGAGAATTTTTTGGAACAGAAAGAGACGATTCAAAACGGTCTTTAAATTTCAAAATTGCCGTTTCCAAATCGTCTTCATCGATGGGTTTTAAGAGGTAATCGATGCTGTTTAATTTGAATGCTTTTAGTGCATATTCGTCATAAGCCGTTGTGAAAATTACGGCACTTTTTATATTGATTTTTTCGAAGATTTCGAAGGACAAACCATCTGATAATTGTATGTCTAAAAATATCAAATCTGGATGCTCATTTTTGGAAAACCAATTCAAGGCTTCTTCAACAGAATGAAGCATCACTCCTACTTCGATATTTAATTTTTCGAGTTTGCGTTGCAATAATCTTGCTGCTGGTTTTTCGTCTTCAATTATAATTGTGGTCATTTAAAAATTGTTTGAAGTTTAAAAATGTTTAAAGTATAATATTTAAATAAGAAGTAAAACTGAATATTATAAAACTGATTACTGACCACTTTTCTTACTCCCATTTATTGGCACTTTTTTTTTCTTTTTCCATGTATTCCTGAATTTTCTTTTTTTCCCAGTTATCACCAAAAAACAAATCAGGACCAAAAACATTCATAGCATGTATCGCTAAAGCTAATCCCCACCAAAGAGCAGTTGAATAAGTATGCCATTCTAACAATCCACTTGTGTGAAACCAATTTGTAACAACATCATTTTTAAAATTAGATATACCACCTCTATTTAAACTTGATAAGATAATTATTATATTTACAATTATATAAACTTTCAAATGCTTGTAAAAACCTTTTATTCTTTTTACCTTTCTGTAAGCGATATTATAACTCTCATCTGTACTAAATTCCTCTGGTTCATACGCGAACATATTTCTGCTAAATCGTCTCATTTTATATTGAATTTAATTATTGCCATTTGTTTTTATTCTCTTTTTCTTTTTCCATTAATTCTTTGATTTTTCGCTCCTCCCATTCTTTTCCGAAGCCGGGAAATACTTCAAAAACCTTCAATCCGTGAAAAACAACTCCCAATCCCCACCACATTAATGGCCAATAAAACCATAAATGATCTGGAGAAGTAGATAAATTAATAAAAATCAACACAATATTTACTGCAATAAAAACAGTAAGATTTCCATAAAAACCTTTAATATTCTCAACTTTCTTTTTTGCTAAGAAATATTTATCCTCTTCGTCATTATAATTATAATTATTTTCCATGATTTCTGTTATTTAAGATGTTTCAACTACTTCCAAGTTTGTCTCTGGTTTTCTTTATCTAAAATCTCTCTGATTTTTCGTTCTTCCCATTCCTTATCAAAAAAAGGAGAAAAATTAAAAGTTTTCATAGCATGTAAAACAATAGCAATTCCCCAACCAAATAGACTCCATAAAAACCATAAATACCCTGGCGAAGTCATCAGATTTACTACGATTATAATTGGATTACAAAGAACAAATACAGTCAAATGTTGATAAAATTTCCTGATCTCTATAACTCGTTTACGAGCATAATAATAACGTTCTGCTTCTGTATAATTTGGTTCCATTTTTATTTCCAGGTTTGTTTATTGTTTTCTTTTTCAAGAATTTCTCTGATTTTTCGTTCCTCCCATTCTGCGCTGTAACCATAGACTTTAAAAGCATGCATTACGATTCCAAATCCCCAGCCTAAAGCCGAAAACCAAAACCATTGAAAACCCGGAGAATAGGTTAAATTTATAAAAATCAAAAAGGGAATTACACAACAATAAGCAATTACGTTTCCGTAAAATCCTTTTAATTCTTCAACTCTTTTCTTAGCTCTGTAATAAGCTTTGTTTTCATCATTATAATCTGCACTTGTTTCCATAATACTTAATTGTTTTGTCAGAACTGGTATCTTAACGGTAAATGTTTTTTCATTTTGCTCAATCAGTACTTTTCTGTTGGTTATAATACTGTATCGATCAACAATATTCTGTAATCCTACTCCTTGCCTGCTTTGCAATACTTCTTTTTTTTGTAAATCATTTTGAATAGCCAAATAATCTCCATCGATGAATATTCGGATATGCAAAGGTTTTTGTTCACTAACAATATTGTGTTTTACGGTGTTTTCTAACAACAACTGTAGCGAAAGCGGCACTACTTTAGCCTCGTCATTAATTAACGCCTCTGGAAGCTCGTAAAACAAACTGTTTTCGAAACGCATTTTCAACAGATTCATATACGTTTTTGCAAAAGATAATTCCTCTGCAACAGAAACCAATTCTTTGTCCTTTTGCTCCAATACGTAGCGGTAAATTTTAGACAATGAAGTTGTAAATCGTTGCGCATTATCTGGATTTTCTTCTATCAATGAACTCAACACATTCAAACTATTGAATAAAAAATGCGGGTCTATTTGGTTCTTTAAAGTTTCGAATTTTGCATTGGCTGTCCCTGCTATAATTTTTTGTTGTGTTACTTCGGACTTTGAAGCCTGTTTCCATTTTACCATGAAACTTCTGGCTTGCATAAAAGTCGAAACTCCTAAGGATAGAATAACATAAAAAAGATGTATCCAAATCATTCTCTCGCTAAAAAAATCACTAAAAGGAACATTTTGAACAATGACAAAAATGATATAATTAATGCCTAAAACAGCGGGAATTGTGTACAAAATTGTAATCAGAATTCCGTAATAAACTCTCAGATTTGTTTGTTCGAGCCAGTCCCATTTTTTGTCCAAAAGAACATTAAGAAAGCCATTTCCAAAACCTAGCACGAAAGAATAAATACAACTTGACAAGAACGTAAGCAATACATTTTTTACAGTTAAATCGGCACCAAGAAAAGCAGAGAATATTACAGTGAAAAACATAGAAATCTTGAAGCACATAATAGTTCCATTTCTAAAATTTCCAAAAGTATTTCTATAGTCTTTCATTATAAGTAGGTTAAGATTATTAGTAATTATTTACAAGTTTTTTGAACTTCCAAAGCTCTTTCAAGTCCCCATTTTGGAGAGAAAACTGTTTCCGGTTTAAAAGTAGCAAAAAGTTCAACAGCTTTATCAACCTGAACACACAATGGCTTTGTATCCACTCCTGTCCATTTTGCTCCACCTAACTGAAAATCTGCTTCACCAAAAACTGCTCTTGGATTATTCGGATTTAATGCTTTTGCTTTAGCATAATCCTCCATTACTTTTGCCGAATATTTCATGCCATTTGTCATTGGATCTGCTACCACCCAAGCTGTATAAATCAAAGCCTGCATCACATATAATTCTGAATTGTTTTGATCTTTTATCATTTCGACATCCAGAGCATCTTGTGCTTTTGTCAGTAACAAATCAATTTTTGATTTATCTTTTTCTGTAAAAGCTGAAGTAGTATTCACCAAAGCAACGTAATAATTAGGCAACCAGCTATTTTTTTCAGCCGAAGCGATTCTCTCAAACATAGCCGAAGCTTCTGTGTTTTTTCCTTCTTTCCAAAGTCCGAAAGCTTGTCCCATTCCTTGTTCAAATTGTGTTTGTGCAGACATTAAACTGCTAATTAAAACGGCAATTGTTGTGATGATTTTTAACATGATTTCTAGTTTTTTTTTTAATTAGTTACTAAGTTATTTTTCGATGATTGAAACGGTGATTAATTTATAGTTCAAATGTATGTTGGTTATTATTCTTTTAAAATTCATATATACTGAATTGTTGTTTTTTGGGGATGAATTGCTTTTTTAAAAGATCCTGAGATTCTGAGAGACTAAGATTCTAAGTTCTTAGCAACTCTTTTAAAGATTCTTCAACTGATTATCATTTTTATTTTTACTGATTGTCCAAAAGAAACCAACAAAAAAGAAACGATCTGCTGTTGGCGTAACCGCTTGTCTATTGTAAACACCATTTGCATCAGGCACTCTTGCGTAATCATACCCGAAAACATTTTGGCTGCCTAAAATATTCGAAACAGAGAAATATAGAATCTTTTGTGTAGTCAATAAATACGCCCAATTAAAACTCAAATTATTGTATGACTTGGTTTTTCCATTCATGAATTTGATTTCATTTGGATTATTATAAGGTCGCCCTGTACTGAAGCTATTTGTAAATCCAATTTGCGATTTCCAGTCAGTGATGAAATATTTGGTCACAATTGATAAATTATGATTCGCAACAAAATCTGGTGTCGCCATAGTTGGGAAGTTTTTATAATCTCTTTCCGAATCAATGTACGAATACGAAATCCAATATTCTAAGTTTTTGTACAAATTACTGTCTCTCCAGAACAAATCCAACCCTTTTGCATAACCTGATCCATTATTATTAAAGAATGAATTATACTGAATATCTCTCGTGTCATATTTTACCAAATTGCTGTAATCTTTATAATAAGCTTCGGCTCTAAAAGTCTGTCCAGGTTTTGTAAATTGATAATTCAATATATAATGTTTGGCTTTTTCACTCTCAAACTGATGATATTTTGAATATTTAATATAGTCGACAACTGGAGTTTGCGTAAAATCTCCGTAAGCGAAAGAAAATTGACCACTTTTAGAAACCTTGTAAGCAATTGAAACTCTTGGAGCAAGATTAGTCTCGTTTAATAAACTATTATTTGAAAGTCGCAAACCAGCTTTTAATGCTAGATTTTTAGAAAATAAAATATCAGCTTCGGTATAAAATGCGGCAATATTCGAATCATAACCATTTGAGGCTTTTAGATCTTTATTATTATCAAAATCTTCATTGAAATCTGTAATAAAATAATCGGCACCAAAAGACAGATTAAAATAATTAGAGAAATGTTTTCTCAACTTCAATTTCAATTGAGCTGCATTTTCTCTGCTGTCAACATCGTTTACATCGTATTTCACTTTGTTATTATTGTAACCATAACTTATACCGGAAGTTAAATGCCAGCCCGTACCAAAAACACCATTGTAAGAGGAATTCAAATAAAAATTATTATTGTTTAAATCGGTTCTTACTTTATCTTCAAAATTGATATTTTCCTGATTTATATCGAATTTAGAAGAATCAAACGCGGCATACAACTTAAAGATTCCGTTTGTAAAATGATAGCGATATACCGTTTCGCCCGACAGGGATTGGAAAGGACTATTCCAATCTACATTTTGTGGAATTATAGCTTGATAAGGCGCCAAATTGATGTAAGCAGTATTGACACTCAACGAACTTTTTTCCCATTTTTGGGTATTTCCCACACCTAAACCAACAGTCATTAAAGAAATATCCGTTTTGTTTTGATCGGGCTCATCTTGTGTGTTTAAAAGCAAAACACTTGACAAAGCCTCTCCATACTCAGCAGAATATCCTCCTGTAGAAAAGGCGATTCCACTAAACAAAAATGGCGAAAAACGGCCTCTGGTAGGTAAATTATTAGTTGTTGCGCCGTAAGGTTGAGCCACACGAATTCCGTCAACAAAAGTCTGTGTTTCATTGGCTTCACCACCACGAACAAACAAACGTCCGTCTTCACCAACAGTTTGTGTTCCTGGTAAGGTTTGCAAAGCAGCAACGATATTTCCCGCAGAACCTGCTGTGGTTACAATATCTAAAGGCTTCAAAACCGAAGCTCTGGCTTTTCCGCCAGATTCTAATGTTCCAGCGGTGATAATAACGGCATCAAGTGCGTTTACATTTTCTCTCAATTTAATAGTTTGATTTTTAAAATTAGCAACATCAATTTCTTGTTTGTAGGTATCATAAATTAAAACACTTACAATTAAAAACTGATTCCCTTTTGAAGTTGTTTCAAAAGAAAAGTCTCCTGTTTCTGAACTTGTAGCACCATCGTAAGTTCCGTCGATATAAACATTGGCACCAGAAACTGGTTTTCCTTTTTCGTTGACAATTTTACCCGAAATAGTATTTTGCGACAAAAGTGTAAGACTAAATAAAATAGATAATAGTAAATAAAAGGTTTTCATAATTTTGATTTTGATGTCACAAATGTATTCTGGCAATTTTGGTTAAAATAAATTTAGTAACTCAATTGTATAATTTTGCGGATGAGTTGTAAAATACTTATTTGTATCTTAGCTAAGTTAACAAATACATTATCACCATGTTAGAAAGCAAAAGAATATCAAATTTGTATCAATCCATTTATGATGGTGAACCCTGGTTGGAAGTTACATTAGCAAAAACTTTAGAAAATGTAAATGCCGAACAAGCTTACAGAAAAATAAATCCCAACTTAAACACGATTTGGGAAATTGTGAATCATCTCATTCAGTGGAGAAGAAATATTTTAAAGCGTGTTCAGGGAGAAACAATAATAACGCCGGATCATAATTATTTTGTGCCGGTTATAGATCCATCAGAAGTTGCTTGGGCGCAGTCATTACAGAATCTGGCAAAATCGCAAGAACAATGGAGTGCTTTTTTAGCCGATTTTGATGATGCTCATTTCGAAAAAATATACACAAATAACAATCATACTTATTACGAACATATCCACGGAATTATTCAGCATGATGTTTATCATTTGGGGCAAATTGTGCTTTTGAAAAAACTTCTTTAAAAGGATATCATACTAAAATATGCACATGAAATACATTGATAAGATAGAGCATTTATTGCCTTTAGGTTACATTTTTCTGATAATAATGGGGATTCTAAAAGAAAGTGTATTCTTTTATCAGATAGGAATTAATATTTTGACTTATTCATCAATTATGGATATTTTAATTAGTCCTATAGCTACACTCACTTCAAATCCAATAGTATTAATTGTTATCGTATCAATCTTTATATTTCATTATTATTTACCACAAATGCTACTAAAATATGAACACAAGGCTTGGGTAAGAAAGCATTTCGAATTAGACAAAATAAAAAAAGGTTTATCAGAAGAAGATAAAAAGCAGCAGTATATATCAATAACAATAAGAGTTCTTGCCTCGTTTTTACTGTCTATATTTTTAGGATATGGTTTAGCCGGCGGTTATTTTATTTCCAAAAAAATCAAAACTAACAAATTAGAATACGATTACAAACTCAGTTATAACACAGGAGAATCTGAAAATGTGTACATAATAAACTCAAATACCGAATATTATTTCTATGTAACAAAAGGTTCTAAAACCATAAAAATTGCTCCAGTTGCTTCTATAAAAAATATCGAAATGATAAAAAATAAAATTTTAGACAATTAATATTCGATTCTGAAAGATAAAATATGCCATTCAAAAAATAATCTATATAAATAATAACAATAACCCGTTGGGTGAAATTCTAAAAATGAAAAAATTAACCACATAGAAACATAGATTTAATAACAAATCATTAAGGAACGAATAGAAATAGCACTATTTTCCACATAGCCAATCTATGTGAGAAGTGAAACGGTTATTTAACTCTTTTTTAAAACTATAAATTCTATGTCTCTATGTGGTAAAAAATAATTTCACCCAACGCGTTAACAATAAGTATCTAGTATCTATCTTTGAAAAAAAACTTTAAAAATCCATGCCACACCTATTAGCAAAACTCAAAAATGTTCCTTTTGAAATTATAAAAGGACAATTAGAAAAAGACAAGGCTTTTCATGCTTCTGAAGGAATGTATTTAGAACATATTTGGCAAAATATTGATGATGAAAATGAAGTGTTGTTTCTCTTCAGAATAAACTCGATAGAAGAAACTAAAATCTTAATTGACCAATTACATTTCAAAGCATTGGAACAAAATCCAAATGCAAATCTTCCTCAAATGACTTTTCTACAATGATTACACTAAACAAAGTTCACCACATTGCCATTCTGTGCTCGGATTATGAGAAATCTAAGCATTTTTATACAGAAGTATTAGGACTCACGATCGTACAAGAAATCTATCGCGAAGAACGACTTTCTTATAAACTAGATTTGGCTTTAAACGGCCACTATATCATCGAATTATTTTCTTTCCCAAACCCGCCACAACGTCCATCCAGACCAGAAGCCGCTGGATTGCGCCACTTAGCTTTTGAGGTAAATGATGTTGAAGAAACCAGAAAATATATTATCAGTCAAAGTTGTGTGGCCGAGGAAATACGAATCGATGAATTCACTCAAAAGAAATTTTTCTTTATGGCAGATCCTGATAATACGCCAATTGAGTTTTACGAAAAATAAAAATTGCTGTTCTTAAAGAAATCTTAAAACTATGTTATTATAAATACCAAAATGTCCGAAATACAATTTCCTTTATTTAAATTTGTAATCCTGAAAAAAATAACCCCCTTAGCAAAGGCTTAAATAAAGAAGATGACTTCAACTATTAGAAATTTTCAATTTCAAAAACTCCTAAAATTAACTATAGTTTCAATATTAATCGGCTTTCTCTCTGCATTCTTGGGTCTGGCCTTAAAGAAACTAACTGAACATTACGAGGAAATATTTTCGCAACAAGCAACCACAAATCCGATTTATTATGTGTTATTTCCAATTTTTGGATTGTCTGTTATTTATTTTCTGCGAGAATATATTTTTAAGAAAAAAGAAAATAAAGGAATCAAGGAAATTTTTGAAAGCACCAATTCCAAATCACATAATTTAGCGAGTTCTAAAATTTCATCCCATTTCGTAAATGGATTATTGACAGTTATTTTTGGTGGTTCTACTGGAATTGAAGTTTCTACAGTGGTGGCTTCGGCAACTATTGGTTCGGTCGCACATAGAAAACAAAATATCTTTAGTGAATACAAAACAGAATTCATCTGTGCTGGAATCGCTGCCGGAATCACAGCTTTATTCAGTAGCCCAATTGCCGGTATTCTTTTTGCTTTAGAAGTGATTTCAAGAAAAATCACACGTTCTTTCTTAGTTAGTAATTTAATTGCTGTAACAACAGCATTTGTGCTTATTTATATATTAAAAGAAGAGCCATTATTTTCAGTAGATATCACTACTTGGCACTTAAAATCAATTCCGTATTTCATTCTTTTAGGAATTTTATCCGGATCTATTTCTGTGTATTTAACAAAATGTGTATTGTTTTTTAAAGGTCAATTTTCTAAAATAAATGTTCACTATTATAAAATTATCATAGGTTCTTGTATTTTGAGTGCGTCTTTATTGATTTTTCCTCAACTTTATGGTGAAGGTTATCATGCTATCAAACAAATTATTGTTAACCCAAACGAAATAAAACTCACTTTATCGCTTGTAATGACTTTTATCGGAATCTTAATCTTGAAACCAATCGTTACCTCAGCAACTTTAGCCTCAGGTGGCGATGGTGGCGTTTTTGCGCCAAGTCTATTCATTGGTGCCTTTTTGGGATTATTGCTGGCTTTACTTTTGAATACCTTTTTGGGTGCAAATGTAATTCCTCTAAATTTTATAATTATAGGTATGGCTGCTGTTCTTAGCGCTAGTATTCATGCACCATTTACAGCTATATTTTTGGTTTGCGGACTGACTAATAATTATACTTTGTTTTTGCCAATTTTAGTAGTATGTCTTATTTCTAAGTATACAGCAAAAATGATTTACCCATTTACAGTTTACACCTATTCACCAAGTTTAGTAAAATAAGATTCCCCCATGCCTATTCAAAAGATTAAACGCAGTTATCGTAAAACAAAATACATACTTTACAGAGAAACTTTAATTGATTACAAAGAGCATTTCTGGTCATTCCTGGGATCGTTTATTGGCATTGGAATTCTAGCTTACGTGCAATCGATCCACTTTAAAGGAAATGATGCTGTTTATCTAATTGGCTCATTTGGAGCTTCAAGTGTGTTGATTTATGGAATTATTCAAAGTCCATTTTCACAACCCCGAAATTTGGTTGGTGGACATTTGGTGTCGGCATTAGTTGGAGTTACAGTTCATAAACTAGCACCGGATATCATTTGGATTGCTGCTCCTTTGGCCGTTTCATTGGCTATCATTTTGATGCAAATTACTAAGACCTTACATCCTCCAGGAGGAGCTACAGCACTTATTGCTATTATTGGTTCTGACAAGATAAAAGCCTTAGGATATACGTATGTCTTATCCCCTGTTTTGGTTGGTGTTTTGATTTTACTTCTTGTTGCCTTAGTTTTTAATAACATGACAGCAAACAGATATTATCCAACCCATAAAAAATACCATAAGCTTAGAAAGAGGATTGCAAAAAAGCTACTAAGCAACTAAGTTTCTGAGTTTCTAAGCCAGTGTCTTTCCAACTTTTTCATCATCGATTATTTCTGATTAAAAGCTTTTCAACAAATCCCGATTCTGAAACTTGAAATGATCAAAACTGCAATTACATATCAATTACATATTGAGTACTTGCCAATTACATATGCGCAATAAAAAAACAATAAATATCAGCATATGAAATCTAAAATTAAACTTTACATTTGCTCTTTCAATAAAAACAAAGATTATGGTTTATAAATTCAGAGTCATTCTAGATGCCGAGGAAGACATTTTTAGAGACATAGCAATACTTGCAGAGGACACTTTAGAAGATTTACACAACGCTATTTTCAACTCATTTGGTTTTGACGGAATGGAAGTAGCTTCTTTCTATACTTGCGATGAAACTTGGAATCAAGAGGATGAAATTTCACTTTTTGATACTGGAGATGTTCAGGGTGAACAAAAAATCATGAGTGACTACCAATTATCTGACATTTTAGACAAAGAAAACACTAAGATTATATACGTTTACGATTTCATCAATATGTGGACTTTCTTAGTAGAATTAGCAGCTATTGAAGATCAGGTTGTTGGTAATACTTATCCTGAAACTTTATTTTCTCACGGAGAAATGCCTGCTGAAGCTTTGGAGAAAAACTTTGAAGCAGATGATATGCATGATGATATCTATGGAGAATTTGAAGACGACTTAGACGAAGATGACCTGGACATGTTTGAAGGTGACGATAGCTTTGAAGATTATGGATTTGAAGAGAATTGGAATTAAGTTTTTTTTGAGTTGCTAAGTTGCTGAGATACTAAGATACTAAGTTGCTAAGTATTTAAAATTGTAGGTTTTTTATTTAAAAATTGTAAATTAGAAGCCTACTAACTTAGAACATTTAGAAAATGAGCAACTTTAGGAAGCTTATAGTTTGGCAAAAAGCAATGTCATTAACTACCAAAATTTACGAAAACACAAAAATATTTCCAAAGGAAGAAATTTTCGTTCTAACATCCCAATTAAGACGATGTGCCATTTCTATACCAAGTAATATAGCTGAAGGTTATGGAAGAGAGAGTAAAAACGAATTGTTACGATTTCTTAATATTTCAGTTGGTTCTTTATTTGAGTTGCAAACTCAATTGGAAATAGCAAAAAACATAGACTTTTTAAAAGAAGAAAAATTTAATAACTTATATGAGGATAGTAGAGAAGTAGAAAGAATGCTGATTGCTTTCATAAAAAAAATAAAAGAAAGCAATTAAAAATCTCAGAAACTTAGAAACTTAGCCACTCAGAAACTCAAAAAAAAATGATCAACTTATACAACACGCACATTGAAACGCTATCCATACATCGTGTGGGAAATATGAGTCGCAACGAGCCTCTTTTTTTATCGGAAGAACCTTTTAAATTGAATGACGAAATTGTGCCTTTGATGAAGGAGTTTTTCTTTAAATCTTTCAAAGAAAAAGAAGAAAACTATTTTCAATTTGCACATGAAGTAGATTTGGACTACAATGACATGTTCAAATATGCTACAGAGATTTTTAACAATCCAAGTAGTTTGCATGATGTTTCCAAAAAGATAACCAAACATCTTTTTGAGCAATCTAATCACCCTCATATTAAAAACGGTGAAGTATATGTGACGTATTTGACCAATTTAAGTATTGATAATAATGTTGTAGATGCTATTGGTGTTTTCAAAAGTGAAATTCAATCAGACTTTTTACAGTTTGAAGAAAAAGGAACACAACTGGAAATGATTTTGCAACATGGTGTAAGTTTGAACAAACTGGACAAAGGTTGCTTAATCTTCAATTACAAGAAAGAAGAAGGATATAAAATTCTATCCGTTGACAGTAATCGTTATGATGCAAGATATTGGTTGGAGCATTTCTTGTCAGTTGATGCTTTTGAAGATGAAAATTTCATCACCAAGAAATACTTGAAATTTTGTCAAAGCTTTGCCAAAGACGTTGTTTTCCCTGCCGAAGACAAAAAAGAAGAGGTAATGTTTATGAATCGTTCAGTAAATTATTTTGCCAAAAACGATCAATTTGAAGAATCAAATTTCTTAAATGAAGTAATAGACAATCCAGATTTAATACCTGAATTCAAAAATTACAAACAAGATAAAGGTGAGAAATACAGTATTGAAGATGTAACATCTTTTCCAATCGCTAACGCTGCTGTAAGTGATGCAAGAAAATCTATAAAGAATGTTATCAATTTAGATACAAATATTCAAATCAAAATGGATTTCATCAATCCTGAAAGTGCAGAGAAGTTTGTAGAAAAAGGTTGGGATGAAGAAAAACAGATGTATTATTATCTGGTTTATTTTAACAAAGAACAAAAATCATAATCAATTCATAATTTGATTATTACATCATTTAATCCTCAATTGTTCATTCAGTTGAGGATTTTTTTTAACAATAAATCATTTAGTTTTTAAAAAAGTAAACGATATTGTAAGAATTAATTTTCTTATACGCTGAAAAAGTGCATTTTAACGGTAAAATTTGAATACTTATATTTTTTTTATATATTTTTGTTCAAATTTAATCCCCGTGTTATGAGCTTTTTAAACTTCATGTCAAAATTTGTTGACAAACGTACTGCCTGTTCAATCTTCGGACACAAAATTGTTACTGTTAGAAACGTAACAAGCCATTTTAAAGAATACAAATGCACTGTTTGTAATGTAGAATTAACTAATGATTTGCAGGATAGAAAAACATTTCTAACTCCTCAGTTAAAAGAAATTAACGAAACGTTATTCAACCACCACAATCGTAAGCATTTACATTCTATATAATTTTTCGTAAGAACTTATTACCAAAAAAACCAAAAACATTATAGAGCGTTTTTAGATATCGCTTTCAAATATTTTTGTGTTTTTAAAGTTTCGCGTTATATATTCAAAAGCGGCAGCCATAACTGTACCCATAGATTTTGCTTTTTTAAAATTAAGATCTAAAGTATAATTATAAAGCTCCAATTTTAAACGCTGTAAATTTTCTTCAGTCGAAATAACATCGTCAGCCATTACCTCCATCAACCGCTCAGTTCTACTACCAGCGGAAATGATTCTTTTTGCCAGTAAAGCTCTTTCCTCGTATTTGTATTGTTCTATCGAACTCACATTTAGTTTATCTTTAATCAACATTATCATAGGATAATTTTCTTTGAAAAACTGTGGACGATAAACTTTTAAATTACCTTCAAAACATTGCTGATCAAAGTCAATTGCTCTAATTTTATAAACTACTTGATCAAAATCGTGAATTGGAATTACAACATAATTGTAAGCCCTCATATCGCCTAAAAGACGTATCATGCTTCGCTCATTAAATTTTACAAACTCTTTTGAAATTTGAGCTTTTTCGGTTTCACTACAATTTTTAAGATTTTCTTTTATAAAAACATCTCCAGCAATTCCCATGATATGTTCTTCAACAAGAGTCTCTTTGTAAATAAGGTAGTTCATTTTGTCAGGCGACAAAAGATGTTCTAGTTCTAAACCATACACTCTGGAAGCATCGGCTTTTTTTACATAAAAATGAGTATAATTATCGTTTAGAATATTTCTGATTTTTATTCTAAAAGGTTTTGAATTTCCAAAAGTGCAATAATCTATACAATCAACATTTAGATATTTTATAATGTTAGAATTACCATCAGAATGAAGTAGAGAATAAATTTTCTTTAATGTCAAATCTATTTCTGCCCGTTCAAATTCATTGTAATAAACACGAATCCACAAAGTATCAACATTATTCTTATCGAAAACATTTATGGCACCCGAGAAACGCAATAAATCATCATAAACGATAGGTACTTTCGAAATTCGGTCGTATCGTGCCAGATAATTTAACAAATTGTCATTTATTGGATAGGTAGGTTTTTTAAAAACCATTAACTTCTCACTCATTGGAAATAATTTTGTTGCAAATTTACATTAAAATTGTGGAGTTACTAAGGTACAGAGTCGCTAAGTTATTGAGTTACTTAGAAAAATAGAACCCTTTAACCCTCAAAACTCACACCACTAAGCGTAACAAAAACCGTACCTATACGTCCTATACAAAAAATCGATATACTTTGGAAACAATTCTTTCAATACACAACCTCAATAAACGTTATGGCGGCCTTCAGGCTTTAAAAAATGTTTCATTAGAAATAAAAAAAGGCAATGTTTATGGTATTCTAGGTCCAAATGGAAGTGGAAAATCAACTACTTTGGGAATTATTCTTAATGTGGTAAATAAAACTTCGGGAGAATACAGTTGGTTTGATGGTAATCTTCAAACACACGAAGCTTTGAAGAAAGTAGGCGCCATTATTGAAAGACCCAATTTTTATCCCTACATGACTGCCGAGCAAAACTTGAGATTAGTTTGCAAAATAAAAAACATTGACTACAGCAAAATCAATGAAAAACTTGAATTAGTTGGTTTAAACGAAAGAAAAACCAGTAAATTCAGCACATTTTCTTTAGGGATGAAACAGCGTTTAGCTATTGCATCGGCATTATTAAATGATCCTGAGATTTTAATTTTGGATGAACCAACCAATGGATTAGATCCCCAAGGTATTCATCAAATCCGTGATATTATAAAACAAATTGCAGCCAAAGGAACTACTATTTTATTGGCTTCTCACCTACTCGACGAAGTAGAAAAAGTATGTTCTCATGTTTTGGTTTTAAGAAAAGGGGAAGTACTTTATACTGGTCCTGTGGATGGTGTTTCTGCTAATGAAGGATTCTTTGAATTGCAATCAGATGATACTGAAAAATTGATCAGCATCTTAAAAACTCATCCAGCTGTTGATAAAATTACTATTGCTGATAACAAAGTTTTGGTCTATCTAAAATCAAAATTAGATTCTCAAGATTTGAATCGCTTTCTATTTGAAAATAATATATGTCTGAGTCATTTGGTAAAACGTAAAAATAGTTTAGAAGAACAATTTTTAGAATTAACGAAACAATAGCAATTTCAAAAATCAATTTCAAAAATTTAAAAAAACATACTAAGGACTTTGAACTAAGGACTTAGACTAAACACGAATCATCCCACTATGAAACGATTACTCTCTATAGAATTGCAAAAAATATGGCTAAATAAAGCCAGTCGCGTCTTGACTTTGACTTACTTTATATTATTATCATTCATTGCCTTGATAGCTTCTGTTAATTTTAATTTGGGGCCAATTAAATTCCAAATTGCAGAAATGGGTATTTTTAATTTCCCTTATATCTGGCATTTTAACACTTATATAGCAGCAATTATGAAACTGTTTTTAGCCATTATCATTGTTTCTATGATGGCGAATGAATACAGTTATGGTACTTTAAAACAAAACCTTATTGATGGTTTGAGTAAAAAAGAATTTATACTTTCAAAATTTGTAACGATTGTATTATTTTCAGTATGCTCTACGATTTTTGTCTTTGTAATGACCTTAATTTTAGGCTATAGCTTTTCTTCTTATACTGAACTAAGTATTGTATTTTCTGATTTAGATTACCTTTTGGCTTTTTTTGTAAAACTGGTTGGTTTCTTTTCTTTCTGTTTATTCTTGGGAATATTGGTAAAAAGATCAGCATTTGCTTTAGGCTTTCTTTTAGTTTGGAGTATTTTAGAAGGAATTGCCAAGGGAATTTTGAACTTTAGTATTTTTCCAGAAGGCAAAATGGCAGCTTATATTACGCAGTTTTTCCCATTGGAGGCCATGTCAAATTTAATCGTTGAACCCTTCAGCAGAACTTCATTCGTCAAAACCATTGGAACACAAATGGGTGTCGAAAATCTTAAAGATTATAGTGTACATTTCTCTACAATTGTGATAGTTTTAATTTGGACAGGAATTTTTCTAATTCTATCCTATAAAATCTTAAAAAACAGAGATTTGTAGTATATTTGAGATTATGACTTTATAAATTGTTTGACAATAGCATTTGAAGACGACCAAATAATTAAAAAGTCATTTCTCATTAAAAAGGTAGTACACTAATGAAAAAAAAAATACACTTATTTTTTATCCTTTTAACTATAAATTGCTTTGCTCAATTTAGCAAAACTCATTACATTCCGCCATTAATCTCTTCTCCAGGATTAGTAGAAGATCAATATTTATATATCTCAACACCAAGTCTTACCAATGTAAATTTTAAAATTATTGCCAACGGTGGAAGTGTAATAAACGGAACTGTTAGCAGCAACAATCCATATCAATATAATGTTGGAAGAGGAGATGATACCCAATTGTTTACTCCTATTACACAAACTGGAGTTATTGCTAACAAAGGGTTTATAATTGAATCTGAAGATTTAATATTTGTTAGTGCCAGAGTCAATGCAACTGTCAACAATACCGGAGGTTATAATCACGCTGGAGGACTTGTTTCTAAAGGGAATAGTGCATTAGGTACCACATTCCGACTTGGCGCAATGTTAAATCCGCTTTTTGATCCAACATTACTCAACTTTACATCTATACTTGCCACCGAAAATGGAACCAAAGTTGTTATTTCAAACATTAAAAATGGTGCAGTTTTTGTAAATGGGACTTTTGTCTCCGGCCCAATTACAGTTACGCTCAACAAAAATGAAAGCTATGTCCTTGCGTTACAAAATTATAATGATGGTAGCGTTATTTCTAATAGCGCAAAATTGATAGGAGCACTTGTTTCATCGGACAAACCTGTTGTAGTTAATTCAGGCTCATTTGGAGGAAGTAATAGCACTTTATTAGTAACACAAAATGGCGTAACTGGTCCAGTAGGAAGAGATGTTGGTTTTGACCAAATTGTTTCTCTAGAAAAAACAGGTAAAGAATACATTTTTGTAAAAGGGATTGGAACAGATGAACTGGAACGTGTTTTACTTATAGCACATGAAGACCAAACACAAATTTTTGTAAATGGTAATAATGCTACTCCTTTTTCAACATTAAACAGCGGCGAATATATTGTTTTGGACGGAAGCCAATTCAGTAATGGCGCTATGTATGTGACTTCCAATAAAAATTTATTTGCTTATCAAAGCATTGGTGGATCGAACTCACCAGCCAATCAAAACTTATTTTTTGTCCCACCAATAAATTGCTCAACTCCACATAGTGTAGACAACATTCCCCAAATTCAATCCATTGGCGGAACCACATTTAATGGCAATTTAAATATTGTAACAGAGTCTGGAGCTACAGTTTCTGTGAACAACTCCCCTATTACTTCGTCTCCAATCCCCATTGAAGGAAGCACAAAGTTTGTGCGGTACAGCATGTCAAATTTATCTGGCAATATAGCTGTAAACTCAACTAAACAGGTTTATGTTTCTTATTTTGGAACTAACGGTGCAGCAACCTATGGTGGTTATTATTCGGGTTTTGATTTGAAACCTGAAATTGTTTCAAGTAAAATATCACTGGCTAATTCGGCTTGTATTCCAAATGTATCTTTAAAAATAAACACACTATCTTCCTATGATACGTTCCAATGGTACAAAGATGACGTACAAATTTCCTCTGCCACAAGTAATACATTCACACCAACAACTCCAGGTTATTACCAAGTAAGAGGGAGCATATCTAATTGTTTAAGTGATGTTTCTTCAGACAAAATACCTGTTAGTGAATGTCCACCAGATTCTGACAATGATGATGCCAATGACAATATTGATATTGATTTAGATAATGATGGAATCTTAAACACTGCTGAGTCATTTCAAACGGTAGTCGATCAATCAAATCCATTATTAAGCTCAGATTATACAGCAACCATTTCTGGTGACGGAACAATTGTTGGCAAACCAACTTTTGGTTTCATCTCAGAACTTCCCTCTGGAAAAGATAAACAGAACACTTATACGCTTAATTTCAACAGTAGCAAATATTTGAATTTCACTTATATTTCTTTAGACGTAGCCAATCCGCTTCCTGCTGGAGATTATATGAATGGTGATGGCGATTTTATTTTAAAAGTACCCACTAATGAGACTTTAACCATTTTAGATCCCGAAGGCCAATTAGTAATTGACACCAATTATGACGGTATTTATGAAAGTGGTATCACTCAGTTTTCATCATTCGAAATTCGCTTTCGATTAAAAAGTGCAATTGCCTTACCATTGTATATTGGACGGTTTAGTATTATAAGCAATTCTGCTACTCAACTTACATTTATTCATCGCAATCTTTCTGAAACAAATCCTAATCGAAGTGTTTTTCAGATAAATTCGAGAGGAAAAATAGATTCGGATATGGACGGCGTTCCCAATCTCCTAGATTTAGATAGTGATAATGACGGAATTCCAGACTCGATTGAAGCACAGGGAAAAGGATTTAAATCATACTCTGGTATAGATACAAACAAAGATGGATTAGATGATGCATTTGAACCTGGTCTTCAAAAAATTAATACAGATAACGATATCAATGGTACCTCTTATTCTGTTGCAGATATATATGACCTTGATAGTGATAATGATGGAATCTATGATTTGGTTGAATCAGGAAGCAATGCACCTGACATCAACAAAGATGGAATCATAGATGGACCCTCTAGTTCTTTTGGGGCAAATGGATTATTCGATGCTATTGAAACGGTTCCTGAAAGTGGTAAATTAAATTATAACATTGCCGATACAGATGGAAATGGTGATCACAATTATATAGATTTAGACAGTGACAACGACTTATGTAATGATGTAATCGAAGCTGGTTTTAGTGATCCTAATTTTGATGGTCAATTAGGAAATAGTCCCGTTTTAGTAGATGCATACGGAATTGTAACTAGCCGGACAGACGGATACACAAGTCCAAACAATAATTATATTGTAGCGGTTCCAATTATTATAACTACACAACCTAAAAATCAATCAGTTTGCGAATTACAAAATGCGTCGATTACTATAGAATCCAATGCGGATAGTTTTAAATGGCAACTTTCTACAGATGGAGGAAATAATTGGAGTGATTTGACAAACAACGTCATTTATTCAGGAACAAACACTAATTCAATACTTGTTACCAAAGTCATTCCTGTAATGAATGGATACCAATACCGAGTAATTTTAAATAAAAACAACAACTCTTGCGGATTAACTTCTGAAGCTGCAACGTTAAGTATACTTTCATTGCCAACACTAAATTCACCAATATCAATTGTACAATGTGATGATGATACAGATCGCATAACCAACTTTAATGTAACTGAAAAAAACAGCTTTGTGTCATCAAATTTTGCTAATGAAACTTTTACGTATTATACAACTCTTGCTGGCGCAAATACAAAAGATCCTACCACACTAATTAGCAACCCAATTGCTTTTACAAGTGCAAATAATAATACTATTTGGACCAGAGTCGAAAATGCAAACGGCTGTTTTAGTGTAGCAGAATTGAACCTACTGGTTTCTACTACATCAATAAACTCATCATTTAAGAAAACTCTCGAAGTTTGCGATGACTTTGTTGATTTAACAAATGACGATAGAGATGGGATTGCTACATTCGATTTCAGTCCAGTAATCTCAGACATTCAGGGTTTGCTTCCATCTCCTTCTACAAACTACAGTATAAAATTCTATGCTACTGAAACGGATGCTTTGGCAGAAACTAATACAATTCAAAATCCTTCTAATTACAGAAATATAACCCCAAACCAACAAGATATTTGGGTACGAATTGATAGCGATTTAGACAATGCCTGCTTCGGATTAGGACCTTATATTACTCTTAAGGTAAATCCAAGGCCAAATATTGATATTAATGGAAATAAAAGTGACGATCAATTTGTCTGTAATAATTTACCAAGCTTTTTTATCACTCTCGATGCTGGAATTTCAGATAATACGCCAATTACTGATTATAAATATAGTTGGTTAAAAAATGGTGCCCCAATTCCGAACGAAAACAATTACACGCTCGATGTTAATGAAGAAGGCGATTATAGCGTAATTGTTTCTACTACGAAAGGTTGTGACAGAACTCGAAATATTACTATCACAGCTTCGGATATTGCTCATTTAAATTCGGTTGACATATCAGATCTATCTTCCTCTAATAACACAGTAACCGCAAATGTTACTGGTCAGGGAAATTATGAATATAGCATTGACTTACCGGATGGTCCTTTTCAAGAGTCTAATTTTTTTGAAAATGTATCAGCTGGAATTCATGAACTTTACATTAAAGATAAAAATGGCTGCGGAACAATACATCAAACTATGGCAGTACTTGGAATTCCTAAATTTTTCACGCCAAATAACGATGGATATAATGATTATTGGAACATAAAAGGAATCGATGAAACATTTAATTCTGCAGCAAAAATTTTCATTTATGACCGATATGGTAAATTGATTAAACAAGTTCTCGCAACCAGTAATGGTTGGGACGGAACATATATTGGACATCAAATGCCGGCTGATGATTAT
>NZ_DATIDY010000190.1:0-39921 GCF_035456085.1 Flavobacterium sp.
TTTGCAATCGAATTAGGAATCAATATTCCAACAGGAAAAGATTCACTTTCGATGAAACAAAAATATCCAAATGACGAAGTAATCGCACCAGGAACGGTAATTATTTCTGCAGCTGGACATTGTACTGATATTAAAAAAGTAGTTGAACCTGTACTACAAAAAGACGGTGGTTCAATTTATTATATTAATTTATCTCAGGATGACTTCAAATTAGGAGGTTCATCTTTTGCACAAATTTTGAATGCCATCGGAAATGAAGCACCTACAATTAAAAGCGCTTCTTTCTTCAAAAATGCCTTCAATACGTTACAGGAATTAATTTTAGACAATCAAATTCTAGCTGGACACGATATCGGAAGTGGTGGTTTAATCACTACTTTATTGGAAATGTGTTTTGCCGATGTGAATTTGGGAGCTAAAATAGATTTCTCTGTTTTTGAAGAAAAAGACATTATCAAATATTTATTTGCTGAAAATATAGGGATTGTTTTCCAAGCAAAAGAAGATTCAGTTTTAGAAAACAAATTAAATGCTAACGGAATTTCATTCTTTAAATTAGGTGCTGTAACCAATGAAGCTACTTTGGATTTTGGACCATGTAAATTGGATATTGCAAAATACAGAGACATTTGGTTCAAAACTTCATTCTTATTAGACCAAAAACAAGCTAAAAACGGAACAGCACAAGCTCGTTTCGACAATTATAAAAATCAAGTATTAAACTATACTTTCCCAACTCATTTTACAGGAAAAAAACCAGTAATTGACAATTCTAAACCAAGACCAAAAGCAGCTATTATCCGTGAAAAAGGAAGTAACTCCGAGCGTGAAATGGCAAATGCAATGTACTTGGCAGGATTTGATGTAAAAGACGTTCACATGACCGATTTGATTTCGGGTCGTGAAACTCTGGAAGATATTCAGTTTATCGGAGCTGTTGGAGGATTCTCAAATTCTGATGTTTTGGGTTCTGCCAAAGGTTGGGCGGGAGCTTTCAAATACAATGAAAAAGCAAATACTGCTTTATTAAACTTCTTCAAAAGAGAAGATACATTATCAGTTGGAATTTGTAACGGTTGCCAGTTGTTGATGGAATTGGAATTAATCAATCCAGAGCATAAAGTTCACGGTAAAATGCTTCACAATGACAGTCACAAACACGAAAGTATTTTTACTTCGGTAACTATCCAAGAAAACAAATCGGTGATGTTATCTACTTTGGCCGGAAGTACTTTGGGGGTTTGGGTTTCTCATGGAGAAGGAAAATTCAATTTACCTGAACCGGAAGCCAATTACAATATCGTTGGTAAATATGGTTATGAGAGTTATCCGGCAAATCCTAACGGTTCTGATTACAATACAGCAATGATGTGTGATAAAACTGGTCGTCACTTAGTAATGATGCCACACATTGAGCGTTCTACTTTCCAATGGAACTGGGCACATTATCCAAAAGACAGAAATGATGAAGTCACTCCTTGGCACGAAGCCTTTGTGAACGCTAGAAAATGGATTGAAAAGCATTAATTATTAAAACAAATAGTATTTTCGAATACTATTTGTTATGAATACAAAAACCCGTCTCTTTGAATTTGCTTGAGACGGGTTTTTCATGATTTTTTTGTTAACCTACTAACTAATTTAAAAAAAGACCCCCAAATGATTTTTTTAAAAAAAGCCCTTTTTCATTTAACTATTTTATTATGTGCTAGCCCTTTATTAGCACAAACAACAGACATTTCATTAAAAACTAATCCTTTATTAGAGCTAGGAATTAATACAAATAATTTAGCATTAAAAGGAAATATCAAAGAAATGCAAGAGCATCAGTTTGTAACCAATGAACAAGGCCATACAACCAATGATTCTGCATCGATAAGCTATATTTATAAATTTGATCAGAATGGTATGGCTAAAGAAATTGAGGAAACTATTAGAAATTTACAAACCAAAAAGAGTTTTTACAGTTACACCAATAGAGGTTTTATTTCTCATATTGATATTGAAACCACTCGTTTATTAACTGAAAATGATTCCACTCAGATCGATTCTGTTTCAAATGATTTACCTGATTTTTCTACTATGGATTACAAATATGTCCAAAAGAAAAACATATTATTTAAGAGCGAAGACTATATCATAAATACACCGAAAAAAAACACTACGCGAACAGAATATTTTTATCATTTTAATGATGAAAATCAAATTTCACAAATCGATTATCAAACTTCCGATTTGACAACCAAATTCAATTATGACGCTAATGGTGTGCTCAAAGAAACATTGACTTTAAAGTCGGGAGTTCCTTTTTATAAAAACATTTATAAATATGATCGAAATAACCGACTCATAAACATAGCAAAAATAAACTCTGATAATACATCAAAATTTCCAAGCGAAGAAACTGTTATAAGCTATAAAATTGATTCTAATGGGAATATTACCGAGAAAAAAATTAAAACATTTCTTTATTCTTCAAAAGCGCCCAAAAAATTTGTTCAAGGTAATTTATATCTTTATCAGTACACCTATTTATAGCTTTTTTATCTAAAATTGAGTTTGTACATTCGCACAAAATACAAAAATTAATACTTAATCTTGGTCTAAAAATAGTGCCCAATATTTTTTAGACTTTTAAAAACTAACCTACATTCATGAAAAAAATTTCATTATTGCTTGCTGCACTTATTTTAGGTGCCTTCAATTCTTTTGCCCAAATCAAAATAACAAAATTTAAGAGTGATAATAAAGTTCATTATATTGCCAATGTCATTGGTTATCCAATTTTTGGTCAATATAACTATGTAAATCAAATCGAACCCATAACCGTTCTGAATCCAGATGGCACAGGAATAATACAAAATGAAGATTTAGTCAAAGAGAATATTATTTGGGGAATTGAATGTTCAGAATCTGGTATTCCTATTTTCAAAGAAGGATTCAATAGTGCAGCTTATTCTTTTTGGTATAAAATAACAGGCAATGGTAAAACTAAAGCTAAGGATGATGATCAATGGATTTTACAGTCATTTACTATTCATTATAACAACAAAAAAATGTTTATATCAGGTGAACGTGTAAAAGAATATGTAGAATAAACTTTTCTTAAATAAAAGCTCAAATCCTTGAAATATCCTAATTTTAAAGTTACAAATTTAATTAGGGCATTTCAAGGATTTTTTGTTTTTATAATTAAATTCACTCAAAATCCAGTTAATTAAGAAAACGATTTCGTTGATAATCAATATTGTAATTATATTAATGTAATTAATTTTCACAAAATAAAAAATATTATTAAATTTTATTTAATTTGCGAGTAAATTTAATAATCTCATAATGATAACCATTAATCGCCTCTTTGATTTCCCATACTATCAGTTAGAAAATTACAATAAACCCGATGCTTTAGTAACAAAGTATGATGGCGTTTGGATCGAAACTTCAACCCAGGAGTATATCGATAAAGCAAATGCTATTTCAAGAGCATTGCTACGAATGGGAATACAAAAAGATGATAAAATAGCTATTATTTCGAGTAATAACAGAACCGAGTGGCACATAATGGACACTGGTATTTTGCAAACTGGTGCTCAAAACGTGCCTATATATCCAACAATCACCGAAGAAGATTATGAATATATTCTGAATCATTCTGAATCTAAATATATATTCGTATCAGATATTGAAATCTTAAACAAAGTTAATGCTATAAAAGCCAACGTTCCTTCATTGAAAGAAATATACTCTTTTAATCAAATTGAAGGTTGTAAAAATTGGAATGAACTATTGAAATTGGGTGAAGATACTGGCAATCAAGATGCAGTTGAGGACCGAAAAAACAATGTAAATCCAGAAGATTTAGCTACTATCATTTACACTTCTGGAACTACAGGAAAACCAAAAGGAGTAATGTTATCACATAAAAACATTGTGTCTAATGTTCTGAATAGTGCTGACAGAATTCCGTTTGATCCAGGTGTTAGCCGTGCGTTGAGCTTCTTGCCTATTTGCCATATTTATGAGCGAATGGTAACTAATATCTACTTATTTTATGGTTGTTCCATTTATTTTGGTGAATCAATCGAAAAAATTTCTGAGAACATTAAAGAAGTAAGTCCAACAGTAATGACTGGTGTTCCAAGACTTATTGAAAAGGTTTACGAAAAAATTATTGCCAAAGGTTCTGAACTTAAAGGAATCAAAAAAGCATTATTCTTCTGGGCTGTTGGTGTTGGTTTAAGATATGCACCATACGGAGCCAATGGATTTTGGTATGAATTACAATTAAAAGTAGCACGCAAACTCATTTTCAGCAAATGGAAAGAAGGCTTGGGCGGTAAATTAGATTTAATTGTAAACGGAAGTGCCGCTTTGCAACCTAGATTAGCCCGAATATTTGCTGCCGCAGAAATATACATTGTTGAAGGTTATGGATTGACGGAAACGTCTCCTGTTATCTCTGTAAATGATTTTAGAAACAAAGGTTTTAAAGTTGGAACAGCTGGAAAAGTCATTAATAATGTAGAAGTGAAAATTGCCGAGGATGGTGAAATTCTTTGTAAAGGTCCAAATGTGATGATGGGCTATTACAAAGATCCAGAAAAAACTGCAGAAGCAATAATTGATGGTTATTTTCATACTGGAGATATTGGAAATATTGATAAAGATGGTTTCTTATCGATTACTGATAGAAAAAAAGAAATGTTCAAAACATCAGGAGGAAAATACATTGCTCCTCAATTAATCGAAAATACGATGAAACAATCTCGTTTTATCGAACAAATTATGGTTATTGGTGATGGTGAAAAAATGCCGGCAGCCTTTATCCAGCCTAGTTTTGAATTCATCAAAGAATGGGAAAGGCTTCATGGGATTGAAGTTGGAAAAACCAATAAAGAGATCATTTCCAATCCGCAGGTAATTGCACGTATTCATGAAGAGGTTGACCATTTGAATAAAAAATTCGGAAATTGGGAACAAATCAAACGTTTTGAGTTGACACCTGATGTTTGGTCAATTGATGGTGGACATCTTACCCCTACTTTAAAACTAAAACGTAAAGTAATCAAAGAAATTTATAAGGATCTGTATATAAAAATTTACGGTCAAGCAGAATAAACCAAACCAAAAAACTAAACCCAAAAAGTCCTGATACTTATACTGTCAGGACTTTTTTTATATAAAAACTTCTTACCTTCACATTTCAATTTTAAAAATCATAGCTCTTTTGAATTTAATCTAAAAAAACATCTTATGAGAATTCAAATCTACTCGATTCTGCTTGTTAGCCTATTTTTAGTTGCAGGTTGTAAAGAAAAAAATGAAGATACAATTAAAGCTCATTATTTAGACTTTTCCAAAAGAGACGATCAGTTTACAGGCGGTATCAAAATGATTCCCATAACTACTCCCAAAGGAACTTTTAAAGTTTGGACAAAAACCGTGGGAAACAATCCAACTATCAAAGTGTTATTACTTCACGGAGGACCAGGTCTCACCCATGAACTGTATGAGTCATTTGATGGTTATTTCCCAAACGAAAGTATTGAATACATCTATTATGATCAATTGGGCTCCTATTATAGCGATCAGCCTAACGACAATAGTTTGTGGACAAATGAACGATTTGTCGAAGAAGTAGAACAGGTTCGAAAAGCACTACATTGTGATAATACTAATTTTTATATTTTGGGACAATCCTGGGGCGGAATCCTGGCTATGGAATATGCCTTAAAATACCAAAAGAATCTCAAGGGATTGATAATTTCCAATATGATGGCCAGCGCGCATGCCTACAACAAATATGCGGACGAAGTCCTTGGCCCAAAACTCCCAAAAGAAGTTTTTGATCAGATAAAAACATTTGAAAAAAACAAAGATTACACCAATCCAAAATACACCGAACTGCTTTTCAAATATTATTACACCGAACATATTTTGAGAATACCTTTGGATAAATGGCCAGAATCCATCAATCGATGCTTCAAACACATCAACCCGAATGTGTATGTCTATATGCAAGGCCCTAGCGAATTTGGAATTACCGGAGATGCTACTTTAAAAGATTGGGATGTGACCGAAAAACTTAAAACAATCACCGTTCCTACTCTCGTCATTGGTGCCAAACACGACACCATGGATCCCAAACACATGGAATGGATGTCCAAAGAAGTTCAAAACGGGCGTTTTCTATATTGTCCAAACGGAAGCCATCTTTCCCAATATGATGACCAGAAAACCTATTTTAAAGGGGTGATTCAGTTTTTGAGAGATGTGGATAGTGGGAGTTTTAAGAAGGGGTGAATATTCTGATTTAAGACACGTCATCTTACTACTGTAGCATTTTAAAGTTTTATTGCTTGCTTTTGTTTGTGGGCAAGGTTTGCAAAACCGCGCTATACATATAAAAGGTATTTACTGCATATCCGAGGGTTGGAAGAAATCTATCTGGCTATTGCCCAAAAGATAGTTCCAAAAAGGATTGAAACGTTATGAAATTTAATTAAAATTCTTAAAAACTGTAAAACAATATTCATGTATTAAAGTTTAACTACAAAATAACTTTACACCTAAAAAATAAAATATTACGCATGCATATTATATTCTCATGCCCTGATTTTTCAAGAGTTTTGTCTATATTTATAAAATAAAACCAAAAAAAAATGATTTTTACTATGCATGCATAATAAATTTTTTATTACATTTGAAAACGATATAGTAGCTTATGAAAAACAAAACACTAGATTATATCCTAAGAGCAACCTGGCAAGCCGTGTCCAGAATGTACAATGAAGAAGCTCATAAATATGACGCGACAATGGCAACGGGATTTGCTTTATTAAGTATTGACAGAGAAGAAGGAACGCCTTCGACAGCATTAGGGCCGAGAATGGGAATGGAAGCTACGAGCTTGACAAGAACCCTAAAATCAATGGAGGAAAAAGGATTAATCATCAGAAAGAAAAATCCGGAAGACGGTAGAGGTGTTTTGATTTATCTGACCGAATTTGGAAAGGAAAAAAGAGAGCTTTCTAAAAACACGGTTTTAAAATTTAATGATTCTGTAAGACAACATGTCTCAGAAGAAAAAATCAACAATTTCATTGAAGTTGCTGAGATTATCAACGAACTAATTCAAAATAAAGCCATATTTAATTCGCATGCAAATGATGAAAACGCTATGCTTCAAGATTTTAAAAAATAATGAAAAAGAGCGTTTTCATTTTCTAACAAAAAAAGTAACTAGGTATTGATATTAACTAATCCAATTTGATAAGATACATCAATGAAGATTGCAAATATTATTACAGACAAAAGCTATAAACATCAAAATATGAAACGCACCATTAAAAAAGTAGCAGTAATTGGATCGGGAATTATGGGTTCAGGAATTGCTTGTCATTTCGCCAATATCGGCGTGGAAGTCTTGCTCTTAGACATTGTTCCGAGAGAATTGACTGATGCCGAAGCTAAAAAAGGCTTAACACTAGAAAGCAAAGTCGTTCGCAATCGTGTAGTAAACGAGCATTTGGCTAACTCTTTAAAATCGAAGCCCTCTCCAATTTACAGCCAAAAATTCGCTAACCGAATCACGACTGGAAATACAACAGACGATATGGCCAAGATTGCTAATGTAGATTGGATTATCGAAGTGGTTGTGGAGCGTTTGGATATTAAAAAATTAGTATTTGAACAAATTGAAAAATTCCGCAAACCAGGAACTTTAGTGACTTCAAACACTTCTGGTATTCCAATTCATTTTATGAGCGAAGGAAGAAGCGAAGATTTCCAACAACATTTCTGCGGAACACACTTTTTTAACCCGGCGCGTTACTTAAAATTATTCGAAATTATTCCTGGTCCAAAAACTTCAACAGAAGTATTGGATTTCTTAAATGAATATGGTTCTAAATTTTTAGGAAAAACTTCTGTTGTTGCAAAAGATACTCCTGCATTTATTGGGAACAGAATTGGTATTTACGGCATTCAGAGTTTATTCCATTTAGTAAAAGAAATGGGATTAACAATTGAAGAAGTTGATAAATTGACTGGTCCGGTAATTGGTCGTCCAAAATCGGCTACTTTCCGTACGGTTGACGTTGTAGGTTTGGATACTTTGGTACATGTCGCCAACGGAATTTATGAAAACTGTCCGAATGACGAACAACACGAATTGTTCAAACTTCCTGATTTTGTCACTAAAATGGTTGAAAATAAATGGTTGGGAAGTAAAACTGGTCAAGGTTTTTACAAAAAAGTAGATAAAGATATTCTTTCTTTAGACTTAGAAACTTTAGAATATCGTCCTGCAAAAAAAGCATCTTTTGCGACACTTGAATTGACTAAAACTATTGATAAACCAATTAATCGTTTTAAAGTTTTAGTAAAAGGAAAAGACAAAGCGGGAGAATTCTACCGTAAGAGTTTCGCCGGAATGTTTGCTTATGTGTCAAACAGAATTCCTGAAATTTCAGACGAATTATACAAAATTGATGATGCGATGAAAGCTGGTTTTGGATGGGAAAATGGTCCATTCGAAATTTGGGATGCTATTGGTGTTGCCAACGGAATCGAAATCATGAAAGCAGAAGGTTTAGAACCAGCTGCTTGGGTTACAGAAATGCTGGCTTCTGGAAGCGACAGTTTCTATACAGTAAAAGAAGGAGCTACTTTCTTCTACAATATCCCAACAAAATCTCAAGTTAAAGTTCCTGGACAAGATTCATTCATTATTCTAAACAACATTCGCGAAAGCAAAAAAGTTTGGAGCAATAGTGGTGCTATTATTCAGGATTTAGGAGATGGAATTTTGAATTTAGAATTCCAATCTAAAATGAATACTATTGGTGGTGATGTACTTCAGGCTATCAATAAAGCAATCGACTTATCAGAAAAAGAATATCAAGGTTTAGTTATTGGTAACCAAGCAGCGAACTTCTCTGTTGGAGCTAATATCGGAATGATTTTCATGATGGCTGTTGAGCAGGAATATGACGAATTGAACATGGCTATCAAAATGTTCCAAGACACAATGATGCGTGTTCGTTACTCTTCTATTCCAGTTGTTGTGGCACCTCACGGAATGACTTTTGGAGGTGGATGCGAAATGAGCTTACATGCTGATAAAGTAGTGGCTGCTGCCGAAACTTATATGGGATTAGTTGAATTTGGTGTTGGGGTTATTCCTGGCGGTGGTGGATCTAAAGAAATGGCTTTGAGAGCATCTGATTTATTCCGTAAAAATGATGTAGAATTGAATGTTCTCCAAGAATATTTCCTGACAATCGCAATGGCTAAAGTATCTACATCAGGTTATGAAGCTTTTGACACTGGACTTTTACAACACGGTAAAGATATCATCGTTGTAAACAAAGACCGTCAAATTGCCGAAGCTAAAAAGCATGCTTTACTTATGGCTGAAGCGGGTTACACACAACCAATCAGAAGAACCGATGTGAAAGTTTTAGGAAAACAAGCTCTAGGAATGTTCTTAGTTGGAACCAATCAAATGGTTGCTGGTAAATACATCTCAGAACATGATTTGAAAATCGCCAACAAACTAGCTTATGTTATGGCTGGTGGTGATTTATCTGAAGCCTCTTTAGTATCTGAACAATATTTATTAGATATTGAGCGTGAAGCTTTCCTGTCTCTTTGTACCGAAAGAAAAACATTGGAAAGAATTCAATACATGTTAACTAAAGGGAAACCACTTCGTAATTAATTATTTTAAATTATAAATGTTGAATTTTAAATGATGCTCAATCAATGAAATTCAAAACTAATTTAAAATTTATAATTCAAAATTTAAAACAGAACAAATGAAAACAGCATATATAGTTAAAGCATATAGAACCGCAGTTGGAAAAGCTCCAAAAGGACTTTTTAGATTTAAAAGACCTGATGAGTTAGCCGCAGAAACCATTCAGTTTATGATGAATGAGTTGCCTGATTTTGATAAAAAACGCATTGATGACGTAATGGTTGGAAATGCGATGCCGGAAGCAGAACAAGGTTTGAACGTTGGTCGTTTAATCTCCTTAATGGGATTAAAAGTAGAAGACGTTCCTGGAGTTACTGTAAACCGTTACTGCGCTTCTGGACTAGAAACTATCGGTATGGCAACTGCTAAAATTCAATCTGGAATGGCGGATTGTATCATCGCTGGTGGAGCCGAAAGTATGAGTTATATTCCGATGGGTGGTTACAAACCTACTCCTGATTATGCTGTCGCAAAAGCAGGACATGAAGATTACTACTGGGGAATGGGGTTAACAGCCGAAGCGGTTGCGAAACAATACAACATTTCTCGTGCAGATCAGGATGAGTTTGCTTTTCAATCGCACAACAAAGCTTTGAAAGCCCAAGCTGAAGGTAAATTTGACAAACAAATTGTTCCGATTACTGTTGAACAAACTTTCATCAATGAAAACGCTAAAAAGGAAACCAAATCATATGTGGTAAACAAAGATGAAGGACCAAGAGCGGGAACTTCAATTGAAGCATTAGCCGGTCTTAGACCTGTTTTCGCTGCAGATGGAAGCGTTACTGCCGGAAACTCTTCTCAAATGAGTGATGGTGCTGCTTTTGTTTTAATCATGAGTGAAGAAATGGTAAAAGAATTAAATATTCAGCCAATCGCCAGATTAGTAAATTTTGCTTCAGCAGGTGTTGAACCAAGAATCATGGGAATTGGTCCTGTAAAAGCTATCCCAAAAGCATTGAAACAAGCTGGATTAACATTAAACGATATTGATTTAATTGAATTAAACGAAGCTTTTGCATCACAAGCATTAGCAGTAACCCGAGAATTAAACCTAAATCCAGACATCATAAATGTCAATGGTGGAGCAATTTCTTTAGGTCATCCTCTGGGTTGTACAGGAGCTAAACTTTCTGTTCAACTATTTGATGAAATGAAACGCCGTGGAAACAAATACGGAATCGTTTCGATGTGTGTGGGAACAGGACAAGGAAGTGCTGGAATTTTTGAATTGGTCTAATTTTATTATTATAAATTTTGAATTATAAATTATAAATGAAGGTACATGAAGGAAAATATTATTGCAACAAAAACATTTGATTTTGCACTATCGATAGTAAACCTTTTTGTTCAGCTTAAAAAAGAAAATGAATTTATAATTTCAAAACAAATAATAAGATCGGCTACAAGTATCGGCGCAAATGTTGAAGAAGCAATTGCTGCACAATCAAGAAAAGATTTTATTCATAAAATGTCCATTGCTTCAAAAGAAGCGAGAGAAACTAAATATTGGTTGCGATTATTAGACAAATCTGATTTAACAACAATTGAAATTAATCATTATTTAATTGAAGTTGAACATATAATTAACATAATAACCAAAATCATTAAAACATCACAGGAGATAAAATAATTTAAAATTTATAATTCAAAATTTAAAATAATAAAGCCATGAGCAACAAAACAAGAGGTGGTCAATTCATCGTAAAAGAAACAAAATGCGAAGACATCTTCACCCCAGAAGATTTCAATGAAGAGCAATTAATGATGCGTGACTCTGTAAAAGAGTTCGTTGATAAAGAATTGTGGGCACATAAAGATCGTTTTGAGAAAAAAGATTATGGCTATACACAAGAATGTATGAAAAAAGCCGGAGATCTTGGTTTCTTGAGCGTTGCTGTACCAGAATCTTATGGAGGAATGGGAATGGGATTTGTAAATACTGTTTTGGTATGTGATTACATTTCGGGAGCAACAGGATCTTTTTCTACTGCTTTTGGAGCTCATACTGGAATTGGGACAATGCCAATTACTTTATACGGAACCGAAGAACAAAAACAAAAATACGTTCCTAAACTAGCTTCAGGAGAATGGTTTGGTGCTTACTGTTTGACAGAACCAGGCGCAGGATCTGACGCAAATTCAGGTAAAACAAAAGCTGTTTTATCAGAAGATGGAAAAACATATTCTATCACTGGTCAAAAAATGTGGATTTCGAATGCAGGATTTTGTTCAGTATTTATCGTATTCGCAAGAATTGGTGATGACAAAAACATTACAGGTTTCATCGTTGAAAATGATCCGAACAACGGAATTTCAATGAACGAAGAAGAGCATAAATTAGGTATTCGTGCTTCTTCTACTCGTCAGGTTTTCTTCAATGAAACGAAAGTTCCTGTTGAAAACATGTTGTCTGAAAGAGGAAATGGTTTCAAAATCGCGATGAATGCTTTGAACGTAGGCCGTATCAAATTGGCAGCTGCTTGTTTGGATGCTCAACGTAGAGTAATCACCGGAGCTGTTAATTATTCAAATGAAAGAATGCAGTTCAATACTCCAATTTCTCAATTTGGTGCTATCCGTTCTAAATTGGCTGAAATGGCTGCTTCATGTTATGCTGGGGAAAGTGCTACTTACCGCGCTGCAAAAGATATTGAAGACAGAATCGCAGATCGCGAGGCTGCCGGAGAATCACACCAAGATTCAGAATTGAAAGGGGTTGAAGAATATGCTATCGAATGTTCTATCTTAAAAGTTGCCGTTTCTGAAGATGTTCAGAATTGTGCTGATGAAGGAATCCAAATTTTCGGAGGAATGGGATTCTCTGAAGACACTCCAATGGAAAGTGCTTGGAGAGATGCTCGTATTGCCCGTATCTACGAAGGAACTAACGAAATCAACAGAATGCTTTCTGTAGGTATGTTAATCAAAAAAGCGATGAAAGGTCACGTTGATTTGATTGGACCTGCTATGGCTGTTCAAGAAGAATTGATGGGAATTCCTTCTTTTGACACTCCGGATTTCTCTGAATTATTTGCTGAAGAAAAAGTAATCATTGCCAACTTGAAAAAAGTTTTCTTAATGGTTGCAGGAAGCGCAGTTCAAAAATATGGAACCGAATTAGATTCGCACCAACAATTATTGATGGCCGCTTCGAATATCCTTATCGAAATCTATATGGCTGAAAGTGCTATTTTGAGAACTGAAAAATTAGCCAAAAAAGAAGGAGAAGCTAAAGTACAAGAGCAAATTGCAATGGCAAAATTATACTTATACAAAGCGGTTGATACTGTAAACCTTAACGGAAAAGAAGGAATTATTTCTTTCTCCGAAGGTGACGAGCAACGTATGATGTTAATGGGATTAAAACGTTTTACAAAATACACAAACAATCCAAATGTAATTGCTTTGAGAGAGCTTATTACATCAAAATTAGTTGCAGAAAACCAATACTGTTTCTAATATAACGATCTTTTTTAGTTTTTTATTTGTTTAAAAAGCCACGACTGTCCCTGAATGACATCGTGGCTTTTTTATGTTATAGAATTTCCTAACATCTCTACTTCGAGATAAAATCATTAAATTTATATCTCAAAATCAAAATGTAGAAGATGAAACTTTACATCAAAAATATGGTTTGTGGCCGTTGCGAAATGGCAGTAAAATCAGAATTGGAAAAGCTAAATATCCCTATTCTTTCACTAAAATTAGGCGAAGCAACACTGTCCAGAAATTTAGAAACTAATGAAAAACTAGCATTAGAAAAAAACCTCAACACTCTTGGTTTCGAACTATTAGACGATAAAATTAGCAAGACCATTGAACGCATCAAAAACCTTATAATTGATTTGGTTCACTATCAAAATGAAAAACTAAAAATCAATTTATCGACCTATTTAGCCGAAGATTTAAAGCAGGATTACAGCTCATTGAGCAACCTTTTCTCAGAAACCGAAGGCACCACTATTGAACAATATTTTATCACTCAAAAAATTGAAAGAGCCAAAGAATTATTGATTTATAATGAATTAACATTGAGCCAAATCGCCTTCGATCTCAATTACAGCAACGTATCGCATTTGAGTAACCAATTTAAAAAAGTGACCGGCTTCACCCCTAGCAACTTCAAAAAACAGAAAATCGTTGAGCGCAACCAAATCGATCTTTTATAAATATTATTAAAATTATTGGGGCAAGACCCCATTTAGGAAAAGGGGCATAATCTAGCATATCTTTATACGCCCCTTTCCCTAAATGCGGTCGGGCTATCCGTGCTACTTCGGTAGCTTACTTTTATCCCTCTTGCGGCTTTTCGGCTTCAGAAATATTTTATCCATTATTATTATTCAATATTGTTTTTTATAGATTTTTTTTAGACAAACATTCAACACAATCTTGTCATTTTAATCGTGTCAACTCAACCAACCGATTTTTTATAATTTTACAAAACTTTTCCAAAATTGTACAAAGTCTCGATGCCGTTTCATTCTGAAATTTGTAAAACATATTTAAATGAAAACACAAATGAATCATACCTACACAATTACCGGAATGTCTTGTAATAGCTGTCTATCAAAAGTAGAAAAAGCTTTGAATGAAATTGATGGTGTAGAAGCTACAGTTTCTTTAAATCCGCCTATTGCCACCATTACAACTGATAATAAAGTTTCTATTTTTAAACTTCAAAAAGCATTATACACTGTTGGCAATTATGTCATAAGCGAAAGCGATACTTCAAATACAAATTCCCTTTATAGCACACCTCATCAACATCATCACGAAGAAACAGTCGCATTGCCAGCCAGTGCTTCTGGAAAATATTATTGCCCGATGTTTTGCGAAGGCGATAAAGTCTATGACGAACCAGGAGATTGTCCAGTTTGTGGTATGGATTTGGTTAAAGCTCCTGATTTAACCATTAGCAAAACGATGTACACTTGCCCAATGCATCCTGAAATAGTCGAAGATAAACCCGGAGATTGTCCTATTTGCGGAATGGATTTAGTACCAATGAAGCCTGTTGAGGAAGAAAACAAATCCTATACCGACTTGCTGAAAAAAATGAAGATAGCCATTGTATTTACACTTCCTGTTTTCATAATTTCAATGACAGAAATGATTCCGAATAATCCGTTATCACAAGTAATGGACAGCCAAAAATGGAATTGGGTACAATTTCTCTTGACACTTCCTGTTGTGTTTTATGCGGGCTGGATATTTTTTGAACGTGCCTGGAAATCGATAATCACTTGGAATCTGAATATGTTTACATTGATTGGAATCGGAACTGGAGTTGCTTTTTTGTTTAGTATTGCCGGCCTTTTATTTCCAAACTATTTCCCTGAGGAATTCAAACATCATGGTACAGTAGCCCTCTATTTTGAAGCCACAGCAGTTATCCTGACTTTGGTTTTATTAGGACAATTAATGGAAGCTAAAGCCCACGGACAAACCAACGCTGCAATAAAAGAACTCCTGAAACTCGCACCCACCGAAGCCACTTTAGTCATTGATGGCGAAGACAAAGTAATATCAATTCACGACATCAAAAAGGGAGATTTATTACGTGTAAAACCCGGAGAAAAAATCCCAGTTGATGGAAAAATTACAGTAGGAGAAAGCTCCATCGACGAATCAATGATTTCGGGAGAGCCTATTCCTGTAGACAAATCAATTGGAGATAATGTAGTTTCTGGGACCATCAACGGTAATAAATCTTTTGTGATGATTGCAGAAAAAATTGGTTCAGAAACTTTGCTTTCGCAAATTATTCAAATGGTAAACGATGCGAGTCGTTCCAGAGCACCGATCCAAAAATTGGCAGATAGTATTGCTAAATATTTTGTGCCAATTGTGGTCGCAATTTCGGGCATAACCTTTTTAGTTTGGGCTAATTTTGGTCCTGAACCTGCGATGGTTTACGGGTTTATCAATGCTATTGCGGTTTTGATTATTGCTTGTCCATGTGCTTTAGGATTGGCAACACCAATGTCAGTTATGGTTGGAATTGGCAAAGGAGCGCAATCGGGAATTTTGATAAAAAATGCCGAAGCTCTGGAAAACATGAACAAAATAGACGTGCTGATAACCGACAAAACCGGAACAATTACAGAAGGAAAACCTTCGGTAAATAAGGTATACTCTGCAAATAATGAAGAAGAAAATCTATTGCAAAACATTGCTTCTTTAAACCAATACAGCGAGCATCCTTTGGCACAAGCTATTGTTAATTATGCTAAAGCAAAGAACGTTTCATTAATAGAAATCAAGGATTTTGAAGCTATTTCAGGAAAAGGAGTTATCGGAACAGTGCTTAACAAAAAAATGGCTTTGGGAAATAAAAAAATGATGGAGCAAATCAAAGCAATTATTCCTGAAGATTTAGAAACCAAAATCATCGCCGAACAAAAGCGAGGAAAAACCGTTTCATATATTTCTATTGACCGAATTGCTGTTGGTTTTGTCTCTATTTCTGATAAAATAAAACCAACCAGTATTAAGGCGGCTAAGGAATTGATGCAGCAGGGAATTGAAATTATAATGCTAACTGGTGACAACGAAAATACCGCAAAAGCTGTCGCAGATGAATTGCATTTGACCAGTTATATTGCCAATTGTTTACCCGAAGACAAACTTTCAATCGTAAAAAATCTGCAAGCCAAAGGAAAAATTGTAGCCATGGCAGGTGACGGAATTAATGATGCACCAGCTTTGGCTCAAGCCAACATTGGAATTGCGATGGGAACCGGAACTGATGTTGCCATTCAAAGTGCCCAAATTACTTTGGTAAAAGGCGATTTGCAAGATATTGTAAAAGCCAAAAACTTAAGTCATGCTGTTATGAGAAACATCAAACAGAATTTGTTTTTTGCGTTTATCTATAATGTTTTAGGAATTTCGATAGCTTCGGGAATGTTATATCCTGTTTTCGGAATTGTGTTATCTCCGATGGTTGCTGCTGTGGCAATGAGTTTTAGTTCGGTTTCGGTAATTTTGAATTCGTTACGATTGAGGAATTTCAAAATTTAAATTACGTGATTGTGATGTAGAGATGCACTGCAGTGCATCTCTACGGTGCATCTCTACAAATGTTTTTATCAAAATTTAAACAATTACCGCTTCATAAATTCTTTTCAACTGTCTCAAATGTCGTTGAGAATGGTATAAAACAAAATGTAATAATTCATATTTGGTAACTGATCCAAAAGGGAGATTTTCTATTATTTCGTCAAGATTGGTGTTTTTTGAATTTTCATTTAATTTTTTCACACAATCTGATAGTTCATTAATTACGTTTTGCTTTTCGAATGGTCCATCATCGGGGATAATTTCCTGTGGAGATTTCATTTTTATTGAAAAATTGAGGAAAATATTTTTGAGTTCGATGACCTTTTCTGAACCATTTTTATCAGATAATTTTCCGTTGATTTTCATCACTTGTGCAACTCCGCTTGTGGATTTTGTTACATGGTTACATAATTGTCCAGCAGTCCAACTATCTTGATACGGAACCTGATTGATTTGATTATTATCCAGCATTGAAATCATATCGACTAATTGTTTGAAAGTGTCATTGATTTCTTGAATTAATTCTTCGGAAGTTGAATTTTCTGTTATCATAATTTTTAAGTTAAATATTTACAAAACAGCATATTACACTTATACAAAGATATTTATTAATTCGAATAAACTTTTTTAACTTCTCAAAATTGTATTTCATAATTATCTATTTCTTTTGTCCATAGATAATGTTTTAATTCAAAAAAATGGTAGCAGGTTTTGGAGTTGAGTGTTCTGTCATTAGTGATCGGAATTTAAATTCCTTAAACCGTGAAGATGTTGGATCTTTAAATTTGAAGTTGACTAATAAAGTTGATTTTACTGCGTGAGGGATAGAAATAAGCTACCGAAGTAGCATGGATAGCCCGACCGCATTGAGGAAAGGGGCTTTGTAAGCGCTACTATTGGTAAGCCCCTTTTCTCAACGTGGTCACGCCCAAATTATTCTTCCTGATAAATTTCTACTTTGGTAGTTTCGGGATTGTCGTTCATCCAGGCGATGAAGAGTTTATAGCCGATTGAAAACACAATTGGACCTACAAACAACCCGATGAATCCCGACATCATAAATCCGCCAATTACTCCCAAAAAGATGACTAACATTGGTACCATAGCGCCTTTTCCTAGTAATAATGGTTTTAAAACATTGTCTGATAATCCGCTGATGATAAAAAATATAGTCCAAAGAATGGCCGCGGTGGTGTTATCTTGAGAAAAAAGGTAGGCGATTACGCCGAGATTGATGATAATAGGTCCGACTTGAATGATGGATAACATCAGGCATAAAACTGTCAAAACTCCTGCAAACGGGATATTGGCACCAAAAAGTCCAACAGCTTGTATCAGGGTTTGAATAATGGCTACCCCCAAAATTCCTTTGACTACCTGGAAAACGGTCGATACAAATATGTTTAAATATTCATCACCCGATTCACCTGCTACTCTTCTTATGAAATTGGTTGCTAATTGTTGCGCACTCGTTGAGACTAGAAAAACGCCTGCAATGATAACCGAAAGTATGATTTGTAACAATGCAGCTCCTGAACTTACTACTTTTGCTAATATAATTCGGGAAATCTCTAAAATTTGCTCTTTGTATTGCAATAAACCTTTTTCCATATCAGAAGATAATGCATATAAAAAATCGTATGCCTTATCCCCTATTATAGGCCAATCTTTGATGTTTTGACCTGGCGTTGCCACTTTGATTGTGCCATTTTCTACTCCTGTTTTTAACTCGGCAACCGAAGAAGTAACTGAATTAAAAAAAGCAACTGTTGGCAAAATAATCAGTGCCAGAAGTGTCAATGTAATAATTGTAGAAGCCAGACTTTTGCGCCCATTTAATTTTTTTTGCAAAAAATTGAAAAGCGGATACAATACAATCGCCAATATAATTGCCCACAGAATTGGCATCATAAAAGGCAACAAAAGTTTGATACAGAATCCTAAAATTAGGAAAACAAGTGCTAATTGCAGAATGACTTCAAAAAGATGTTTGCTTTTGTATGGGTTTGAATTTTCCATAAAGAATTGTTTTAAAGATTAGATAATGAGAAAATTTGATAATTAGTTAATTAAAAAATTGGATAATTTAAAACTTAGAGGTTTTGAAACTCAAAACTCTTACGTACTCCTTTTTCCTTTATTTTCATTGGCATCAGAAACAAGACGGCCAATAAGAATTACAGGATATAACACCCCAACTATTGCTTCTACCTGTACTAAGGAGCGTGCGAAAGGATGCAAAGGCACAATCTCACCATATCCTGTTGTGGTAATAGTTATATAACTGAAATATAAAAAATTAGCCTGTGTTGTATTACTTTCAAAAGGAGGCAGTGTGATTTGAAAAGCTCCGGGAATTTGTTCATAAATAAACAGATAAATTACAGACCATAAATTGGCCAAAAGCATATATACCACTATAGAACCAACGACTCTGTATTCGGTAATTGGACCGGGCTCGAATACTTTCATCAGCACCAAAACAATCAGTAATACAAAGGTGGCAATAGTACAGACTATATCGGCAAAAAGGACAAATGGTGTCCGTTCAAAAACAGAAATCCATCCGAAAAGAACAAAAAAGAAAGGAATAATAAAAAGCGAATATCTGTGTTTTTTGGATCTGGACAAAGCTACAATTCCTGCCACGAGAAACATCAGCCAAAAGATATTGATTATGACCATAAATGAAGAATAACTTCCAAATATTGGAATCAAAACGAAATGCATGATAAAAAGTAGCACTAGCATGCCACTGAGACCGCTTTCTTTGGTCCAAAAATGATCTAAAAAAAGGTATTTCTTTTGTTCAAACATAATATTTTTCTTTTTAGATGTTAAGATTCTGAGTTTCTAAGTTTTTTTATTTTTTTTAACCAAAATTCAGCATTCGAAAAGTCTTTTTTTTAAACACATAGAAACATAGATTTTTTAAGTTTAAAAAAAGACACTTTGTTTTATATAGATTACATAAGCTATGTGTAAAAACTGGTTTTTTCCATTCTATCTTTTAACATTTTCTATAAATCTATGTTTCTATGTGTTTAAAATTTAGCTTAGAAACTCATTAAAACGGTATTGGTTCTACAACAACACTTCCAATAGGTCTTCGGGCTATTCTAAAAAGCAAAAGAATTAGAATTGGAAAAAAGCAAAGTGCTGTCATTACCAGATAAATATCCTTGTACGCTAACATTAATGCTGATTTAGCGGTTTGATTAGAAAGGCTTTTTTCGGCATTCTTTTGTGCTTGATCTACTGATGCTCCCTTGCTTAAATAGTAATATTTCGTTTTATTTAATTGTGCTTGTGCCATTGGATTTAAAGCCGATAATTGCTGACTAAGACCCGTTTTATGTTGTATGTTTAAATTCGATATAAAAGTTCCCAAAATAGCTCCACCTAACAGAGAAGCAAAAACAACACGGCAAATTACACCACTCATCATTCGGGAATCGCCCAAAGGTTTCGGAACGTTTTCGGAAATATAAAGAGATGCAGCCGGATACAAAAAACCAATAGCCAATCCTTTGAAAATAAAAGGCCCGAAAAAATCGGTTGAATCAATTTCGGGATAAAATCTAAAATAAAGAATGGCATGGTACATTCCATAGCAAGTGAAACCTAAAACCCAAATAGTTGACATATAAATCCGCTTGAATAATAGATAAGTCGATAACGGAATTGCAATAAAAAGACCAATAAGGATTGCCAAATGAGTTCGGGCTACATAAATACTGTCAAACCCTAAAATATTAGTCATAAAACCTGTTACAATGCTTCCTGTTCCATTCATCATTCCGGTATAAAAAAAAAGAAATGATCCCAAAACCACATTTTTGTATTTGTAAACATCTGTGTTAATTAAAGGTGATTTTGTCAATCGGACGTGAATTAAATAAACGCCTAAAATAATCAGTAATGAAGCCACTGCTAGAGTTACTTTGGAATCGCTCAACCAATTATGAGTTTGTCCTTCGGCACAAAGGAAAAGGATAACGATAAAAAAGAATAGTAGAATAAACCAGCCGCGCCAATCAAATTCAAAGGGCGTTTTCATAGGTGCCACGTCTTTTTTATAAAAAATCCAAGCGAGGAGTATTGCAATCAAAAAATTGATATTCAGAAAATAAATTCCAAAAGTCCAATTGTGAATACTGCTCATTTGTGTGCCAAAATATTGATACAACTGTTTACTTCCCTGCATTATAAACTGAACAATTCCATACAAAATAGGCATGTTGAAAGTGGGATTGTATTTTAAAAGTATTGGTATAATCGTGGCAAAAATTCCGATGATGGAAAGAATTGCTAAAAACGAACGCCAAACAGTAAACCATTCAATTGAAGTTGCAAATAATGTTGCTGTATTGCAAATAATCGACAGGAAACTAACTGACAAAACAAGTGTTTTGAGAGGAACTTGCTTTGCTATTTTTAGTACCAAAGGCAAAAAAAATAACATTGCAAAAAAAGGAATATATGTAGAATAAGTAAAGACAAGTGTTGATGCTCCAAAATGTCCCAATATTTGTGAGTTGTCATAGGAAGTGACATTCATTGCATTAAAAAAAGGAACCGTAAGAACATATAGTCCTACAAGTGTAAACACGCTTCCTCTTTTGATTGAAATCATAGTTTTAGTTTTTAAACACTAATTACTGGTGTAATTCGTGTTTATTATATTTTTATTTTTTAATTTCCACAGTAACATTCATTCCTGGTTTGACATTTTCTAGCTCTTTTGCAGTAGCTTCAAAATCAATTTTTACAGGAATTCGTTGTGTGATTTTTACAAAGTTTCCAGTGGAATTGTCTGGCTCGACCATTGAGAATTTAGCTCCCGTTGCTGGTGAAAATCCCGATACTTTTCCTTTGAATTCTTTATCGCCAAGAGCGTCAATTGTAATGGTTACTTCCTGACCTTGTTTTATTTTTTCAATTTGAGTTTCTTTAAAATTAGCCGTAACCCATAATTTTTGATTTAGGACTAAAGTTGCCACCACCTGATTCGCATTAATTAATTCACCTACAGAAATAGTTCTTTCGCCAACATAACCATCGGCAAGGGCTATAATTCGGGTATAAGATAATTGTAATAACGCGTTGTCTAAATCGGCTTTTTTGCGGGCAACGGTTGCTCTTGCTGCTTCCAGATTGGTATAACTTTGTTTTGCCATCGAGCCGCTAGCTAATAATTCTTTTTCTCCTGCTTTGAGATAAGCTTTTGTCGATTCTAATTTTGATATTACCTGATCGTATTGATTACGAGTTACAGCCGAATCGGCATACATATTTCTAAATCGTTGGTAATCTTTTTCAGCTTTATCAAGATCTGCTCTATCTCCTGCTAATTTATTTTTAGAAGCCGCCTCATTGGAAGTAGCGGTAATAATATTTTGTTCCAACGAATGTAAATTTCCTTCGGCAACAGCCAAATCGGCTTCGGCTTGTTTTACTTTTATTCGATACTCTTCATCATCCAAAACCACTAAAGTATCTCCTTTATGAACAAATTGATTAGCTTCAAAATGAATTGATTCAATATGTCCCGAAACTCTTGCGGTTACACTATTGATATATGATTCTACCTGAGCATTATTGGTGGTTTCATATCGATGAAAATCAAAAAATAAACTCAATATCCAAATCCCTCCAATCGCTATAAAAACAAAAGAAAGAACAGTCAATATTGTATTTCTTCTTTTTTGCCCTTGATTGGCAGTTTCGCTGCTTTTGTTTTCTTCGTTCATAAAAAAGTTTTAAAGTTTTCCCATTGCATATTGCAAGAAATAATATTGAATAATCGAATCGATATTGGCATTATTTAATGATATTTTGGCTTCATTCAATTGCAATTCGGCATCGACAATATCACTGATTAAGGCAAAATCATTATCATAACGGCTTTTTACAATTTTATAATTACTAAGTGCCAAGTCCACATCTTTTTTGAAAGTCGAAATATTCTTAACGCTTTCGGTAAATCGCACATAAGCCGATTTTACATCCTGATTAATCATGTCTTTGGTCGCATCAAGGGCAATATTGCTTTTGTCAATTTGTAATTGATCGCTACCAACACGATGTTTTAAATTATAAAAACTAGAAATATCCCAATTGAGCGACAAACCCGCAGCCCAATAATTTACTATGTTGGGATAATTTGGCCATGAAGCCGGATATTGAGTATTGAATAACAAGTTTGCATTAAGATTAGGCTTGAAAGCGCTTTTGGTAATATCCATATTGGATTCGGCTATTCTGACATTGATTTCCGAACGTTTGATTTCATATCGATTTTGATAAGCTTCAGAAAGGCTTTCTTCTAAATTGGCATCCATTTTCGGGATCAAAATTCCATCTAAAACTGGTTTTAATTTGGTGTTCGTCGGAAGCCCAATTAAGATATCCAAATAATTACTGATGAGCTCAATAGAATTTGAATTTCGAAAAACATCTACTTCGAAATTAGATTTTTGCAGTTCGGTTCGTAATAAATCACTTTTTAGATTCTGACCATTGGCCACTCTTGAATTAAGTTGTTTTATTCGTAATTCTGTATTGATAATATTCTGTTTGGTAACTTCAATTTGCTTGTACAATTTTTCGAGGTTAAAAAATTGTGAGGTAATGGTTTGTTTTATTTCGGCTTCGGTCATTTTTACCACCGATTCCTGCATACTGACAATTAATTTTTGTTTGTCGATTTGATTATTAATAACACCGCCAATATATAGTGGCACTGATGCTAAAATTCCCGCTGAACCCTGATGATTAAAATAATCTACTGAAATGTTCTTTTCATAAAACCCTTCATAAATTTTGGGATTTGCAATGTAACTATATCCCATATTCAAACCAATCAAAGGTGATTTGGCGATTTTGGTCTGGTCTAAATTTTCATTAGCAATAGCAACATCCGAATTAGCTAATTTAATTTGATTATTATTCTGAATCCCTAATTGTATTGCTTCGTCCAATTTTATAATCCTAACGGAATCATCAGTTTGTGAATAACTTAGACCGTAACAAAAGCAGGCTATTATAAAACTAACAGACCCTCCTCTTATTTTTATCAAAATTGAACAATCCATTAATAACTTTTTTAAATTAAAAATTCAAACAAAATAGTATCGCTCTAAAAGAAAATATATTGATAAGAAAGCATAACTGAATCATAATTTAGGCCTAAACTTTTGAAAACACCTGTATTGAATTGCAATTTAACCGATTGGCTTCGGGACAATGGAACCGACCAAGTTGCTCCAATTCTACAACTATTGATTATACTTCCTGCAGGTAAATCATCAACTATTGTTTTTCCACCGCTAAACCAATTTGCATTGATACCAACCCACATTTGATTTTTAAAATAATAATTCACATGACCTTGAAATGAAAAAACAGGATTTTGATCCATTTCTTTATTAACAAGAAATTCGTCATTTTTTGTATAAAACCAAACCCCAGAATATAACTCGGCATAAACGTGTTCAAACCGTTTTGAAATTCCAACTTCAGGTTTAAATCCCCAACGATTGGTGCCAATATTTACTCTTTTATCAGATTCATAATGACCTGTTGGCACTGATGTTACCAGACTTACACCAAATATTGTTTTTTGTTGGTATTTACTAAATTCCTTTCTATCCAAAGCAGGAGACCCCAGTAAATTAACTCCAAATCTAATTCTCATGTCACCAAATCCTGTTCTGTTTCCAGTAATTTTATCGCCGTTCACGGTAGCATGACCATCCATTATTACAAATGGTAACACCACTTGAACCCTAGCCAATTTATCTGCCAGACCAAAAGTATGCATATACCCTACTGCTAAATTATTACTTGAAATGATAAAATCTTCTATAGGCAAAGTAGGTTCAGAGACTACATCACCTTTCATAAATCCATAACTACCAACTATTACATTACCATCTTTTGGCATGTTTGCGTATGCTCTTGGTTCCAAATCCTGAGCTGATAAAGCATTGCAAAGCATAAAAAAAGTTGCAATTGACAGAATATCTCTTTTAACATCTCTAAAACTTAAAACCATATTCAAGAAATTAGATAATTATTATTTTAATTACTTTTTACAGCATTCTTAAAGTTGAAATTAAAAAAACCTCAAAAAATTTGAGGTTATTTTGTATTCATTTTTATAGTTTAAAATCGATATCCTATACTGATGTTGTATCTAAATCCAACTGCTGTAATAGATTGTACTCCTGATCTTTTAACACCTTCATCATTTGTCAAATCACCTATATTAGGATATTTGTCTTTTATTGCAAGGATAATTTTTTGAAGTACCTCGTTTTCATCCAATCCAGGAATATCATTTGCGAGCTTAGCATTAAAACCGTAGTGAGTTACAGAAGGTCCAAATAATACACAATCAATAACAAATCGATCCCATAAAACAAACTGATACCCAAGTTCTCCGCCAACATTGGTCAAATTAAGTCTGGAAGTAAAATCGGATGTGCTCACAGCTCCATTTTCAGGGTTTGTATGAATTAATTGTCTATCGGTTTTAAATTGAAAAAAACTTATAAATGGAGCCAAATAAACACCTCTGGGAGCACTGTGTTTATTGATTTTTCCTAAATAAAATCTATAATCTGCGCCTATAGAAAATCCAGTTCTGCTACTATTTTTAGCAAAATTAACCTGATCAAGATCTATTGTAAATAATGGGAATTCCTGATATCCGCCAAAAACGTTTATAGACTGATTTTCTTTGATAATTCGTTCATATGAAAACTGAAATGAATTATCATACAGCATTGTATTAGTGACATTAAATTTTACAGAATTTTTAAAATCCCGAGTGGATCCCTGAGCACATACATCTGAAAAAACAAATAATACAAAAGCTAAACTGAAGGCAATTCTAAGCGAAGTTAAATTTCTCATGTTTTAATTTTTTTATTATAAAATCATGCTATATCTATTCAAATTTAACATTTTTTTTTAAAATAAAGAAATGTAACCTGACAGATTTATTGTAAAAAGACTAATAAATTAACATATGTATTAAAATCTGAAATAAGAGTTTACTTAGAACACTCAATAAAAAATTTCAGGCAGATGTTTTTAGTTGAGATTTTTCAACTAATCAAAAGTTTTTAGGTTGAAAAAAACTGTTTTAGACTGCTATAAAACAAACAGTTTTTTCTAAGTTAAACTGAATTAACTATTCGTAAAATAAAAAAAAAAAGAGTGTATCGTTTTGATTACACTCTTTCTTTGGTAGTAGAAAATTTATTTAACTTTTGTCATATCTAACTCACCGACAAAAGGAATTGCATTTTGAAGACTGCTTCTAATTTCGGTTTGCAGATAAATTTCAAGTTGAATAAATCTAGCTGCATTTACTGCTCCGATCGCTTTTTTTACTTTTTCGTAATATGTTGCATATAATTTATCATAGGCAGCATTATTTTTTAAAGCTTGTTTGGCAATTGCATCAGCTTTTGCATCTGTTAAAGCTTCATAATCTGTAGCGTATTGATTAATTAGTTTAATTTTTTCTTGCCCTAATTTTTTTCTTTCAACTTCATAAGCATTATAAATTGGAGTAAAAGCTGTTGCCTGTGCTCCCTTTAAACTCATATATTGATTTACTAATTCTGTCTTGGATTTTCCATAAACAGATTGTACCACATCGACATCATCTTTTAGAGTAGACTGACCAAAAATTGTTGTTGAAAACACTACTGCCAATAATAAAAATACTTTTTTCATAATTGTTTGTTTTTTAGTTATGTATGAAACAAATATAAGGATTTATCCCTATTAGCCTTTACTATTTTATATAAAAAAAAGAAGAAAAAACAGTTTATTTATTACCGAATGTTTCCTCGTCACAAAAACTCAAAAAACATTTAGAATGTTTCGCCGCCACTTAGATAAAAACCCTTAAAGTGATTTCCGACAGCATAATCAAAAACAAGATTGGTTCGGGTCGCTTTATCTATTAAAAGTCTTAAACCAACACCAAATGCCGGCTGAATATATTCGAAAAGCTTCACATTTTCATACTTGTTACTGGCAGTCGTTAAGTTTACAAAAACAGTTCCGCTCAGAATTTGATTGCAGGTTATTGGAAATCGTAATTCACTTTGAAAATAAACCAAATTATTTCCGCGAAATAATCCTTGCGTATAGCCTTCGCCACTACGATTACGCTGATCCCAACCTATTGCTGGTAAATTTAAATAAGGCACAACACCATTAGTTACAAACTGTCCAAAAGTCCAAAATCCTAAAACAAATTGTTCTCTTTTGGGATCTAAAGGCAAAAAATACCGAAACTCGGAATACAATACATTACTGGATTTCTGATCATTAAAAATATCCCAATTAAACCTATAATTTAAATTTGCAAACCAACCTTTTCTCGTATTGATTTGATTATCTCTCGAATCAAAAATAAAATTAAGACTCAATCCGTTTACAAAATATTCCTTATCATTAAATCCGTTTGCAATACTATAATTATAATGATTGGTTAATTTTCCGCTTGCAACATCAAGGTTTTTATCAACGATAGAAGAATACCAATCTATATTAACACCACCGCCAACATAAAAATTTTCATTTACTTCCCAAGAAACTGTTTGATGGAATTTAAAATAATTATAATCCATTGGCTCTTTAATTGATTCAATATCAAAGTTTGAATCATTTCTTGGAATAATATTAGTTCCTAAACCGTAATTGGGTTGCGTAAAAATATACATCCTGTAATCTCCGCTTAAGTAAACTTTATTGTCGTTTAAGAGGATGTTATTTTTCACGTTAATCATTAACTGTTTTTTAGTTGTAAAAACTACTCCAATATTTGCAGAAGAATATTTATCCTGAACATCTTTTCCCTTAAAAGTATATTGTGCAGTTGCACCATAACTAAAGCCCGTTGCTGGTTGCACTCCAATTATTGGAACAATGAGCAAAAAACTATTTTTTATAGGTTTTACTACGATAAGAGAATCATTTTTTTTAAATATATCAAAAATGGTTTTTGGAGGACACAACTGCTCAGCATCAGAATTGACTTGTGCAGTAATCAAACTTTGATTGAAAAAAAAAGTAATTATAACAGGAACTAAAAATTTAAACATATAGTTTTTCATTTTAATGATTCTGTAAATTATTAAACAGATATAAAAATAATACAAAAAATCATTAATTACACTATATCAAGCGTTTACAAACTACAAGTTCCTGAAAATTATTTATTATTTTTTTTGATTTCAAGTTTTTGAATTCGTCCATTGTAACTAATTGGACTGCGATGAGTAGAACTAATTGACAAATTAGCATCCCCATCATAATAGACCGTTAATACAAAATCAAAAGTATCAGAATCTCCTTTTACTTCTCCTTTGATTGTAAAATTTTTGCTTGTTTTTTTTATAGAATAATCCTTTACGAGACCTTTAAAATCCATTCCTCCCTCATTACTTCCATAGCCGACATTGCTATAAGCACGGCCAAAAAAAGGCATTTGACTATCTATAGTATCTTTTTTGACTCTAAAATAATTTGGGTTTGTTGTCAAATTAATACTTCTGGTTCCTTGGGGGTAAGCCATATCCGCTTCAAATTCATATTCTCTGGAATCCACCAAAGCTTCTGTGGCTTTTAACTGAGTAGCCTTTTTTTCATCTTTTAATTGTTTTTTTGTTTTTTCTTGTGCAAAACCAATCATCATCGAAAAAGAGATAAAAAAAGTCATAATTAATGTTTTCATAATGAAGTCATTTAATGTTATTTAATCACTTAATTCATTGGAGTAAACACTTAATTGAAGTTGAAAATTACTCTAAATATTTGTTTGAAACACTACAATTCTTATGCCAGCAAAAAGTCTTCTTATTGATATAATTAATTTTTGTGAGTGAACCGCATCATAACAACGTTTCCAATCAAAAAATTTAAAGTTTTGCCTTCGTCTGTAATGGAATAGGTTTCAATTTTTTGAAGCGTTTCCATATAAAGTGTATGTCCGGTACCTTCGCAGGCCATCATTGTCATTCCCATTTTGGCATCTTTGAAATCGATATTTTTACCATTAACAATCAATGCCCCAAAATATTGATTACAGCTGTTATTTCCGGATACTTTTTTATTAACTACATCAAATACAATTGTTGGCTTTTTATTAGGATATAGACCATCAAAGACAATTTTAGGACCGGTAATATAATTTAACTCCCAAGCTCCTTCAAGCGAAGAAGATTCTACAACAGCCTTTTTTGTTGTGCAAGAAGTAAAACTCATGCAAATAATCGTTATCAACAGCACTATTCTCCTCATAATTATTGATTTAGAATTAAAATTACCTACTGTAAATATAAAAAAAATTAATAAGAAAAAATAGGATTAGTTTTGAATTTGCTTTTTAAAAAAGGTATAATTATTTTCGTAAAAAAGAAAAAAAATGACATTATTAGGAATAGGATCCCGCATTGAACATCCAGAATTTGGAAAAGGAGTAATTACCAATGTTTCATCCAAAGAATATTGGGTAACATTTATAGAAAATGGACTTGAAACCATTCCATTGAACGATGATTTTAAAGTTATTGAAGCAACTGTAGATGAAGTCGATACAGTGAGTTTCTCAGAAGTTGAACAATCGTTAAGAGACCTTTTGAAAAAATGGTCTGACGTTTCTGAAATTGTACCTATCGGAGACAAATGGAAAGGAGGAAAACTGATTTTGGAACCAGGACAAGCTGGATTGGCATCCAAAGAGATTCCAATTGATACTTTTTTTCATAAAATAATAATGGTTCGTGACCGTTTACGTGTTATGGAGCAAAAAATAAACAGCAGTAAAATTGAGGAAATTGAAAAAATTGAATTACAACAATACATCACACGTATTTATGGAAGTTTAACTTCATTCAATATTTTATTCAAATCGCCTACCAACCATTTTGTTGGGGAAAAATCAAAATAGATTTACATATAGTTTATTTTAATACGCTTTTTTATACGTAATTTTATAATTCTAATTAAAATTATTAAACTATGAAAAAAATAATCTTCACAATTTCAGTCGTCATAATCGCCATTATTGGTTGTAAAAGTACAGCCACAGATTCTAAAACTTTAAATCTGACTTTTGAGTCCAAGAGTAATAGCAACGTTACAGGAACTGCAACATTTACAGAAAAAAATGGAAAAGTAACATTTGTTGCTAAAATTTCCGGATTACAACCTGGAGTCCACGCGATTCATATCCACGAAAAATCAGATTGTTCGGCAGCGGACGGAAGTTCGGCTGGAGGCCATTGGAATCCAACCTTCAAAAAACACGGAAAATGGGGTGATGCAGAATATCACAGAGGTGATATCGGTAATTTTACAGCAGATGAAAAAGGCAATGGTACTATAACATTAACAACCGATGAATGGGCTATTGGAGGTGATGATCCAACAAAAGATATCTTAGGAAAAGGACTTATAGTTCACCAAGGCGCAGATGATTATGTAAGCCAACCTGCAGGAAATGCTGGAGCAAGAGTTGCTTGTTCAGCAATTATTAAGTAAAAAAAACATTTCTAACTTGAAAGAAAAAGAAGTTCATTATTTTAAAAACACAGCAGCTTGGCGAGAATGGTTACATGAAAATCATAATACGTCAACTGGTGTGTTTTTAATTTTTTATAAAGTCGGTAGCCCTTTCGAGAGTATGCGTTGGGAAGAAGCGGTTCAGGTCGCACTTTGTTATGGCTGGATAGATTCTACCGTGAGAAACATAGATGAGCACACCAGAAAACAGCTCTTTACTCCCAGAAAAACTAAAAGTTTTTGGAGTAAAATCAACAAGGCATACGTTGAACAACTTATTGCTGACAATTTAATGCATGAAAGTGGTTTGGCAAAAATTGAAATCGCCAAACAAAATGGCTCCTGGACTTCATTAGATACCGTTGAAAGTTTATCTATTCCCGAGGATCTGACACTTGCATTCGAACAGAATAAAACCGCTTTTGACAACTACCAAAACTTCAGTCCTTCGTATCGAAAAAGTTATCTTTATTGGCTTAACCAAGCAAAAAGAGAGGAAACAAGAAAAGCTAGAATTACTACAATAATTGACCTTTGTAATCAAAACAAAAAATCAAGAGACTAATTTAGCTAGTTTATAAGTTTACTGATTTTTTTTCTTATTACATATCTAATGCAAAACATTAAAATTGCTATTTAACAAAATAAACAATTTTATAACTATTAGAATTAGGCACAGATTTATAAAAAACATAGTTTTGTATAATCAAATCTAAACAATGATTAACCCATCGGCATCTGGTTGGATAGAAAAATTTTTTATAAAACTAAAGTTATCAGAAGATAATATTTCTGAAACTGAGGCTGCCTTTTATCAAAATTTGAGAGATACTGGTTTTATTTACGGCCATATCATTTCATTTGGTACTCCATTAGAAATAGAAACCAAAGACTGGTTTAAAGAGGAAATTTCAAAAATTGCTTTACTAAATGCTTTGTACGGGATTTTTTCGATAATAAATAAAGATAAAGACCCTTCCATTTTTATTGAACAAGCCAATCTTTTTTATAAACAAATGCATCCGGAAGGATTCAGTTTATTCAAAAAAATTGTCACAAGAAATTCACCTGCATCTACATTAGAAAAAATAATAGACGAACGCGTTCAAACAAATGATAATATAATCAACAAAAGCTTCTCGCATTTGGTTACCAATGCGCTGTTGTTTATAGATGTTTTGGCTTTTCGACAATATTTGATTCAGGGTCAAATTCCTGAAAAATATTTAAAGAAAATTGAAGAAACGATTGTTAACATCGTGGTTTTAGCTTTAAAAATAAAGACTAATAAATCACAATACGATGATTTATTAATTAAATTATTTGAAGCTTCTATTCGTTATAGTAAATTCTCTAAGAAAGAAAATATTACATTAGAGACTTTAGATCTAGATTATTTTACTGGTGAACTTGAAAAAAAATACTTAATAGATATCGCTGGAATGTCGTTATGGAGTGATGGGGTTATTGAAAATAATGAATCTTATTTTTTACATACTTTGGCAAAAACTTTAGAAATTAATGATGATTTTGTAACACTAAGCATTAGCAATACCGACAGTTTTATAAGTAAGCACAAAAACGAAATTCCATATTTTAATTACTCAAATCCGGTAAAGCATTTCTATGATCAAACAACCAGAAGTGTCACTACTTTAATTTCTCGTAACAAATCAAGATTAGTTAAAGAAATTCTCGAAAGTAAAGAATTAATGTTGCTTTTAGCGCATTCCACTCATCGAGATTTGAATGAAAAAGAAAAGAAAAAAGTAAAAAAGCAGTTATTGGATATTTGCAAAACAATACCTTCGCTAACGATATTTTTATTACCCGGAGGAAGTTTATTATTGCCAATTTTAATAAAATTCATTCCAAAACTATTGCCTTCTGCATTTAATGAAAATTTAGATCTTGATGACTAAGTATTTAGGTGATTGAGCATACTAATATCTATTATAAAAACATCTGAATGATTTAAATAAAAATCATTTTTAATCATAAAAAAGGCTGTCAATATCATGACAGCCTTTATGTTTGAAATAGTTTCTTAAATATTTAAAACTATATTTTTTTGAAATTTAATTGATATACTTCATCCAAATCTTTATCAGAGCTGAAGTTTACACCTAAATCGGTTACAAATCCAGAATTTAATCCATAAACCCAACCGTGAATAGACACATCCTGCCCGTTTTTCCATGCAGATTGTAAGATAGAAGTTTTAGCCAAATCAAAAACTTGCTCTTTCACGTTAATTTCTACAAAGGCATTAAAGCGATCAGTTTCATCAGGAATTGAATCTAAATATCTGTCATGTAAACGATAAATATCTTTTATATGACGAATCCAGTTATCAATGATTCCAATAGAATCGTTACCCATTGCAGCTTTTACACCTCCACAACCATAATGTCCGCAAACAATAACATGTTTTACTTTCAAAACGTTGACTGCATAATCCAATACACTCAACATATTCATATCAGAATGAATTACCATGTTAGCAATGTTTCTGTGAACAAAAACTTCACCAGCTTTGGCACCAATAATTTCGTTTGCAGGTACTCGACTATCAGAACAACCAATCCACAACAATGGAGGTTGTTGACTCTTGGCTAAATCTTTAAAAAATTCTGGATCTAAATTCAATTGCTCTTCAACCCACTTTTTATTATTTTCTAGTATTTTTTTATAAAAATCACTCATCGTAGTTAGTTAATATCTATTTAGTTAGTTAAAAATATCGCTTGTTATTTACAGTTTTTAAAATTACAAATTATTCTGAGAAAGTACGGTCAACAACCTTTTTTTCGACAATCTCCCTTTTAATAAAATCATAATGGTGCTCGATAGAAACATGATTTTGGATCTCGTTCGTGTTTTCCAAAGCATATTCTTTTTTGAAACCAATTAATTTTACTTTAATATTATCATCAATAGCTCTCGTTGTTTTGAACTCATTAATTAAATCCAAAATATCATGAGCTATGTAAACAGTATCTTTGGCATCTATAACCACTGTACTGTTTTTTGGTATTCCCGCTAGTGTAATTTTGATAGCCGCTTTATTCAAGAAAGAAACTTCCTGAGCTAAATCGATATGAATAATATCACCATCAACATATTCATTTTTTCTAAAACTATACGCTCTTTTTAGATTACCTCTCAACACAAATATAACGCTGATGATGATTCCCAAAACTACACCTTTCAACAAATCTGTAAATACAACTCCAAGGAAAGTAGCTATGAAAGGCAAAAATTGATATTTCCCATAACTCCAAAAATGTTTGAAAGTAGCTGGCTTAGCTAATTTATACCCCACTAAAATCAATACAGCTGCAAGTGTAGCCAAAGGAATTTTATTCAAAATAAAAGGAATTGTTAAGACACAAACCAATAATAAAACCCCATGAATTATAGTCGATAACTTCGATTTAGCACCCGCTGCGTTATTAGCAGAAGAACGAACAACCACAGATGTCAACGGTAATCCACCCAATAATGAACACACAATATTACCAATTCCTTGCGCTCTTAATTCGACATTTGGATTTGTGTAACGTTTGTGTACATCCATTCTGTCCGCAGCTTCGATACATAAAAGTGTCTCAATAGACGCAACAACAGCAATGGTTACGCCAACTACCCAGACCTGTGGATTCAAAAATCCCGCAAGATTTGGTGTTACAATAATTGCCTTAAATTCATCAAATGATGATGGTATTGGTAATGTAACTAAATGCTCTTTTCCTATTGCTAATGAACTACCTGATGCAATAAAAAATTCATTCATCAATATCCCGACTGTTACTGCTACCAAAGCTCCCGGAACTAATTTCAATTTCTTTAAAGCCGGAACTTTATCCCACATAATCAGAATTCCAATAGAAACAGCCGCAATTAAAATAGCTCCTAATTGAAAATAATTAAAAATATTTAATATAGCTGAGAAAGTATTATCACCTGTAGTTTCGACAAAAGTTTGCTCCCCTTCATGATTGGCATCATAACCAAAAGCATGAGGCAATTGCTTCATAATAATGATTACACCAATACCAGCCAACATACCTTCAATAACATTGGTTGGAAAATAATTTGAAATGCTTCCTGCTCTTAGCAAGCCTAAAGCCAATTGGATTACACCAGCAATCAAAATTGCTGTTAATAACATATCAAAGCTCCCTAAAGTGGTAATTGCAGTAAGGATAATTGCTGTTAAACCTGCAGCTGGGCCAGAAACACTAATATTTGACTGACTCAAAAAACCAACAACGATTCCACCAACAATACCTGTAATAATTCCAGAAAACAAAGGAGCGCCAGAAGCCATAGCTATTCCTAAACAAAGTGGCAGCGCCACCAAAAAGACAACTAAACCAGATGCAAAATCCGATTTGAAGTGCGCGAAAAGATTAGTTTTATTTGACATAAAATAAAATTTTAAAAAATTAAGATTGAAAGAATTTCTATTACAAAAAAATGTAATAGCAAAAGAGATTCAGAGAATAGGTACTCTATAAAAATTCCATTATTTCATCAATATTTGAGTAACAAATATTAAAAGAATGGTAATTAGAGATGCATATTAAACTATGTGCACTAATGCTTTTTTGTATCTGATTATTGATAAATAACAATCTAGTTCAAATAAATGCAAATAGCATCAAATACAGCTAATACACAATTAAATTGCTTAATTAACCAATTCTAATAATAATGAAAAAAAGGGGAAATACCTAAATCGCGTTTGGTGGAGGTATAAATATTGAGGCACTGATTAAATCATGTCTCGATAGATTTTCAAAAATGATAAGACTAGATTCATTTTTAAAATCCAAAAAAGAAATTTCTACATAAGAATCAAAAGTATAATCCTTTTTGTCATGTTTAATTTCTTCGCTAGAAGAGTTACTATTTCCGCAAAGGCTAGTATTATCCTTGTCTTTTTTTAGACACACCGAAATCGTTGGTGCTACTAAGAAAAAAACAAATAGTAATAATATTATACTTGCAAAAATTTTCATATTTGATAATATATTTTATTGATATGTAAATCGCATTCGTTTTAGTATTGTCACTAATCTTTGAATAATGCTCATTTCATGTCAACAAAAATAGAAGATAGAGTGTGAACAAAAAAATTAGTTCTACAAAATTAATCTAATTTTAACATTAATAAAATAGCCTAAATATCACAAAAACATTTAGGCTATTATAATTTATAAATTTATAATGATTACAAACTTTCTTCTAACCAAGCTTTCATCATCCAAATTGTTTTTTCTTGTTCAACAATAAAGTCACTCATCATTGAACTTGTTCCTTCGTCATTGATATCTGATGCTTTTGTTAGAATTTCTCTTTCTATCTTTAATAATTCAGAAAGAGAAGTGACAATTAACTGAATACTTGCTTCGTCGTTTGAAATATTTTTTCCAATTGGCAATTGATTAAATTTTATATAATCTTCAAAAGTATGCAATGGTCTTCCGCCCAGCGTTAAGACTCTTTCAGCAATTAAATCAATTTTTAATTGAGAATCGTTATACAATTCTTCAAATTTCAAATGTAAATCGAAGAAGCGTCTTCCTCTGATATTCCAATGCAAACCTCTTAAACTCTGATAATAAATTTGGTAATTTGATAATAACACATTTAATTCTACAATTATTACCTCTGATTCTTCTACTGGTAACCCTAAAACATTAATTTTCATATTCTTATTTATATTTCTTTCCAAACATTTGGAAAATTTCATTCGCTTTATTATTTCAATCTAAATTATCTAATAATCGCAAAAAACAATTATAAATTAAATTGATTGTTTTTATATTTGCATAAAAATATATTATCTAATGACAATTACACAACTCAAATATGTATTGGCTGTAGCTGAACACAAAAATTTCACTCTGGCTGCCGAAAAATGCTTTGTAACTCAACCAACTTTGAGTATGCAAATACAGAAAATCGAAGAAGAACTAAATATTCAAATTTTCGACAGAACCAAAAAACCAATTCAGCTTACAGATATCGGATTAAAAATTGTATCTCAAGCCAAAAACATTGTTAATGAAGCCGATAGGATTCAGGACATTGTTGAGCAACAGAAAGGATTCATAGGGGGTGAATTCAGACTTGGAATTATTCCAACGATTATGCCAACATTATTACCAATGTTTTTGAATAATTTCATTAAAAAATATCCGAAGGTAAAGTTAATCATTGAAGAATTAAATACCGAAGAAATTATCATAAAATTAAAGAATGGAAATCTGGATGCAGCCATTGCTGCTACTCCGTTAGAAGATGAAAAGATAAAAGAAATCGTTTTATACTTTGAACCTTTTGTCGCTTACATTCCAGAAAATAATGCAGTTTTCCAGAAAAAAGAAATTGAAATAGAAGATCTTAATATTAATGAAATATTACTGTTGCAGGATGGACACTGTTTTAGAGACGGAATTCTGAATTTGTGTAAAAATAGAAACGAAACAGATCTTAAACCTTTTCAAATTGAAAGCGGAAGTTTTGAAACATTAATAAAATTAGCTGATGAAGGACTAGGCACAACACTACTTCCTTATTTACACACATTGGATTTGAAAGATTCAGACAAATTAAAGTTGAGACATTTTAAAGAGCCGAAACCAGCTCGTGAAGTAAGCTTAATCTATCCAAAAAGTGAATTGAAAATACAAATTATCGATGCCTTAAGAAATACCATTTCGGGTGTTGTAAAAGGTGCCATTGTTTTTCAAAACGTTCAAATTGTTAGTCCACTTTTAAAGAAATGATGCAACAAAAAAAAGGAACCAAATTTGGTTCCTTTTTTTTACTTCTAACTTACTACAAGAAGTTAAAAGCATTTATAGCTTTTTCAACAACTTACTAAAAAGTGCGGTATCAAAGCCACTCTTTCGAGTACCGTTTTGTATATTTCCAGTTAATTCCAGATATACAACAAAAAGGTTTAAATTTAAATTAGTAAACAGTTGCAAATCTATTTAAATAATTTAAACTCTCAAAGTCTTTTAACGTATAAAAAACACAAACTGACGATAAAATACAATTTTTTAACAAAAAAATCAAGTAAAATATTACAAAGTACATATTTGTTATTTTATGTTGAAACAAAAAGAGGAACCAAATTATTGATTCCTCTTTTCGTTATGGGTTTACAATTACTAGACACTGCTTTAATTCAGGTTTTTCAATGGTGAAATTAAACAACCACTCTCTTAACTGATCCAGTTCAAAAGGCAACAGAGTTCTGATTGCTTTTTCTAATTCTTTACAAAAAAGTACTGGGTCAAAACTAACTCTTTCTAGTACCGATTTTGTATAATCAAACATTATTTTAGACATATAAATTAAGATTTTTGGGGTTATATCTCGATTCCTTATGTTGTAAATGTACATTATTTTTCAAATACCAACATTTTTTTTAACACAGAAATAGGAAATTTACAACGTTATAGTTGCAAAGTATTACAAAATATAGATATTAAAATTATTTTCTTGCCCGGAACATTTCTCTCTTTCCAGGAGGGCCAGCTAATTTTTCTACTGTAAATCCAGCTTCTATCATATTTCTTTTTATGACACCCCTCGCTGCGTAAGTTACTAATACAGAATTACTTTTGAGAGACTTAAACATTCTTTCAAATACATTTACACTCCATAATTCTGGTTGAACACGATATCCAAAGGCATCAAAATAAATTAAATCAAACTTTTCTATATCATCAATTTCTTCAAAAAACTGTTTCCTTTTGGTCAAGCTAAAGCTTTCAGACAATGCATTTTTTTCATTCCAACTCATCACATGCATTTTATCAAATATAGATTTAGAATCCTCAGCCTTCAATTCATCCGAATAATTCATTGATTGCAATTCTGCTTCAGAAATTGGATAAGCCTCGACACCTACATAATCAATTGTCTGATTTAATTTTTGTGCTTCTAAAAAAGTTATAAAAGCATTCAAACCTGTTCCAAAACCAATCTCAAGAACAGAAACTTTTTGATTGGGGAATAATGCTAATCCATTTTTTATGAAAACATGTTTGGCTTCTTGTATTGCTCCATGTTTCGAATGATAACATTCGTCCCAATCTTTTATGTGTATTGTGGTAGAACCATCGGAGGTGCGTATAATTTCTCTTTCCAAAGTGTTGTAGTTGAATTGATATAGCATTTGCGCCGCTATATTGCTTTCAAAATTAAATAAAAGAATTTCTTATCGTTACCTAAAAACCATATTTTTTATATAATCAACAGAATTTAACATCATTTTCGATATAAAATTATACAATAACTAAATCATAATTAAACATCATAATTAATGGTTTTTTGACAAGAATTTATCTGATTTTTGTTTAATTTTGCAACAATAATAGTAAGCAACAATAATTTTCTTTTTGCGAAGCTTATTATTAAAAACAATTTTATTTTAAAATAATACATGCATTAATTATGAGCACCACTCAAACCAACAAAATAGAGACAAAAAAAGCAGCTACTTCAAAAATAAACGAAGTTGATTTTGATAATTTATCTTTTGGAGCTGTATTTACAGATCATTTATTAGAATGTGATTTTATTAATGGAGAATGGCAACAACCGGTCATTAAGCCTTATGCTCCACTTTTACTTGATCCGTCTGCAAAAGTGTTTCACTATGGCCAAGCTATTTTTGAAGGTATGAAAGCTTACAAAGATAACAATAACGACATTTGGCTTTTTAGACCAGATGAAAACTATAAACGTTTCAATAGTTCAGCAGTAAGAATGGCTATGCCTGAAGTTCCAGAATTTGTCTTTATGGAAGGCTTGAAGCAATTATTAAAACTAGACGAAGCTTGGGTAAAAAATGATAACGGAAGTAGTTTATACATTAGACCTTTCATGATCGCAACCGGAGCCGGAGTTGTTGCAAATCCTTCTAGTGAGTATAAATTCATGATATTATTATCTCCTGCAAAAGCTTATTATTCTGGAGAGGTAAAAGTATTAATCGCAGAACATTATAGTAGAGCTGCAAACGGAGGTATCGGTGCTGCAAAAGCTGCAGGTAACTATGCTGCGCAATTCTACCCAACAACATTAGCAAATAAAGAAGGATTTCAACAAGTTATCTGGACAGATGACGCTACACATACAAAACTGGAAGAAGCTGGTACAATGAATGTGTTTTTTAGAATAAATGACACTTTATTGACCGCTCCTGTTAGTGAAAGAATTTTGGATGGTATTACTAGAAAAAGCCTTATCGATATGGCTAAAAAAGAAGGTATCAATGTAGAGGTGCGCCCTGTATTGGTTTCCGAATTAGTAGAAGCTTCAGAAACAGGAACTTTGAAAGAGATTTTTGGAGCTGGAACAGCTGCAGTAGTTAATCCTATTGCTGGATATTCATACAAAGATATTTATTATGAATTGCCAAAAGTTGAAAACTCTTTTGCTGGTTTATTAAAAGACAAACTAACTAA
>NZ_DATIDY010000191.1:0-30332 GCF_035456085.1 Flavobacterium sp.
AGCCCTTACTAAAATCGGCGGAGCAAATATAAAAATAAAAAAGCTACTTCCGAATGAAAGTAGCTTTTCTATATGCTGTATTGTAAATTATTTCTTTTTCATGAATTCGTCAACTGCCTCAGGAGACATGATTGATTCTACGAAAACATATGCTCCTGTTTTTGGAGATTTCACCATTTTGATGGCTTTTGTTAATCTCTTTGAAGCTGTCTGTAATGTTGCTACGGTTTTCTTTGCCATGACTAATTATTATTTAATTTCTTTATGAACAGTTACACGCTTCAAGATTGGATTAAATTTCTTAATCTCTAATCTGTCTGGAGTATTTTTCTTGTTCTTTGTTGTTATGTATCTTGAAGTCCCTGCAACACCTGATGTTTTGTGTTCAGTACATTCTAAAATTACCTGGATTCTATTTCCTTTCTTTGCCATCTTGCTATTTTTTTATTTTGGAAAAGATTATTTAATAAATCCTTCTGACTGCGCTTTTTTCAAAACAGCAGCGATTCCATTTTTATTAATTGTTTTTATCGTAGATGCTGCTACTCTAAGAGTAATCCATCTATCTTCTTCTGGAAGATAAAAACGCTTTTTAACTAAGTTTACAGAAAATTTTCTCTTAGTTTTGTTCATAGCGTGAGAAACGTTATTTCCTACCATCGCTCTTTTACCTGTAAGGTCACAAACTCTTGACATTATACTTATCTTTTATCGTTATTCAAAATCAGGGTGCAAAGTAAAGGAAAATAAACCTATTAACCAAAAAAAATATTACACTTTTTTTGAAATTTCTTTAAGCAATATTTCCAACCCTTTTATACTAGCTCTATCTATCACTTTTTCACGCGGTTGACCAAAATTAAACATTTCAACCAGCACTTCATTTGGGGTCGCAACAGCGATGTAAACCGTTCCTACATCGGCATCTGACTCCCCTTTAGAGGGTCCTGCATTACCTGTTGTTGCAATTGCATAGTCTGTTTTTAGTAATATTTTCGCGTTCAAAGCCATAGTTTCAGCGACTTCCGCACTTACAACGGTATGTTTTTCTATCAAACTTTTAGAAACATTCAACACGTTCTCTTTTACTTGCGTCGAATATGCAACCACACTTCCTTTAAAATAATTAGAGGCACCTGGAACCGAACTTAGCAATTGTGCAATAGTTCCTCCCGTACAACTTTCGGCAGTAGAAATCGTTGCGTTTTTCTTTGACAACATTCGACCCAAAACAACTTCAATAGGCTCATCTTCTTCAAAACCTACGATAATATCACCTATTATTTCAGTCAAAGATTGTACATTTTTCTCTATTGACTTTTCTAACATTTCCTTATCAACGCCTCTTGCTGAAAGCCTTAATCGAACTCTTCCTGGCGCAGGTAAATAAGCCAACTTTATATATTCGGGTAAATTATTCTCCCAATCTTCGATTTGTTCAGCTACCGCACTTTCTCCTCTTCCATAAGTCAAAATTGTTTTATGCAAAATATATGGACGATTATATTCTCTAATTATCTTAGGGATAATTTCATTTTCGACTAAATATTTCATTTCAAAAGGCACGCCTGGAAGCGAAACAAAAACTGTATTATCTTTTTTGATCCACATTCCGGGAGCAGTTCCCACTTCATTATGAAGCACCGTACATTTTGAAGGAACTAAAGCCTGATCTTTATTAATTTGAGTAATAGGCCGCTTATAAAAACCTTCTATAAGCTGCGTTACATGCGCGAGAACTGCTTCATCAACAACTAACTCATCATCAAAATATTCACAAAACGTCTTCTTTGTAATATCATCTTTCGTTGGTCCTAAACCACCTGTGATAATAACAATATCGACTGTATTTTGAAGCTCTGAAAAAGTATTTAGAATATGATCTTTAGAATCACTTATAGACAACATTTCATAAACCTCAACACCAATTTTATCTAATGATTTGGCAATAAAGCCTGAATTTGTGTCAACAATCTGACCAATTAAAATCTCATCTCCAATTGTAACTATGGCTGCTTTCATACTTTTAGCATTTTGTTAAATAAAAAAAATCCAACTGTTGTTTTGATACAACTGTCAGATTCTTTTACATACTATTATTCAAAATTAAAACAACAATTTAAAGATCGAAATCTTTTCTCAGCTCTTTTATAGCATCTTTAACTTGTGATTTAACGCTCTTATAAGTTTCTATTATTTCTTTCTTTTTGCCTTCAGTTTTAGTCCAGGCTTCAATTTGCAGGATTTCTTCGAATGCAACATTCAAACCAAGTAGATCTAAAGTCGGTTTCATTTTATGCGCAAAAGCATAAGCTTGTTTGTAATCTTTATTCTTGATTCCTTCGCCAATTTGCGCCAAATCTTCAGGAACTTCGGTAACGAATAAATTCAAAATTTCATTAACAAATTCTGGATCATTATCTGAAAGTGCGTACACTTTTGCTAAGTTATATTTTATAGCCATTATTTTATTTGTATTCTAAATAGTTTTTGTCCTTCTAAAAATCCTTCTAGAACATCATTTGGTTTTACTGCTGCAACCCCAGCTGGTGTTCCTGTAAAAATAATATCACCAATTTTTAAAGTGAAAAATTGAGAAACATATGAAACCAACTCATCAATGCTCCACAGCATCATATTAGAATTCCCTTCTTGTACTGTAGTATTATTATTTTTGAGCTCAAAAGTAATATTTTCCAATGAAACAAATTGATTTTTAGGCAAAAAATCACCTATTACAGCCGATCCATCAAATGCTTTGGCTTTTTCCCAAGGCAATCCTTTTTCTTTCAGCTTTGCTTGCAAATCTCTTGCTGTAAAATCTATTCCAACACTTATTTCATCATAATATTTATGAGCAAATTTAGGTTCAATGTATTTTCCAACCTTATTTATTTTAACAATAATTTCCAATTCATGATGAACATCTTCCGAAAATTCAGGAATCACAAAAGGATGTTGTTTCAATAAAACCGCCGAATCAGGCTTCATAAAAACAACTGGCTCTGAAGGCCGTTCATTTTTTAATTCTTCAATATGACTGGCATAATTTCTGCCGATACAGATTATTTTCATTTCTTTTTTAGTTGCTGAGTTGCTGAGTTGCAAAGTTACTAAGCTTTTAATCTTAAAACCTTAGCAACTCAGAAACTTACTTCGTATTTAATTTTCTCAATTTAATTGCCGTTAACACCTTTTTGGTATATAAAGGAAAATCTGCATTTTGAATCCAGCTGTAATAACCAGGTTCGATTTCCAGGATTTTTTCAACTTTGGCCCCTTTGTGTTTTCCGAAAGTAAAAATCTCTTCTCCGTCAGCGTCAAAGGCAATCATTCCTGCGAAGTCGGCTATTTTTTTACGGGTTGTAAACTCAGCTAATGATCTCATATCGTTTTCCAACTCTGGGTATCGATCCAATTGTGCTTTTAATATTTCATAAGTTGCCATCGTATCGGCTTCGGCTGAATGTGCATTTTCCAGACTTTTTCCACAATAAAATTTCAAAGCAGCACTCAAAGTACGCTCTTCCATTTTATGAAAAATAGTCTGAACATCTACAGAAACTCTATTTTTCATATCAAAATCAACATCTGCACGCAACAATTCTTCGGCCAACAATGGAATATCGAAACGGTCTGAATTAAATCCAGCCAAATCGCTATCCTTTATCATATTATATATCTGAGGCGCTAATTCCTTAAAAGTAGGTTCATTGGCAACTTTTTCATTAGTCACACCATGAATTGCAGAAGATTGTGGTGGAATTGGAATCGTTGGATTCACCAACCATGTTTTGCTTTCTTTATTTCCATTTGGAAAAACTTTAAAAATTGATATTTCTACAATCCTATCTTTTCCAATGTCGATTCCTGTTGTTTCAAGGTCGAAAAAACAAATTGGCTTATTGAGTTTGAGTTCCATTTTTTGTATTTAATGGCAACAAATATAAAAATTTGAGCCTGATTATATGGTAATTTATGAATTAAAAAAAGTTGCTAAGTTTCTAAGCTACTAATCTCATTAGTGACTTAAAAACTTAGCAACTAAGTATTCATTTATCAAAACATTTCTTTTTCTGGAATAAAGATTAATAATCCCTATTTACATCAAATGCTTCCAGATATTCGGCAACACGTTTTACAAAACTTCCGCCTAATGCACCATCAACAACACGATGATCATAACTGTGAGACAAGAACATTTTTTGTCGGATTCCAATGAAATCACCTTCTGGAGTTTCAATTACTGCAGGCACTTTTCGAATTGCGCCCAAAGCCAATATCCCAACTTCTGGCTGATTGATGATTGGCGTTCCGAATACACTTCCAAAACTTCCAACATTGGTAACTGTATAAGTACCTCCTTGTGTGTCGTCTGGCTTTAACTTGCCTAGTTTAGCACGGTTTCCTAAATCATTTACCGCTTTTGCCATACCAACCAAATTCAGTTGATCGGCATTTTTAATAACAGGAACAATTAAATTTCCATTTGGCAAAGCCGCAGCCATTCCCAAATTAATATCTTTCTTTTTTATAATAAAATCGCCCTGAACTGATATATTCATGCCTGGATAATCTTTAAGCGCTTTTGCAACAGCCTCCATGAAAATAGGAGTAAAAGTTAATTTCTCACCTTCTCTTTTTTCGAAAGTATTTTTAACTCTGTCTCTCCATTTTACAATATTGGTCACATCCACCTCAATAAAAGACTGCACATGTGCCGAAGTTTGAACAGAAGCCGTCATGTATCCAGAAATCAGCTTGCGCATTCTGTCCATTTCAATAATTTCGTCTCCCCCATTAACTGAAGTCGCAGAAACTGTTTGTACAGGAGCACTTTTTACAACTTCTTTTACAGCTTCAACCGTTTTGGCAGGCGCAATAATATTTGTTGGTTGTGATCCTCTGTTTTTTATATAATTTAAAATATCATCTTTTGTAACACGCCCATCTTTACCAGAACCTGCAATGCTTTCCAATTCAGCCAATGAAATACCTTCTTCTTTTGCAATGTTTTTTACCAATGGGGAAAAGAATTTGTCACTCTCGAAGAAACTAACTGGAGCAGAAACAGTTTCTTTAGCAACATCAATTGTTTTTTGAATTTCCTCAACAATAGCTTCTGAAACGTCTGGAGCGGAAACCTCAACATTATTATTAGCTTCAGTCTCAATAATAGCAATAGTTTCACCAACTTGAACCAAATCGTCTTTACTAAATAATTTTTCAACAAGAACACCTGAAACCTCAGACGGAACTTCTGAATCAACTTTATCGGTTGCGATTTCCAGAACAGCTTCGTCGGCTTCAATTTTGTCGCCAACTTCTTTTAACCAATTTGTGATGGTTGCTTCTGCAATGCTTTCTCCCATTTTAGGAAGCTTTAACTCAAATCTTGCCATATTTTTAATCTAAAAGATGATTTTGATTTTATTTTTGCGAAATTAATCAATGTTTTGTAAATAAATTACATAAAATATAATTTTATTTTCACCACTTCTCCTTTATCATTTGGAGAATCACTTCCAATAATAAAATCTGTATTTTTAGGTATTATTCTAAAGACAATATTCTTTTTAGAATACCTTTCCTGAATTTTGATACAATCTTTAAAGGACACAAATTCATTATCTAATATAATCTGTAACCCATTTCTTATTGAATTTGACAGCAAATTTACCTCTTTTTCTTCTTTCCAATTAAGAAAATTTACCTTTTTTTGGACAAGTTTACTTAATATTTCAACCAGCGTTTCCGAAGCAGATATAAGTAAATAATTTTCAGGATTGATTTTAGTTTTGGCTCGTCCCTGAATTCTTTTTATCAAAGAAAAAAATACAATTCCAATTTTCATAAATGCCGAAAAAAGAAAAGAAACCTTAAAATGTTTTTTATAAAAAAATTCCATTGCTTCTTGGAATCGTTTCATGTAAACAGCATTTTTGCTCGTACTTTCTCCTTTATAATGTATCACCGAAGTTTCATGAAAATAATAGTTCTTTTTGCCTTTTTGCAACACCATATAAGACAAATCGATATCATCAGAATACATGAAACAATCCTCATCGAAACCTCCAACTTCGTTGTACACTTCTTTTTTCATAAACATAAAAGCACCTACTAATATTTCGACTTCAGCAGTTTGATCTTTCGAAACGTGTTGCGCATAATATTGATTAAAAAGCTTTGATTTTGGGAATAATTTGTACAAACTCGTCACTTTTGTAAAAGCAACCCAAGGAGTTGGAATTCCTCTTTTGCTTTCGGGAAGAAAATTTCCTGCGCCATCGATGAGCTTCACTCCTATTATTCCTAAGTTTTGTGTGTTTTTTGCAAATGCCAATACTTTTTCGAAAGTATCTTCGGCGACAACTGTATCGGGGTTTAAAATACAAATATAATCTCCGTTGGCATGAGCAACTCCTATATTATTCCCTTTTGGAAAGCCAAGATTATGATCGTTTTGAATGAGTCTGACATTTGGAAAACGACGTTTTATCATTTCGCAACTATCGTCAGAGGAATTATTATCTACGACAATAATTTCTGAATCAATGTTTTTTAAAGCACTGTCGACACTTAAAACACAGAGTTCCAAAAAATAGCGAACATTATAATTGAGGATAATAACTGATAATTGCATTTTTCAAAGATAGATTTTAAGTCACAAAGTCACAAAAAATCCTTGTAACAAAGTCTGTCCCATCAAATTTATTGTTTTGAAGCTTAAAAATTCTCTGAAAGTCCTACTCTAAAAGTCCAGTCATCTTTACTTATTCCGTAATCTATAGTTAGATTACAATCATTTATTTTATTCCATTTTATTCGCAATCCTGTACCGATTGCTGGAGTCCAATTATCAAAACGATAGGTATCCAAATCGGATACTGAAGATAAATTCCCGTAAAATACTGCCCCAAGAAAACCATTTCTTGTAATATCGGTGCGGTATTCAGCTTCCATATATAATAATGAGTTGGAACGATAGCGGTTGCGGGTAAATCCTCTACCGGTTTTACCATAACGATCCCAACCAACGCTAGGCAAATCTAAATAATGTGGTTTCCCATCGAAAACTGCCCAATAAAAAAGACGCGTTGCCAATACTTTATGACGAATTTCACTTAAAGAATGATATTTTCGGGCATCGACATATAACGATTGCCAATTCGTATCACTACCAAACACATTGGAATTAATCCGATAATCTATCTCCACATAATAACCTTGGTTTGCATTCAAAATATTTTTGCGGGAATCGTATAAGGCCTGAAAAGCAATTCCCGACGAAAGTTCATCTGAATAATTTCCCTGTTGATATTTATAAAAATCTGTTGGAACATCGATTTCACTATCTTCAGAAATACTTTCATACTTATCCAATTGAAATCCAAGTCCTAAACGAAAATCTCCTTTAATTTTTCGACTTATAAATTGATAAAAACGAATTTGGTGATAGTCTACTTCAGATTGTGGTTCTTTCGAACTGTTTCCGCCCAAACCATAAGTAAACTGAGGATAAATCATAAATCTATAATCTCCAATAAAATTGTATTTGTTATCTTTTGTATAAATATAGGACTGCACCGGGAAAGAATACTGACCAGTAAAACTTGTGGTTGGGGTAAAATAAACTTCGGACATTTTAGTGCTGTCGTGATTTTCATCCATATAAAAAGTCGTCACAAAAGACACAACAATCCCACCTTCAGAGCTTTTCATATCAGGAGCCGGCATCAACGAAAAAGCAATTTTGCTTTGATCCTCTCTTTTTTTTACACTATCCTTATCTATAAAAATACTTTTTAGAATCTGCTTCATATCCAAATCATTACTCTTAAAATCGATTTTCTGTGAAAACAAAGAAAATGGAGAAATAAGCACAAAAAACAGAAGTAAATTTTGTTTCATGAAACCCATAATTTGATTGGATTGTAAGAAATAGTTTTTATTTCAAATATAACAAAAAAAGGACAGAATTTGAAGCTATCAACAAGGTATTGAGACTAATAGGTTTTTGATTATTTATTTAATAACTTGCTTATGATTTATATATTCTGACAATGTTCAAATATTTAATACTATCTTTTTTATTCATTACTACTTCGTATAGTCAAATCTCAGGCTGTACAGATATTTTTGCTTCCAATTTTGATCCAAATGCAACCGAAAACAATGGAAGTTGCTGGTATCGCAATACAAAAGTAAGAGCAAAATCTTCTACAAAAATTGATGCATCGCTTTCTGAAACTTCTGGTTTAATTGATTTTGAAGGATTAATTTGGACATTCAATGACGACCATGATAATACAATTTATGGTTTGGACACAAAAGGAGAAATCAAAAGAAAAATTAATCTCGAAGGAATTAAAAACAATAACTGGGAAGAAATTTCACAAGACAGCCTATACTTATATATAGGAGATTTTGGTAATAATATACAAGGCAACAGAAGAGATTTGGAGATTTTAAAAATTGAAAAAAAGTCTTTTTTGACAGGAACACCACAAATAGAAACCATTGCTTTTTCCTATTCCAACCAAACTGATTTCTCTGGAAAAGAAGTAAATACGACCGACTTTGATTGCGAAGCATTTATAGTATTAAAAGATAGCATTTACCTCATCACCAAACAATGGACAGCTGAGAAAACAAGTATTTATTCTTTACCAAAAAATCCTGGAAAATATATTGCCCATCTCAGAGAAACACTGGATGTACACGGACTGATAACCGGCGCAACGACAATACCATCAAAAAAAGAAGTTGTTTTATGTGGATACACCAAATTATTACAACCTTTTTTGCTACTGCTTTATGATTATCAAAACGAGGCTTTTTGGACAGGTAACAGGCGAAAAATCAAAGTGTCACTTCCATGGGAACAAATCGAAGGAATAACAACTGAAGATGGATCCTTATTTTACCTCAGCAATGAATCGATAATAAGGAAGCCTTTTATAAACAGTCCGCAACGATTACATATAATAGATTTAAGTCCTTTTTTTAAAAAATAACCTCATCAAATCATATCAATTATTATTTTGAAAAGCAATTTCGAAATGATTTTAAACCCAACTAAGGCATCAGGAAGTTTTGCAAAATTAACACCAAATTGTGTTGCACAGAAAGTAGATAAAATCACAACATTACCATAATCTTTTTTCTAACATTCAATAAAAACATTTTCCTGCGATTATTTTTTTCAGCTTTAATATTATTTCACAACTAAAAGAGCTTAAGGTCTTTAAAAAAAAATATTTTTTTTTATTTTTTTTTAAGATTAATAATACCGCTAGTATAAAGCACAAAAAACTGAGTTTTAGAACCTTATCTTTGAAGCATAAGGGTAATTTTACTAAAACGATTACACGAATATTGTTAAAAGCACGTTTATATTTTTTTAGCCATGTTTTTTACCTATGTTTTTTTTATATTTGTAGAATTCGTGTGCGAACACAAAAATCATTTTACCAATTATTATGTCTAAAAGAATTGTAACTTTTGGAGAAATACTATTGAGACTTTCTCCTCCAAGTCATTTGAGACTTACGCAGGCTAGCTCATTTGATTTATATTATGGTTGTGCAGAAGCAAATGTTGCAGCATCACTATCAAAATTTGGACTCCCAGTTAAATTTATAACAGCTGTTCCGTCAAATGAATTGGGCGAATCATCACTAAGCATGTTACGTTCCTTTGCAGTTGAACCTATTGCTATTACCACAGGAAAAAGACTAGGAATTTATTATTTTGAACAAGGAGCTTCAGAAAGACCCGGAAAAGTAGTTTATGACAGAGAAGATTCTTCTTTTTCAACTTTGAAAAGAGGTATGATCGATTGGGAAACGATTTTTAAAGATGCTGACTGGTTCCATTGGTCAGGTATAACACCATCCCTATCTCAGGATTTAGCAGATTTATGCAAAGAAGCATTAGAGTTTGCCACCAAAATGGGATTAACAATATCAGCCGATTTAAACTACAGACCTAAGCTTTGGCAATATGGCAGACAAGCCAACGAAATAATGCCTGACTTAGTACAACATTGCGACTTATTATTAGGTGGAATAGATGAATCTGAAAAAGTTTTAGGTGTTCCAAGAAATGAATCAGATACTGAAGAAGTTGTTTTTGCAAATTGGATGAAAGTCTTCCCTAAATTAAAAAATATAGTCTCTACACATCGAATGGATGCTAATGCTTCATCAAACGGTATTAGTGCATCATTATGGAATGGCGAAAATTTGCTTAATTCAAGAAGATATAATATCTCTCACATTATTGACAGAATTGGTGCCGGAGATGCTTTTATGGCAGGAATTATATACGGATTAATTACTTGGCCCGAAGATCAACAAACTGCCCTTGAATTTGCAGTGGCAGCAACTTGTTTAAAACACTCGATTTCGGGTGATATCAATTTGGCAACTGTCAATGAAATAAAAGCGCTTATGGGCGGGTCTGGCGGCGGACGCGTATCCAGATAATCAAAAAAGTATTAGAATAAACAATAAATATAAATAACAATTAAAACAAAAATGGGAAAAAGAGTAGTAACATTTGGTGAGATAATGTTAAGATTAGCACCACAAGGATTTTTAAGATTTTCACAAGCAGACAATTTTGATGTTGTATATGGAGGTGGAGAATCGAATGTAGCTGTATCACTAGCAAACTTTGGAATTCCAGTTGATTTTGTAACACGTTTACCAAAAAATGACATTGGAGAATGCGCAATGATGGAAATGCGTAAAAGAGGAGTTGGTGTAGATAATATTGTTTGGGGTGGAGATCGTCTTGGAATTTATTTCCTTGAAACTGGTGCTGTAAGCCGTGGAAGTAAAGTGGTTTATGATAGAGCTCACTCTTCTATGTCTGAAATCCAACCAGGAATGATCAATTGGGAAAAAGTTTTTGAAGGTGTAGAATGGTTCCACTGGACTGGTATTACTCCAGCAATTTCTCAAAGTTCTGCTGATGCATGTTTAGAAGCTGTAAAAGCGGCTAGCAAATTAGGAATAACAATTTCAACTGACTTGAACTACCGTGCAAAACTTTGGAAATACGGTGGAGATCGTGAGAAAATCATGACTGAATTAACATCTTACTGCGATGTGATTTTAGGAAATGAAGAAGATGCTGAAATGCACTTTGGTATTAAACCAGAAGGATTAGCTGTTCAAACTCACGGACACGATGTTAAAGCTGAAGCCTTCTTATCTGTTTGTCAACAAATGATGGAGAAATTCCCAAAAGCTAAAAAAGTAATTACAACACTTAGAGGTTCTATCTCAGCTTCTCACAACACTTGGGCAGGAGTTTTATACGATGGAAAACAAATGTTGCAAACTCGTCAATACCAAATTACTGATATCGTTGATAGAGTTGGTGGTGGAGATTCATTCATGGGAGGTTTGATCTACGGATTATTGACTTATCCAAATGACGACCAAAACGCTTTAGATTTTGCTGTTGCTGCATCTTGCTTGAAACACACTATCAAAGGTGATGCTAACTTAGTTACTGTTGATGAAGTATCTAAACTTATGGGTGGTGATGCTTCTGGTAGAGTTGCTAGATAATCAGAAATTATGATAATAGATACATTAAATAACGGATCAAAATACACTAGCTTACACCCTTTGTTTGCAAAAGCTTTTGATTTCATAAATCAAAATGATATTGCAGCACTTGAAGACGGAACAATCCAAATCGAGGAAGGTCTAAAAGTAATTGTAAGCAAAGCAAACGGTAAAACTAGAGAAACTAGTTTAGCTAAATTTGAATGTCATGACAAAAACATTGATATTCAGGTTTGTGTAAAAGGATTGGAAACTATAGCTTGGAAACCAAGAGAAAAATGCGTTACACCAAATGGAGATTATAATCCAGAGAAAGATGTACGTTTTTTCAATGATACTCCTGATATGGATTTTCAATTAACAGACGGACAGTTTGTGATATTCTATCCTGGAGACGTTCACGCACCGATGATTGGTGAAGGTGAAATCAAAAAATTGGTATTTAAAGTTAAAATCTAAAAAAATGAGTAAAATTCAAGAAGTAACAGATGCAATTGTAGCACAAGGAATGCTTCCTTTGTACTTTAACGCAGACGAAACTGTAACAATCGAAGTATTAAGAGCTATTTACAGAGCTGGAATTAAAGCTGTTGAATATACAAGCCGTGGAGAAACTGCTTTGAGCAACTTCGCTAAAATGGTTGAAGTTCGTAATGCTGAAATGCCTGGTTTATTATTAGGTATTGGAACTATCAAAAACAAAAAACAAGCTGAAGATTATCTTGCTGTTGGTGCTGATTTTTTCATTAGCCCAGGTTTCGTTCCTGAAGTAGCTGAATTATTAAACAGCAAAGGAATTTTATACAGCCCTGGTTGTATGACTCCTACTGAAATTATTGCTGCTGAAAATGCAGGTGTAAAATTCATCAAATTATTCCCTGGAAACATGTTAGGACCTGATTTCTTAAGCGGAATCAAAGATATTTTCCCAAATCTTGTATTCATGCCAACAGGAGGTGTTGACACTACTGCTGAAAGTATCGGTGGTTGGTTCAAAGCTGGAGTTTCTGCAGTAGGAATGGGAAGTAAATTAATCAGCAAACCATTAATGGCTGCTAAAGATTATGCTAAAATCGAAGCGGATACTAAAGCTGTTTTGAGCTTAGTTAATTCTGCTAGAAGCAAATAATTTAATCTTAACAATAAAACTTTTAATTAAAGTTTAAAGATTAATAAAAGTAAAAGAGGTTGTCTAAATTTAGACAACCTCTTTTTTTATTTCACACATAAAGGACTTAAAATTCTAAATATTAATTAGCTAAAAAGAAGTAAATCATAAATCGCCACTGATTAAATGATTTTCACAGATTTCGATTAATACATAGAATATTGTAGATAATTTTTAACTTCTAAAGTAAATAATTTCACATTAATCAATAAAAAAAGGACAGTCTATAAAAACTATCCTTTTTTTGTAATTGAATTTATTTCTTACAGTTCTTAATCAGAACCAACATTCAAATTAATTAGTTATTGGTGTATGTCTAGGAACTAAAAATTTCATTATTCCCCAAGCAATCAAATAAGAAAAAGCACAAATAGTGAACATAATTCCATAAGAAATAGACACATTTGATGAAATAAAGTGCTGAGCCTGATCTAATGTTGATGGATCAATCAAAACTTCTTTAAGATTGTCAATTTTTACTGTTTCTAACGGAATAGTATCAGTAGCTTTAATTAATCCCGCTTTACTAGCTTCTAAAACACCTTTTATACGGAAATGATCTTCAAGACCACCTGCCAATAATTGCATCAAAACACCACCTAATCCACCGGCAGCCGCACCTATCCCTGTAACAGAACCGACAGCTTTTTTAGGAAACATATCTGATACCGTTGTAAATAAATTGGCAGACCAAGCTTGGTGAGCAGCTCCACCTAAACTAATAATTGCTACTGCAGCAACAATTCCCCAAGAAGCAGCAACATATTGTGTACTAATCAAAGAAAGTGGCAAAAATGCAATTATTAAAAGGGCTGTCATACGTGCACGGTACGTCTCCCAGCCTTTATTCATGAATGACATTGGAAGTGAACCTCCATAAATAGAACCGATAATTGCAATTCCGTATACCACAAAAGTCGAAATCATTACTGTGTGTTTGGTCTCGATAGGATCCATACCAACGCAGAATTGTTGTTTGATATAGGTTGGCAACCAAAACAAAAGAAACCACCAAATACCATCTGTCATAAATTTACCAGCAACAAATGACCAAGTTTGTTTATAGGTAAGCATTTTGTACCAAGGAACTTTCACCTCTTCAGTAGATGCCGCTACAATCTCATCTTCATCACTGTGAATATAGTCGAATTCAACTTGATTAATTTTTCCTTTTTCTAACATGTTTTTTGGAGAAGAATATAATTTACTCCAAAAAAACAACCAAAGGAAACCTACTAAACCAGTAAGTATAAAGGCCATTTGCCAACCATGGAAAATACCTAAGAAAAGATCATTCCCCTCGTTTGGATTCCAAGCTGCCAGAATAATTGGAATTATTATAGCACAGATCATTGCTCCAACATTAGAACCTGAATTGAATATACCTGTAGCTAATGCACGTTCTTTTTTAGGGAACCATTCGGCAACAGTTTTGATAGATGCTGGAAAGTTTCCTGCTTCACCTGCACCAAAAATACCTCTTGCAACGATGTGTGTAAAAAGACCTTTTCCCATAAAAGCACTAGCAATTCCTGCTAATGACCAACCCACTAAAGAACCTGCCAAGCCTATTTTGGTACCAATTTTATCAATAATAAATCCTGCAAAAAGGGTAAATCCAGCATAAAAGGCAGTAAAAACGGCTGTTAAGAGAGAAAAATCAGTTGCAGACCAACCAAAACCATCAGACGAACAAAAATAATCTTTAAGATAGCCAATTACATTCCTATCCATATAATTAATCGTAGTTGCAAAAAGTAAAAGGGTAACAATTGTCCAGCGATAATTTGTTCTTTTCCCTTCAAGATGATGTGCCATAAAAATTAGTTTTTAAAGAATTAATTCAAAATAAATGTTTTTTGATTCAATGAGATTTAGTAAATAGATCATAAGGGGGATTGAATAAGGTTTTTTCTATTTGTGAGGATTGCTTTTTTCCGTTTTTTTTAACATTTAGCATTTTAAAAAACAATAACTCTAAAATTTATAAAGGCACTTTAAAAAAACCATTTATGCCTCAACCTTATTGGTGTTTTTTTGGTACCAACTACTAAATAATGTCTCTGTTTGTCCAATTTTACAATATCTAAAAAATTTAATGTAATCGATAACACAAAAATAATGTTTATTTTTTGATACACAATTTGACAACCATTTTTTCACTAGATATTAGTGCATTTTTACATAAAAAACATCATTTTTCACTGTCTAAACAAACTTATGCAACGTTTTCGAAAGAAACGATCATGAACAACGTATTTTGCTGACTTTTAATGAATATTTCGAAATTTTCGAGACAAATTTATCCTTTAAACATCCACAAAAAAAGGATAGATTCAGTCATTTTTCTTTGATAAAATAAGCGTTTTCGAAACCAATACAATAATCAATACTTACAAAGATTCTCGGATTATTAAATGTGTTGGGACATAATATTGAATAGGCACTTCATTGGTGACAAATTCGGCTCCTTTGGTTCCCAATTCCATAAAATCGGTAGAGACAACCGAAATGCCTTTGTAGATAAACTTTTTCATCGGAGTTTCATTATACGACAAAAAGCCAACGTCTTTTCCAGGTTCCAAATTTTTGTCTCGACATTGCTCCAAAAACTGACCTAAAATACGATCACTAACGCTGATGTAAGCAATTCCTTTTTTAATTTCAAAAGTTTTTGCGTTTGTTATTATCTTCCATTTAAAACCAAAATCACGACAGAATTTTTTAAAATAATCTAACGACTCTTTTGGGTGGTTGGTGAAATCAGGATACACAAATTGGATTTCCTGATACTTTTCGAACAAACTTTTACCTTCAACCAAAGAATTATAAAATGCCTGCCCAAAATCCTGAAAAATATAGTTGTTATTTTTTTTAGAATAAATATTCCAATCAATCAATAATAATTTTTCATTGGGAATTACAGATAGAATAGTTGAAACCTCGGGGTTATCAAAATTCATTACTATGTACTTATAATACTTCCCTATGCTATTATTGATGATACTTTTGAAATTGTCTATGTTATAATGATGAAATTGCACATCGGTAATAATATTTTCTGGCAAATTGTTGACGAAAGAATGATACAATACCTCTTTATAAGCTTTGAAAGTATCTAAAACCAAGAGTACTTTTCTGGTTTCTCCCAAAACATAATAGCCTTTATTAGGAACCGATTCGATTACTTTTTGTTCTTTTAATATCGAATATGCCTTAAAAACCGTATCTCTGGAAAGCTGGTATTTTTGGCAAATACTATTTACAGAAGGCAATGAATCTCCTTTATCCAAAATATGTTCGCCAATGGCATTATTTATACCATTGATTATTTGTTGGAATTTTGGAATATCACTATCGTGATTAATTTCAAAAGGAAAAGTATCGTGATTCATAAAGTGTACTGTTCTGTTACGGCTTGCTAAATTATAAATTTCTGTGTTTTAAATAAACCATAAAAATGGCATAAACTAATTCCTCGCTGTTCTGAGATTTAAAACAAATAGTAGTAAAAACAAATAGGGCTGAAAATATTCTCAACCCTATTATCATTTTACAAATAACTAATTAGCAAAATTTTAGATGTATTGATTGATAATGTTTTCAAACAATTCTTGTTTTCCGCTCTGCAATTGAAGTTCTCCATTTTCCTGAGCAATTTTGTATAATTCAGTTAGTCCCAATTTTCCTTCTTCGAAAGCTTTTCCGTTTCCAGAATCGAATGAACTGTATCTTTCCGTTCTTAATTTATTGTACTGAGAAGAAGTAATGATTTTATCGGCAGTGATCAATGCTCTTGCAAAAGTATCTGCTCCGCCAATGTGCGCCAAAAATACATCTTCCATATCGGTTGAGTTTCTTCTGATTTTGGCATCAAAATTAATTCCACCACCTTGTAATCCACCTGCTTTTAGGAATACCAACATCGCTTCGGTAGTTTCCTGGATGTTGTTCGGGAATTGGTCTGTATCCCAACCATTTTGGTAATCTCCGCGGTTGGCATCCAAACTTCCTAACATTCCGGCATTGGCAGCCACCTCAATCTCGTGTTGGAAAGTGTGTTGTGCCAAGGTAGCGTGGTTTACCTCGATATTGATTTTGAAATCTTTCTCTAAACCATATTTATGCAAAAAACCGATAGCCGTAGCCGAGTCAAAATCATATTGGTGTTTCATTGGTTCCATTGGTTTTGGCTCAATGAAGAAGTTTCCTTTGAAACCCTGTGCTCTTGCGTAGTCTCTTGCTTTTATCAAAAATTGTCCCATGTGATCCAATTCTCTTCCCATATCGGTATTTAGCAAAGACATATACCCTTCACGGCCTCCCCAGAACACGTAATTTTCTCCGCCTAATGCGATAGTGGCATCCAAAGCTAGTTTTATTTGCCCTCCTGCTCTGGCTAAAACGTTGAAATCCGGGTTGGTAGCCGCACCGTTCATGTATCTTGGGTTCGAAAAGCAGTTTGCAGTTCCCCAAAGCAATTTAATTCCTGATGCTGCTTTCTTTTCTTTTAAATAGTCTGTAATGAAAGCCAAACGTTTTTCTGATTCTGCAAAAGTTGGTCCTTCAGCAATCAAATCGTAATCGTGGAAACAGAAATAGTCAAATCCCATTTTGCTGATAAATTCAAAAGCTGCATCTGCTTTGTCTTTTGCTGCCTGATAAGGGTCTGATGACTGGTCCCAACCAAAATGTTGTGTTCCCGGTCCGAAAGGATCTCCTCCCTGTCCGCAGAAAGTATGCCAGTAAGCGATTGCATATTTAAAATGGTCACGCATGGTTTTTCCTGCTACAACCTGATCCGGATTGTAATATTTAAATGCTAATGGATTATCTGATTCTTTTCCTTCAAATTTAATTTCGCCAATACCCTTAAAGTATTCTTTGTTGCCTATAATTGCCATTTGTTATTGTTTTATTTATTTATAATATGTTCTAATTCTTGTTTCCATTTTTGATATGCTGTCTGGTAAGGTTCGCTGTTTTGCAAAGGCAAAAATGTCATCACATGATCATTTTTAGAAATATTCGAACCAAATTTTTCAAAGTCACCATCTGTCAATCCCACGGCTCTAGCAGCACCTACGGCACCTGTAGTATTGTAAATCTCAATTTCATGCCCGATTAAAGTAGCGACAGTATTGGAGAATATTTCTGAGCGGAATAAGTTATCGTTTCCAGCGCGGATCACTCCGATTGTTGCTTTATCGTCTTTTAGACATTCCATTCCGTAGACAAACGAAAAAGCAATTCCTTCCAATGCCGCTCTGAATAAATGCGAATTACTGTGAATGTTTAAATTTAGATTTAGAAAATGGGTTCCAATGTTTTTATTGTTAAACATACGTTCTGCCCCATTTCCAAAAGGAATTACTACCAAACCTTCTGATCCGATTGCGATTTTTGCCGCTTTATGGTTCATCGATTCATAAGTTTCGTCGCCCATGTTGTTTCGCAACCATCTGTACTGGATTCCGGCTCCGTTGATGTTTAGTAATTTTCCAATTCTTGGATTGGCTTCATCATAATTTACGTGTACAAAATTGTTTACACGAGTGCTTTTGCCCAGCGTGGTATCTGTTACAGCATAAAAAACTCCCGAAGTTCCACCTGTAGCAGCTACATCACCCGGATTTAAAACGTTTAAAGAAAGCGCATTATTGGGTTGATCTCCCGCTCTGTAAACTACCGGTATTCCAACTGGCAATCCTGATTCTTTGGCTCCTTTGTCATTTAAAACTCCCTGATTAGTGAAATTTTCAACAATTGTTGGCGTTTTTGCAGTTTCTATTCCGTAATATTCCAAAAGCCAGTCAGCGACTTTGTTTTCTTTGTAATCCCATAGCATTCCTTCAGACAAACCGTTTTTGGTAGTGGTAATTTCGCCAGTAAGTTTGAAAGCGATAAAATCTCCAGGAAGCATGTATTTATGTACTTTATTGTAAATTTCAGGTTCATTTTCTTTAACCCATTTTAGTTTTGAAGCTGTGAAATTCCCAGGAGAATTCAGTAAATGAGACATACATTTTTCTTCACCTAATTCTGCAAAAGCCTTGTTTCCAATTTCAACAGCTCTACTGTCGCACCAAATAATGGCATTGCGCAAAGAATCACCATTTTCATCTACCACAACCAAACCGTGCATTTGATAGGAAATACCAACTCCGTTTATTTTTGAAGCATCAATATTGGCCTCACGAATAGCTCTTTTGGTTGCCACACAAATATGCTGCCACCACATTTCTGGATCTTGCTCTGCCCAATCCGGCTGCAATGAGACAATTTCCATTTCGTTTTGAGGTTCGTTTAAAACGATTATTTTTTTTCCTGTTTCAGCTTCAACCAAGGCAACCTTTATCGAAGAACTTCCAATATCGTATCCTATATAATACATAATTTATTTAGATTATTTATTTAATGTGTTTACTCGTTCCATATTCGAAATAGAACTCACAATACTCTCATTAATTTTCTTTAAATAATAAAAAAAATATATCAAACACACACGTACTGTTCTGTTCCGTTCTGCTAAATTATAAATATTAATTTTAAAAAAAAATCTTTTTCAAATTTTATTTGTTTTTTAACTGATATTACCAATCAAAATAGCGTTGTGTATTAAAATGTTTACATACAATGCTGTTGGTTCAATTAAAATTTAAATGTTTTATAACAATATAATACCGAAGTTAGAAGCAACGAAACACAGAACAGTTGAAAATAAATATAGAACAACCCTTGTCTTTTTTTGTTTGATTCAAAAAAGTATCTTTGCACTCTCATAATAAAGTTCTATTTAAAATTAGAGACCTAATTAGAGACCTCTAAATTTAAAAACACAAAAAAGCTTTATTTAAAGCACTTTAATCAATGAATTATCTTTCAGTAGAAAATATATCTAAGTCTTTTGGAGAGCGTACACTTTTCAAAGACATCTCTTTTGGAATAAACAAAGACCAAAAAATTGCTTTTATTGCCAAAAATGGTTCGGGAAAAACCACTATAATGAGCATCATCAATGGTTTGGATGAACCTGATACGGGACAAGTTGTTCTGAGAAAAAGCATCCGAATGGCGTTTTTGTCACAAGACAATAAATTACAGGACGAATTGACGATTGAAGAGAGCATTTTTGCGTCTGATAATGAAAGTTTGAAAGTAATTGAAGCTTATGAAAAAGCATTAGAAAATCCAGAAGATGAAGAGGCTTATCAAAAAGCTTTTGACGCAATGGACAGGCATAACGCTTGGGATTTTGAAACGCAATTCAAACAAATTTTGTTCAAATTGAAGTTGGAAGATTTTAAATTGAAAGTAAAAAATCTTTCGGGTGGACAGAAAAAAAGGTTGTCTCTTGCGATTATTTTAATTAACCGTCCCGATTTATTGATTCTGGATGAGCCAACGAATCATTTGGATTTGGAAATGATTGAATGGTTGGAAAGTTATTTTGCAAAAGAAAATATTACGTTGTTTATGGTGACGCACGACCGTTTCTTTTTGGAACGTGTTTGCAACGAAATCATTGAATTAGACAATGGAAAAATTTACCAATACAAAGGAAACTACTCTTATTATTTAGAGAAAAAAGAAGAACGAATCGCTTCCGAAAATGCGAGTGTCGACAAAGCGCAAAACTTATTTGTAAAAGAATTGGAGTGGATGCGCCGCCAACCAAAAGCAAGAACCACTAAGTCTAAATCACGTCAGGATGATTTTTATGTAATTAAAGAAAAAGCCCAAAGCCGCCGAAAAGAGAACAAAGTAGAGCTTGAAATTAATATGGAGCGTATGGGAAGCAAGATTATCGAGCTTCATAAAATCTCTAAAAAATTCAAGGATCATGTTATTCTGGACAATTTCAGTTATGATTTTCAGCGTGGAGAACGCATCGGAATTATTGGTAAAAACGGAACTGGAAAATCGACTTTTCTAAACTTGCTTACAGGAACTTTGCCTCTTGATAGTGGAAAAGTGGTTGTTGGTGATACCATCAAAATTGGCTATTACACTCAAAGCGGAATTAATCCAAAACCAGGACAACGCGTAATTGATGTTATTAAAGAATACGGAGAATTTATTCCTTTATCAAAAGGACGAATTATTTCGGCTTCGCAATTGTTGGAGCGTTTTCTTTTTGATGCCAAAAAACAATACGATTATGTAGAAAAATTGAGTGGTGGCGAGTTGAAACGTTTGTATTTATGTACCGTTTTAATTCAGAATCCAAACTTCCTGATTCTCGATGAGCCGACGAATGACTTGGATATTGTGACTTTGAACGTATTGGAAAGTTTCCTTTTGGATTACCCGGGCTGTTTGGTTGTAGTTTCGCATGATCGTTATTTTATGGATAAAATTGTAGATCAATTATTCGTTTTTAGAGGTCAGGGAGAAATTGAAACTTTCCCCGGAAATTATTCTGATTTTAGAGCCTATGAAGACAGTGCCGATATTGCTCAAAAAGAGGAAAACAAAACCGAAAAGAAAGAATGGAAACAAAACAATCCAACAGGAAATCTAACTTTTAACGAGCAAAAAGAATTTCAGAAAATCGAGAAAGAAATTAAAGATTTGGAAATTGATAAAGCCAAAATCGAGCAATTATTTTCCGATGGAAAAGTTGCCGATGCCGACATCGAAAAGAAAGCCAAAGAACTCGAAAACCTCATCAAGAAGATTGAAAGCAAAGAGGAAAGATGGTTTGAACTTTCTGCGAAGATGGAAGGGTAGAGATTTTAGATTGCAGAATTTAGAATTTAGAATTTTAGATACATCTTAAAAAAATAGCTTCAAAACCACAATGGAATTTATATTCTGTTGTGGTTTTTGTTTTTTAATAAACTCAACATTTGCTTAAAGATAACCACAAAGATTTTTTTTTGACTAAATTTATAACTCAAAACTTCATCCATGAAAACAGCATTACTACTCCTTTTTACGGTACTTTCTATACAACTGCAAGCCCAATCTGCAAACGAAAACGAAGCAGATTCCGTTAAAAATAATAAATGGAATTTTGGATTGGAACTCGATGTTTTACCCTATGCTACGGGCGGTTATTTTGGAGCGGGTTGGATTGGAAAAGACAATTGGCGTGGCAGAGCTCTTTTTGCCGACGTCAACAGACCTGATTTTGTAACCAAAGACGGTTTTACCGATCACCATGTAAAAGCGTATGCGATTCTGTTAGATCGTTTTTTGAAAGACAATTGGAAAGGCTGGTGGATTGGAGCCGGACCTGTTTATTGGAAAAGTGACATACAAAGTGACAGCAGCAATGCCTCCAAAAACTTCGACAACTTTTTATTAAACGGAAGTTTAGGCTATAATTTTACTATCTACAAAAACATTTATATTTCGCCTTGGGCTGGTTTGAGCCTTAAAGTTGGTGGTAACGATGAATTCACTTTAGACAACAAAGAATATAATTTGCCTTTGCTAAACCCTGAAGCTTCAATCAAATTTGGAATTTACTTTTAACAACCTGTTGGGTGGAATGCTGTTTAAATAAAAGATAAACCATATAGACACATAGATTTAATAACAAATCATTAAAGAATAAATAGAATAGACCTATTTTTACTTCGTCAGTTCGCCCTTCGGTCTCGGGTCACATAGGTGGGCTATGTGAGAAGTGAGATGACTATCAAATTCTTTTTGAACACTATAAATTCTATGTTTCTATGTGGTTAAAGGTTTATATAGTCTAATTATTTTTTGTCACATCGAGGCATAAATTTTTATTTTAAAAAAGCAATATAAAATGACTTTAAAACAGTCTAGCTCATACCAATACGTCTTGGCACTACAGCGGGTTTGGGGTTAAACTAAGCCTTATTTTCGGATTTGCCACCCGAGCGATAGCGAACAGGCGAAGCAAATCATTCCAAATACAAAACCATTTTTCCATTAAGCCAATTGCCCAAATCCGTTGTAGTGGCTTTTACCAGCAGGCTTTATGTTTATCTACAAAAAAAGACAAAAAGATTATTAGTCAATTTGTCTTAATGTTTTTTATTAATTTCCGATTATGCTAATTCAGCGACCTGAATGTTTGCTTCCAGTTTGATGTTTTCTCCTAACCCCAAACTGCCTGATCCAGTAGGAATGTTCCATGCTATTCCAAACTGTTTTCGATCAATAATTCCAGTAATTTCGAAACCATGCTTTAATTGACCTTGAGCACTAATTTCTGATCCACCATATTCTACATTTAAATCTACATTTTTAGTGACACCTTTCATTGTTAAATTTCCGCTCATTTTATAATCATTTCCATTAGTATTTGTAAATGAGGTTGATTCAAAAATTATTTTGGGATATAAATCAGAAGAGAAGAAGTCATCATTTTGTAAGTGCTCATCCCGCTGTGGTTGATTAGTATCAACACTTTTAACATCAATTGAGAAGAATACTTTAGCGTTGTTAAAATCTGATTTCTCAGTAATGATAGTTCCATCAAATTTTCTGAAAGAACCGGTTACAGTTGAAATAACCAAATGCTTAATTTTGAAAAGCACTTCAGAGTGCAAAGGGTCTATGACCCAAGATTTTGAATTTTCCATTTTTTTAGTTTTATTTATTACTCAAAATTAATTAATTTTGATATCGATAATATAGTTGTTACCTATTGGTAAGTAGTTACCTATAGTAAATCATACTGCAAATCAAATAGATATGAGTCAAAAAGAAGATGTTTGCCAGTTTAAGTTAATGGTCTCGAGAGATGCATTAGAAATTATCCAAGGAAAATGGCGGTTGCCAATTATCATTTCATTGACACTTGGCAATAAAAGATTTGGTGAAATACAAAGAGATATATCCGATATTTCTCCAAAAATGTTATCACAGGAATTAAAAGCTTTAGAAATGAATAAAATAATTAAGCGTACTCTCTATGACAGTATGCCAATAACGGTTGAATATTCTTTAACTCCATTAGGAATGTCTATGAAAAAAATGTTAGACGAATTGATTAATTGGGGTAGTCATTTTAGAAAAGAAATCATAGGTCAATAGTTAGGGATTTGCTCTCGTATCGTAAGCTTGCTGGTAAACTACACGCAACACCTACTATAATATTCATTCCGTAGGACACGAGCGAAAGCGAATTGGCAAAGCAATCTCAAGTCAGTTGCTCACCTTGGGGAGATTCCTACGGAATGACAAGTTTGCGGATTATTGAAATGTTGAAAAACGTCATTGGTAGCGCAATTAAGCTGGCACAAGGGTTCACGACTTCGCTCGAACTGACAATAAGACCAATCCATTTTTCTAAATTTTATAATTCAGATCTTGTCTTATTTTAATGATCAAAGCCACAGCAAATCAGATTTGCTGTGGCTTTTTATCTTTAGACACCTAATTTTTAAGCGATTTCTTATTATAAAAAAATTATTGGACTACTTTTTATACAATGGATCAGCTCCGATTGTTCCAACTAAACTATCGATATATTTAGGAGAACTTGCCGTTGCCAACATATTTTTTACGTTTTGCAAACGGGTATTCAAATCCATTTCGGCTACCAATACTTTATTTTCAGCATTTGAAATGAAATTTTCTAAATAACTAATCTGATTAGTGTAAAAAGCAATATCCTTTTGTTGTTTCAAATGCAGTCTTTCTTTATACCAATCGCTATTGATAACGTAATCTCTTTCGAAGTAACTTCTCAATTCAGGATCGCTCATTTCTTTTCCTTCATAATTACCATACGCCATGATGTGTAATAAGATTTTCAATGGCGGAATGGCAGCCTCGATACTTCCATCTTCAAAATAACATAATGCTACTTTTTGTTGCGCTTCGACAATATTTGCAATTCCATCAACATAATCTTCAATGCCTTGTAATTCTGGTTTCAACATTTTCTCATTGAAAACAGCTTTTGGCTCATCAAATAAACGGTTCAAGCATCTTAAACAGAACGTATCAGTAATACGATATCCTAATCTGCTGGCCAATACTTTTTTGCCTTCATATTCAAAATCTTCCACTTTTTCCAAAGAGCCATTGGCAATCAAAACTTTTGGATCACGATCTGAAGGTGCTAATCTTGCCCAAATTTCCGGTATTAAAAGACTGATATCATGATCTACTTTATTATCTCCACCTACATAACCCGCTGCGGTACTGAAGGCATTTGATTCCGTTAAAATATGTGATAACAAAGCATTATTCAAATCAGATGTTGGTGTCAACATATTGAAAGGTCCTTTGGTCAAAGCACCTTCAGAACCAGCTCCTGTAGTCGATGGCGATTTACCTGTAAGACTACAAATAAAATCCATAAACAATTCAGGCGTTTCCTGATAGTGAATTGGGTTATAAACTGCCAACGGACGAATGCCTGATTTTTTATCAGCAGGATTGTTTCTTCTACCCGGCAATACTGCATTTACCACATTGATAACCGGATCTTCAGATTTTATTTTTCTAAATAAACGAACACCAATTTCACCTAAATAACTAGCTTCGGTTTCATTAATAAAAATATTCGGCTCAAGATAACGAGGGTTTTTTGTTGGCTCTCCATTTACAATTCTTGTATGAGAGGGCAATGAAAAATATACTTCCTCATCTGGGCTGTTCACAATACTGATAATTAAATCCTTAACTGGCTGCGTATACTTATCAAAATTAATAGTGTCTTCAAAAATCTCGATGGCATCTTTTTTTCGTAAAGGCTCATAGTTTGTCAAAAACACATTGTCGCTTACAATATCTCTTTCTGCTCCTTTGTCATAACCTCTAATGATTGCTTCGTCTGGTCTTTGGAACAAATAAGATTCACAGTTGGCAACTACTTTTAAACTTTTATTGGAATATTGCGGATTTAAATTCTTTAACTGACTACTCGGCAGTGTAATCGAAGCTGAAATATCATCTTCCATCTGAATTTTTTGACTTGCAGAGAAATCAGATCGCAACTTATTCAACAACCATGTCCCTTTTTGGTTAAATCCGATACGAACATAACTACCAACGACTGGCGTATTATTATACAACAAACCTGTACCGTTTTTGCCATTCATGATTTCAACCGACATACAATCTTTCCAGTTCAGTGCACCGTGATCTTGTCTGTACAATCTTTTTACAAATAATACTAATGATCGAATGTGAACCGGAATGTTTTTAATAAATTCGTTGAATTCATCACTATTTTCATTAGAAGGCGTCAATAATTTTACAGCAGAGCCCAAAGTTCGGTTTTGATCCAAAAATGATCTTGATGGTGGCAATTTAGGATCTTTATTTTTCCATCTATTAGAGTAATTATATTCAATTATCTCATCGGCCTTTTTAAAGTCTTCATCGATATCTAAAATATTGAATGCACTATAAGTAATCGCATTTTGCATCGATTTAGAAATCTCCGATTTACCTCCGCCAGAAACCGTACAAGGTTTATGACAAAAAACACCTTCGGGAGTAGTATTTACAATTCTCCACAAAGAAATAGCATTGTGCTTTTCTAATTTAAATTTATTTCCTGTTGGGTGAATGTAAACTTTATTTGGAGATAGAATTAATTTTTGTTCTTTGTTATCATAGTCCCAAGTAATGCTGTTGGTGTTGGTGTTGATATAAGCATTTTCTGGAATGTAAATTAAGTTTGGATATTTTTTGTCCACAGCATAATTGCCTGGTTTCACATCAATTCGGTCACCTAACAATGATTTTGCCTCTTCAAAATTATATTGGTTTCCAAATTTGCCTGAAAAAACAGCTCCATTAACAATATCACCCATCACACCTCGAGGATAAGCAATGGCACCTCCAGAATGTTCCTCTTCTACCAAACCAAATAAATTAGCTGAATAGCTGATTTGAGTTTTAATTTCTTTTTTAGAATAACCATAATAATTATCGGCGATAAGAGTTACTACTACTCCTCTTTCGTCTCTACAAGTTACTTTAAAAGCACCTCCATTATTATACAATTCATTCTCATCTTTCCAACACATTCCATCTTTTTTCTGACGATCTGTAGCATCATCAAAATGAGGTAAACCAATATCCTTTTTCTTTAATGTACGCAATTGTGGGGCCAGAACAATACAACCGGTATGACCCGTCCAATGTTCTGTGTCTAATGCTGCATCATTTTGAGCAAGTCCAGGATCACCTGCATTGCCAAAAATAGCTTCAACGAAATCTAAATTACTCACCAAATTTCCTGGTGCATAAAAACGAATCTCCATTGATTTTTTTGAAATTACTCCCTTCACTTCAGGACAAACCATTGGTCTCAATAACATAGAAACCATTACTTTGGCTTTGTCTTCCTGATTAGATGTAAATGGCAATATTTTTAATTCATCCGAAGGGTTGAATGCTGCGTTTAGAAAATGTGCAAAAGCAATTTTTGGCACTTCAATTTTATCCAAAGGCGCTGGCAAATTCCCTTCTACTATATGAAATGTACCAACTGTAGTTCTTTTGTCTTGAGTTGGATTATTTAAAATCCCCTGTTTAATTCTATAAGAAGTAACATCATCACTTACAAAAGTAGTTCCGTTTGGCGGTAAACTCAATTCTCTGGCATGCCCTTTTTGAGTTAAAATCAAAGTATCATTTGGTAAAATATATGATTTATCAAAAGGGACATCTTTAAGATAATCGTTCAAAAAGTTTTGAATGCGGTTGTCGGCTGGGGAAAGATGATTAGATAATAACCTTGATTTTTCGCGAAAGCTCTTTATCAGACCATTTGTTAACTCTTGAAATTTGGGATTGCAAAACGGAATTTCTGCATTTTCATCGTCTTGATAAATAGGCTGACCAAGAGAAGCTAATTGAAGATTGATATACCTCACAGTATCTTTTCTTTGTCTCAATAGCTCAGGACTAATGTTACTTTCTATGCTCATGTTATAATCTATTTAAGTTTTAATTATATAATCTATTCCTTTGTGTAAAAAAAACATACCATTTCACAAAGTTCTCAATAAGCAAAAGATAATTAAATAATAAAAGTCATTTGCTATCTCAAAAAAAAACATTATTTGAATGGTGAAAAACCTTTAAAGTGACAAAGTTTTTTATAAAATTATCACAAATTCAAATTCGATTGTTTATTTAAAAATTAAATTTAGAATAAAGAATAATGACTAGGTAAACATTATGCTATTTTATAAACACAAAAAAAGCCACAACCAAAATTTAATTTCAGTTGTGGCTTTTAAATTTATAAAGAGACAATCTTGTACTACCAGGCAATAGGTCTGTAATCCTTCAAAAACTTACCACTCCAATGTTTGCCTGTATTGATACCATCAAACAAAGGATCCATAACACGAGCCGCTCCATCGACAATATCAAGTGGCGGCTGAAAATCGTGTTCTTCCTGTTTTCTTTTGGCTAATTCTGCAGGATCTTCATCGGTTACCCAGCCAGTATCAACGGCATTCATAAAGATTCCGTCTTTAGCCAACGTTCCTGCGGCAGTATGGGTTAGCATATTTAGTGCAGCTTTTGCCATATTGGTATGCGGATGACGATCTTCCTTAAAATCACGGTAGAACTTCCCTTCCATCGCCGAAACATTGATAATGTGCTTTTTTCCGGTATTATCTTTCTTCATCACTTCCGAAAGACGATTACACAATACAAAAGGAGCTACCGAATTCACCAGTTGTACTTCAATCATTTCGGTGGTTTCTATTTGTCCTAATTTTAAACGCCAACTGTTTACTTTTCTTAAATCTACCTGTTGCAAATCGGCATCGAGTTCTCCTTCGGGAAAAACTTCCTGAGCCACCAATGTATTATCGAAAGAGTAAGGAATTTGAGATAATTTGGCAGAAGCTCTTAACCCAATTCCAGGCTCAGGCCCATGCCAAGTCACAGGCATATTTTGATTGGATGAAGCGCCTGCGGTCAATATTTTCAATTCGTCCAGACAATTGGTATGATCCAATAATAAATCCTGAACTTGCTGGGGCAATGAAACGATAGGTCTTTCTTCATTTTCCATCAAATGGGTGTAAAATCCAGCCGGACGCCGTACTGTCTGGGCTGCATTATTGATTAAAATGTCCAATCGTCCGTATTTTTGTTCGATAAAATTGCAAAAAATCTCCACGCTCGGAATGTGTCTTAAATCCAATCCATGAATTTTCAATCGGTGTCCCCACTCATTAAAATCCTCTTCTTTCGCAAATCGCATAGCCGAATCTACAGGAAAACGCGTCGTGGCAATTACAGTTGCACCACCACGCAAAAGCATTAGAGTAATATGGTAACCAATTTTTAGACGAGAACCTGTAATCACAGCAATTTGTCCATTTACATCAGCCGATTGAAAGCGTTTGGCATAATTAAAATCTCCACAATCTGAACACATCGAATCATAGAAATGATGCATTTTGGTGAATTCAGTTTTGCACACATAACATTTTCTGGGAGTCTCCAATTCCAATTGTTCTTTACTAGCCAAATCATTCATCGCTAAAAGTTTTGGAGCGACAAATACAACCGCTTCACGAGCCGAACGGATTCCTGTTTCCTTGCGAGCAGTTCTGTCTTTCTTTTCTTGTTTGCGTTTGGCAATGGCTTTTGCGTCTTTTTTTCTTTTTACAAGTTCATCACGATCTGGGCGTGCAAATTGACCAGCTGCTTTGATTAAAGCTGTTCTTTGTTCTTTGGGTATCTCAAAAATCTGATCTGTATCAGTGTTTAGTTCGGTTAAAATGGCAATGCACTGGTTTATTTCTTCCAATGTTATTGCACTCTTAGACTCAATTACTTCCTTCATCATTTTATAAAATTCATTGCTGTTTTTTGGCTACATTTCAAGGTGGCAAATATAGTTGAATAAAAAGCTATTTTGCAGAGATTCGCGAAGGAAACACAGAGATTAACAAAATTTAATTTTAGAAATCGCAAGCTCCACAGCATCGTTCAAAGTTTTGTTTGAGTTTTTAAAAAATCTCTGTGTACCTTTGTGCCATTTACGTTGTGAATCTCCACGAAATAATTACTATGCTTTTTCAAATTAAATCTTACTTACAATTTCTTTGGCATTCCAAAAACGAGCATGCTGTACATTCTCCATTTGTATTTACATTATTGACCAAATGTTTTTATGACAAGAAATTCAAATCAGATTATACTATTTTAAAAGAGTATCGAAACGACCTTTTGCAAAACAAAAACTCAATCCAAATCACCGATTTTGGAGCAGGTTCACGCGTATTTAAATCCAATACGAGACAAATTGCTCAAATTGCCAAAACAGCCGGAATTTCATCAAAGCGCGCTGAATTATTATTTAGGATTGCAAATTATTTTCAGCCCACAACTATTTTAGAAATTGGAACTTCTCTCGGATTGGCTACTTCTGCCCTAGCTTTGGGAAATCCAAAAGCAGCGATTACAACACTAGAAGGTTGTCCCGAAACTCTAAATCAATGTCAATTGCAATTGCAAAAATTCAATATCAATACTGTTAATTGTATTGCTACTGAGTTTAGCAGTTACTTCCAAAACCACCAACTATCAACTGCCAACTACCAACTCATTTATTTTGATGGAAATCATTCAAAAAAAGCTACTTTGGATTATTT
>NZ_DATIDY010000192.1:0-14187 GCF_035456085.1 Flavobacterium sp.
TATACTTCTTTGATTCTGTTAGGAGCAATTCCTAAACCGGTGCAAGCACCCGCAGCAGTTGTATTTGATGAAGTTACAAATGGATAAGTTCCAAAATCAACATCTAATAAAGAACCTTGAGCACCTTCGCAAAGAATTGATTTTCCGGCTTTTTGGGCTTGTGCCAAATATTCTTCGCTGTCAATAAAGTCTAATGTTTTTAAAACCTCAATGGATTCGAAGAATTCTTTTTCCATTTCGGCTAAATTGTACTGAATGTTAACATCGTAGAATTTAATCATTTCTTCGTGTTTGTCAGCCAAAGCTCTGTAGCGTTCTTTGAAATCTTCCAATTCGGTATCTCCTACACGTAATCCGTTTCTTCCGGTTTTGTCCATGTAAGTTGGTCCAATTCCTTTAAGAGTAGAACCTATTTTTGCTTTTCCTTTAGAAGCTTCTGAAGCAGCATCAAGTAAGCGGTGGGTAGGTAATATTAAATGTGCTTTTCTGGAAATGATTAATTTGGATTTGATGTCCAAATTGAATTTAGCTAAGCCTTCAATTTCTTTTTGGAAAACTACCGGGTCAATAACGACTCCGTTTCCGATAATGTTTACGGCTGTTTTATGAAAAATCCCTGAAGGGATGGTTCTCAGAACGTGTTTTATTCCGTCAAATTCCAAAGTGTGTCCTGCATTTGGACCTCCTTGAAAACGAGCGATTATATCATAATTTGAAGTAAGAACGTCAACAATTTTTCCTTTTCCTTCATCTCCCCATTGTAATCCTAATAATAAATCTACGGTCATTCTATTGTTTTATTTTTAGTTAATTTTCTAATGTGTTCTCCAGAGTATTTTCTGGAGTGTTTTCTATTCTGTTTTCTATTTTATTTTCTATTACCTTTTCTTTTTTTCTATTTCCGTATAAGTATAGGGAATGATTGGTGATTTCGATATCAAAAATTTCTTCGATTGTTTTTTTGATGGTTTGAATTCGTGGATCACAAAACTCAATTACTTCACCGGTATCGGTCATGATGATATGATCGTGCTGTTTGTCGAAATATGATTTTTCGTAATGCGCCTGATTTTGTCCAAACTGATGTTTACGAACTAAAGCACAGTCCAATAATAATTCGATGGTATTGTAAAGAGTTGCCCTACTGACACGGTAGTTTTTGTTTTTCATTTTGAGGTATAGATTTTCTATATCAAAATGTTCTTCACTTTCGTAAATTTCTTGAAGGATAGCATAACGCTCTGGAGTTTTGCGATGTCCCTTGTTTTCAAGATACATTGTAAAAACGTTTTTTACAATCTCTTGATTTTTGTTGTTATCTGTGGAAATGAGTGTCATATCTTGCAAAGATAAATTATTATTTTAAAAGTATAAAAAAATAGGGTTTTAATTGTGAATCCAGTATCCTGCCTTCAATATATTCCTGTAGTTGTTTTATGCTGAAAAAGTTTTTTGCGTGAGGGATAGAAGCTGTCCGCCGCGGCGGAGCGGATAGCCCGACGCCATTGTGCAAAGGGGCTTTGTATGCGTTGCTATAAGTAAGCCCCTTTGTGCAATGGGGTCACGCCCAAATGTCTTTTGAAATTATTGTTGTTTAAGTTTATCACAATTTCTGCTTTTAAAGTTTATTTTGTTAGTTTTTATAAACTCTCGTGACTTTGTCGATTCCATCAATTTTTTTGATGTTTTCCATTAATTTTTTCAAAATGGTGATATTGGGAACGATTACAGATACTTGTCCCTTGAAAATTCCTGCTTCACCACTGAGTGAAATACTCTGAATGTTGACATTCATGTTGTTCGAAATCACTTTTGTAAGCTCATTTGTAAGTCCCAAAGTGTCCATTCCCATAATGTTGAGCGTGGCTTTGAAATCTTGTTGAGTGGAGTCAATCCACTTGGCTTGCATGATGCGGTAAGCATAATTGGATTGTAATGCGATGGCATTTGGACAATCTTTTTTATGTATTTTGATGCCTTCATTTATGGTTACAAATCCAAAAACTTCGTCGCCTGGAATTGGGTTACAGCAGGTGGATAATTTGTAATCGAGTTTGTCTTGGGTTTTTCCAAAAACCAACATATCATAATTGCTGCTGATGACTTGTTTGTGAATGTCTTCATCGGCTGTACTGTGATTGCGTTTGATTTTGTTTTTGAAAAAGTTGATTAAGGTGTTGCTTTTTTTAGCAGCATAATCCTTTAGTTGCTGGTTGTCGATAGAGCCAACGCCGACTCTGTAAAATAAATCTAAACTTGTTTTTAATTTAAAGAAGTTGACTAACTCATTGATAGTTTGTTCGTTTAAATTTATTTTAAGGTGTTTTAATTTACGGGTAAGCAATTCTTTTCCGTCTTCGGCAATTTTTTTGGTGTTTTCGTTGAGAACGTTTCTGATTTTATTTTTAGCACGTGATGTGGTTACAAAATCTAACCAGTTGATTGTTGGTTTTTGATTTGGCGAAGTGATAATTTCGACTTGATCACCGCTTTTTAGTTCGTAATTTAAAGGAACTAATTTTCCGTTGACTCTGGTTCCTCTGGTTTTTATTCCGATTTCGGAGTGAATACTGAAAGCAAAATCCAGTGAAGTAGCGCCTTTTGGCAGCGATTTGATTTCTCCTTTTGGAGTAAAAATATAAATCTCTTTTGAATACAAATTCATTTTGAAATCCTCCACAAAGTCTACTGCGCTTGTCTCTGAGTTTTCTAATGCTTCTTTCAAAAGATTTAGCCAAACATCAAGACCGTTTTCTTCGGTAGCCCCGTTTTTGTATTTGTAATGAGCTGCGTATCCTTTTTCGGCAATTTCATCCATGCGTTCGCTTCGCACTTGAACTTCTACCCAACGGCCTTTTGGTCCCATTACAGTGATGTGCAAGGCTTCGTAACCAGTAGATTTTGGAGATGAAATCCAGTCACGTAATCGGCTTGGGCTGGGTCTGTAGTGATCGGTTACGATCGAGTAAATTTTCCAGGCAAGGAATTTCTCGTCGTGGGGATTTGATTTATATACAATACGTAAGGCGAATTTATCATAGACTTCGTCAAAAGTTACATTTTGTGCCAACATTTTTCTATTGATGGAATAAATGGATTTTGGTCGGCCTTTGATGATGTAATCTATATTTTCTTGATCTAAAGCTTTTTGGAGAACTTCGGAAATGTCTTTGATATAAAGATCTTGTTCTTCTTTGGTTTCTCTTATTTTGCTGACAATATTGTTATATCTATCAGGTTCAGTGTATTTTAATCCTAAATCTTCTAGCTTGTTTTTTATTTTATAAAGTCCTAAACGATGTGCTAATGGCGCGTAAATATACAATGTCTCGGATGCAATTTTGACTTGTTTGTAATTCTCCATAGAATCCATAGTCATCATATTGTGCAATCTATCGGCTATTTTTATGAGGATTACTCTAACGTCATCGTTTAACGTAAGCAACATTTTTCGGAAATTCTCCGCTTGCATTGATACATTTAAGTCTTTTTGTACCAATGATATTTTTGTAAGCCCTTCTACCAACTGTGCGATTTTAGGACCAAACATTTTTTCGATGTCTTTGACGGTGATAGGAGTGTCTTCGACAACATCGTGCATTAAGGCAGCAGCGATTGAAGTCGCTCCCAAACCGATATCTGAGGCAACAATTTTGGCAACTGCAATAGGATGAAAAATATAGGCTTCACCCGATTTTCTACGTTGATCTTTATGTGCATCAACAGCAACATCAAATGCCTTGCGTATCACTTTTTTATCCTCAGCGGTTAAGGTTTGGTAACTGATACGGAGTAATTCTTTGTATTCCTGAGCAATTGCTTTATTTTCTTTTTCTATGTCTATTTCTATCATAACGGCATGGTTCAATTCCTAAATATAATGTTTTTTTAGAAAAAATGCAAGAAGGTTTTTTCAAAAGTTTCTAAGCTATTAAGTTACTGAGTTGCTGAGTTTTTTAATTAAAATGCTTAAAGTGTTAAGTTTTAAAAGTTTAAACAAATTTAATCTGCTTTAAAAGTCTGCAATCTAAAAATTACAATCTAAATCCTGAACATTTTAAAAACCTCTCTGTCTTTTGGCTTCAAATATCAAAATTGCTGCAGCAACCGAAACATTCATACTGTCAATCTCTCCCTGCATAGGAATAATGATATTTTGTGTAGCGGCATCACGCCATTCTTGTGTCAGTCCTGTGGCTTCTGTTCCAACAACTAAAGCCGTTGGCGAAGTATAATCCTGAGTATGGTACGAAGTCGAGTTTTGTAAAGTAGCACAATAAAAATTGATGTTTCGCTCTTTTAAAAATGCAATAATTTCGGCAGTCGTTCCAGTTGCAATCTGATTGGTAAACAAACAACCCACGCTTGATCTAACTACATTGGGATTGTACAAATCACTTTTTGGATTCGCAATAATCACGGCATCAAGATTCGCAGCGTCGGCGGTACGTAATAAAGCACCAATATTTCCTGGTTTTTCGGGAGCTTCGGCAATAAGGATTAGTGGATTTTCAGATAATTGTAAGCCCGATAATAACATTGATTTGGCTTTGGCAACAGCCAAAATCCCTTCGGTAGTATCTCTGTAAGCGAGTTTTTGATATACTTCTTTGTTAATTTCTATTAGTTCAGCTTTACCTGATAATTTTTGGCTTTCGGTTTCCGAACAAACTTCAGGCAAAAACAAAATCGTTTCTATTTCATATCCTCCTTTCAAAGCTAATGATATTTCACGTTTTCCTTCAATAAGGAATGTCCCCGACTGTTTTCGGGCTTTAGCTTTTTCCTGCAGTAATACCAGGGATTTTATAAAAGGATTTTGGACGGAAGTGATTTGTTTCAATTTAAAAAGATAAGTGATTTAATTTGGCAAAAATACTAAGATTTTTTTAGAGCCTGATTGAAATTTGAGTATTATAAAAAGATGAAATGTAAAATAGTTTTGCCTAATTCAGCTTCCAATGATGTTTTTACTTGTCCAACAATCCGCAAAACTTGTCATTTCGGAGGACCCGAACGAAGTGAATGGAGCGTTAGCTAATCTCATGTTGGTTGCTCACGTTGAGTGGGATTCTTTCAGAATGACAAACTTTGTGTTTGATTCGCGGTTAGAGGCAAGATTATCCGGTATTCCTAAAAGAAATAGAACCATTTGATTTAATTTTACAAAAAATTAAATTTCTGTCTAAATGTTCGAATTTTTAGAAGTAATAGGTGTTGCTGCTTTCGCCATGTCGGGTTCTTTAACGGGAATGCACAAAAAAATGGATCTTTTTGGCGTTTTTGTTATTGCTCTGGCGACCTCTTTTGGTGGAGGAACTTTACGTGATGTATTGATGGGCGAAAAGGTATTCTGGCTCAAAACTGAAAATTTGATCTATATTTATGTTGCTCTTGTGGGCTATTTATTAGCTGTTTTATTTCATAAAAAATTAGAATATTTTCGGATTTCTCTATTTTTATTCGATACAATCGGATTGGGAATATATACTTTGGTTGGACTCGAAAAAGGTTTGAATTTCGGATTAAATCCTGTCGTATGTGTTGCATTAGGAACTATTACAGCTTGTTTTGGAGGAGTGACTCGGGATATTTTGTGCGCCGAGGTTCCAAATTTATTTAAGCAGGAAATCTATGCGACCATTTGCGTGGCCGGAGGAATTGTTTTTTTTGGATTGAAAAAAATAAATCTGGACAATGACGTATTGTATTTGACAACTTCAATTTTTATTATAGCAGTGCGATTATTAGCTGTTAGATACAAATGGCAAATCAAGCCACTAAAAATTGAAGGTTAATTACTGTCTTTTATACCACCATTTCTAGTAGAACATTAAATATAAAGACAATTTACTTCTAAATATTGTGGGCGAGACCACATTAAGAAAAGCGACCTGCTTTTCTTTGCCGTTATTCGGCTACTTTCCTTAATGCGGTCGGGCTCTACGCGCTACTTTGGTAGCTAGCTTCAAACGAAGTTCACTGAACTCCAGTGAAAATAAATATATAGTGAAGTAATCCCTCTCTCGGGCAAACCAGAAATCAAGTAATCAAAATGATGATTGGTTTTTTATGCCAAAATAATTCGATGAAGATCGGGTGAACAACAAATCGTAACTTTCGAAAAAGTCCAATCCAATTAAGTTTTAAAATAATTATTTTAATTCAGGATTCCGCATAAACTTCATAACGAAATTGAATTATTCCATAAAAGGAGATACTCACTCCGCAAGTATTCCTCATATAAAAAAAACTCACTTCCCAGCAGATTATCAATACTTTGATAGTCCCAAACATATTTTTTTCTATCGATATAGTTAAAATTTATATCGTTATAGTTAAAATCGCTTACATAATAATAGAAATAACTGATACAGTAAAAAAGTTATACTGCACTATGATTTTTATCACATTTTGGATTGACACAGAAAAGTAATTTCGTTTTCAGGTAAACTTGTTAAATAAATAGAAAAGGGTTCAAAAGAAGATCAAATATGTTTTTTAAACACCTAATCTGATTCATTTATTGGTTTTTTAATAAATATCATGAATCAGTTATTGTTAGTATTTCATTTTGATTTTAACCGCGTTTCGTCATATTTAGCTTTAAAAAGGCAGTTTATTTTAGGAAAAAAAATAAAAATTAAAACAAATTAAAAATGAATCAAATTTCACTTTTTCTGTTGGCCATTATTCCGATAGCGGTATTAATGTTGCTAATTATCAAATTTAAAGTGGCAGCTAATATTGCCACATTTTCCACATTAATTGTAACAGCTGTTTTGGCGTTGACTATATGGCACAAACCTGTTGATTATGTTGCAGTGGGAATTTTGCAAGGTGCTTTAAAAGGTTTTTGGCCCATATGTATGGTAATTATTGGTGCAATATTTTGCTACAATATTATGCTCGAAACGAAGAGCATGGATGTGATAAAGAATATGCTGTCAAAAGTGAGTTCTGATAAAAGAGTTCAGGTTTTGCTTATCGCATGGGGATTTGGAGGTTTTTTAGAAGGTGTAGCAGGATTTGGAACTGCGGTTGCAATTCCTACTGGAATTCTGATTATTCTCGGGTTTAATCCTATGAAATCTATATTATTGGCATTGTTGGCAAACACGGTAACTGTTGCTTTTGGTGCTGTTGGTATTCCCGTAATTACACTAGCAGATTTGACTGAATTAAATGTTCAAACGCTTTCATTCTATATTGTGGCGCAATTGGCCATTTTCAATTTCATTATTCCCTATTTGCTGATTGTTGTAACCGAGGGTTCGTTTAAAGCTATAAAAGGTGTTTTCTGGCTGACCACTGTTTGTACCACTATTTGTACAGCAGTTCAATTGTTTATTGCCATGAAAGTAGGAGCAGAGTTAGTGTCGATTGTTGGTACTGTTGCTTTTATAGTAAGTATAATAGTGTACTGCAAATTGTTTAAAAAAGAAGAAGCAGACAAAACTCCAACCGAAGGGAATCTGTTTGTTGCAGCCTCTTCTTATATCATAATGGTGCTTTTAATTATTGCTTTTTGTCCGTTATTCCCTGGAATTAATAAAGCAGTAGCTTTTGGAAGTGCTATACCTTTTAATTACGGTGTTGGAGCTGATGGAGTTGAAATTATTAAGGAATTAAAAATTACATGGTTAAATACGCCCGGAGTTTTGATAATCATAGCCACATTGATCGGAGGATTGTTGCAAGGAAGTAATTTTTCGGCAATGTTTAAAATATTTGGAAAAACACTTTTCCAACTTCGTAAAACGATAATGACAGTAACTTCAATTGTTGCATTGGCTCAAGTAATGGATTCTTCAGGAATGATTTTGGATCTTTCAAACGGATTGATTTTGCTTACAGGTGGTTTCTATCCATTCATAGCTCCTTTGGTTGGTGCAGTAGGGACATTCGTAACCGGATCTGATACTTCGTCAAATATTTTGTTCGGAAAATTGCAACTGAATGTTGCCAATAAAATTGGAGTTAATCCAGAGTGGTTAGTGGCATCCAATACTTCGGGTGCGGCTTTGGGTAAAATGATTTCTCCTCAAAGTATTGCCGTTGCTACCTCGGCTACAAATCAAGAAGGGCAGGAAAGTGCTGTTATGAGTACTAGTTTAAAATACTGTCTTGTTTTATTAATTGTCTTAGGATTGATAATCGGTATTTTATCAATGACTTTGTTTGCCAAGTAATACCATTTGTGAAAGTCGTCATGATTTGAGTTCTACTAATTCAGTAAATCATGGCGATTTCATTTTTTAAAATTCAAAATACAGCAATTTATGAAAATTGGACTTTTTATACCGTGTTATGTTGATTTGTTCTTTCCAAAAGTAGCAATTGCAACATTAGAATTATTGGAAAAACTGGGCTGCGATGTTGCCTTTCCAGAGAGACAAACCTGCTGTGGACAACCAATGGCAAACAGCGGTTATGAGCATTTACAAAAAGGGTGCGACAAGAATTTTGTAAACAATTTTGCAGGATACGATTACATTGTTTGCCCTTCTGGCAGTTGTGCACTTCATGTAAAAGAACATTTACATGACGAAAACAACGAAGCACTTGCCACAAAAATCAGAAACAGTGTTTATGAACTTACTGAGTTTATCACCGATATTCTGAAAGTAGAATCTATCGAGGGGAAATTTCCCCATAAAGTAGGTTTTCATAACAGTTGCCATGGGCACAGAGGATTGAAATTGGCACAGATGAGCGAACTCAATGCACCGCAATTTTCAAAACCGATGCAGTTATTGAGTAAAATAAAAGGATTAGAAATGGTGTCTCTCACTAGAAAAGATGAATGTTGCGGTTTTGGCGGAACATTCAGTGTATTTGAAGAGGCAATATCTATAAAGATGGGAAAAGATCGTATAAAAGACCATGAAAGTAAAGGGGTTGACTTTATTACTGGAGGTGATATGTCCTGTTTGATGCACCTTGACGGTATCCTAAAGAGAGAAAAAAGTCCAATACGAGTTATTCACATCGCCGAAATATTGAATTCTTATGAAAAATAATTTAACCCACAGCGAGGCGGCTTCTGTTTTTAACAAAGATGAAAGCCGAGTAAATTGGCATGATGAAACGCTTTGGTTTGTTCGTGAAAAACGAGATAAACAGGCTTTTATGACTGACGACTGGGAGCAGCTTCGTGAGGCAGCTTCAAAAATTAAGGACAATGTATTATCGGATATGCACCGTTATTTGGAGCAATTCGAATCGAATGCCTTGAAAAACGGCATTATCGTTCATTGGGCGGCTGATGCTGCTGAACACAACAAAATTGTTCATTCGATAATGCAAAAAAATGGCATAAATCAAATCGTTAAGTCTAAATCAATGCTTACCGAAGAATGTCATTTGAATGAATATTTAGCTCAAAAAGGAGTGAATGTTATCGATTCCGACTTAGGAGAACGTATTGTACAACTTCGAAATGAGCCGCCAAGCCACATCGTTTTGCCAGCAATTCACTTAAAAAAATCCGATGTAAGTACCACTTTTAATGAACATCTTGGTACAGAAAAAGGGAACAATGATCCTCAATATCTGACAGAGGCCGCAAGATTGCACTTGAGAGACGTTTTCCTTACCCGAAAAGCGGCACTTACCGGGGTGAATTTTGCTATTGCCGAAACCGGTGAATTTGTTGTTTGCACCAATGAAGGAAATGCCGATATGGGAGTTCACCTAGCCGACGTGCAAATTTCTTGTATGGGAATGGAGAAGCTGATTCCGGAGCGTAAACATCTTGGTGTTTTTCTGCGACTATTAGCAAGAAGCGCTACGGGACAGCCGATAACGACGTTTTCGAGCCACTTTAAAAAGCCGAGAGAAGGAAAAGAAATTCATCTTGTTATTGTTGATAATGGGAGAAGCAACCAACTAGGACGTCCTGATTTCAGAAACTCTTTAAAATGTATTCGTTGCGGTGCATGCTTAAATACCTGTCCAGTTTACAGGCGAAGCGGCGGGCACAGTTATCACGTATCCACACCCGGACCAATCGGAACTGTTTTAGCACCAAATCTCGACAAGAAAGCAAATTCCGATTTGCCAACAGCCTGTACGCTTTGTATGTCTTGTACCAATGTTTGTCCCGTTAAAATAGATTTAGATAAACAAATCTATGCTTGGAGACAAGAGCTGACCAAAGATGGGTATACTTCAATAGTAAAGACAGCAGTTATGAAAGCGGCCGGTACCGTTCTCGGAAGCCCTTCTATGTATGCTGCAACAACCAAAATGGCAACGTTTGCAATGAAAAAAATGCCTTTTTTGGTAAATAACAGCATGAATGTTTGGTACAAAAACAGAGAAATGATGACTCCTCCAGAGGAAACTTTTAAAGAGTGGTATAGAAAAAATAAAAAACAAAAGCCATGAACAGCAGAGAATTAATATTACAGAGAGTAAAACAAAATCAGCCTAAGACAATTTCGGCCTTGCCAAGTTTGGAAAAATTGGGTGTTCAGAAAGCAGATTTACTGGAAGAATACAAAACGGTCCTTAAAGGAATTGGCGGAAATGCGGTAGAAGTGAAAAATTATGATGAAATAATTTCATATATAAAAGAGAATTACGACACCAACAAACGCATAATTACCACTATCCCTGAGCTTTCGGGGATTGCATCGCTAGATTGGCTCAACGACGATCCGCATTCTCTTGAAAATGTCGAGTTAAACATTTTTAACGCTCATTTTGGGGTTGCAGAAAATTCGGCACTTTGGGTAACCGATGAAATGTTTGGCCAAAGAGTTAGCGCATTTATTCCGCAATATTTGGCTATCGTAGTAAATAAAAAAAATATCGTTCACAATATGCACGAAGCCTATACAAAAATAGGTAATCAAGAATACGGTTTTGGGAGTTTCATAGCCGGACCGTCTAAAACTGCCGATATTGAGCAGTCTCTGGTTTTGGGAGCTCACGGAGCAAGGAGTCTTGTAGTATTTATGATTGATTAATTAATAATAAAAAGAGAAAAATGACAGCAAAGCATCAAGCTTTTTATAATGAGCTGAAAAACTACATACCAGAATCGAGTTTATATATTGATCCGATGAAAACTTTGGCATACGGAACCGATGCGAGTTTTTATAGAATGAATCCTCAAATCGTTGTTAAAACGGAAACTGAAGAAGATATTCAAACGGTAATCCGATTAGCAAAAAAACACAAGGTTTCCATTACCTACAGAGCGGCAGGAACCAGTCTTTCCGGACAATCGGTAACGGATTCGGTGCTAGTGATTATGGGTGATAAATGGAAAAAAGGGGAAGTACTAAATGATGGACTGCAAATTCGTTTGAAACCGGGCATTGTAGGTGCGCACGCAAATAATCTATTGAAAAAATACCTACGTAAAATTGGACCTGATCCTGCATCTATTGGGGCGGCACAAATTGGGGGAATTGCAGCAAATAATTCAAGCGGTATGTGTTGTGGAATTAAAGAAAACGGATATCACACACTGAACAGCATGCGTGTGATTTTGATGGACGGAACCGTACTGGACACTTCGAAACCAGAAAATGTTGCCGCATTCAGAATCAGTCATGCCTCTTTATTGAGTGAGCTGACTAGTTTATCCAATAGAATTAAGTCGGATAAAGATTTAGAAGAAAAGGTAAGACATAAATACCGTCTTAAAAACACAACAGGTTACGGAATTAACTCCTTATTGGATTTTGAGGATCCAATTGAGATGCTGATTCATCTTTTTATCGGATCAGAGGGAACTTTAGGGTTTATATCCGAAATTATTTTCAATACGGTTCATGATTATAAAGACAAAGCTTCAGCATTAATTCTTTTTGATGAATTAGATCGTTGCTGCCATGCGGTTACAGCTCTTAGAGATGCCGGTGAAGTTGAGGCTGTTGAGCTTATTGACAGTCGAAGTATAGCCGCAATTCAGGACAAGAAAAATTTGCCTGAATTTATGTATGAGCCTGTAAAAACTGGAACTACTGCAATTTTAATTGAAGTCAGAAACTCAAGTCCAGAAGGTTTAGATCGACGAATTGAAGCGGTAAATAAAACCTTGGCTGATTTTAATGCCAATCATCATTCCGGATTTTCAAAAGTACCGGAGGTCTATGCCAATTATTGGCAAGTAAGAAGCGGATTATTTCCTGCTGTTGGCGCTGTTAGACCCGTGGGTACAACTGTACTTATTGAAGATGTGGCATTCCCGATTAAACATCTTGCCGAAGGTGTAAGAAGTCTGAATGAACTTTTTGCAAAATACAAATACAATGAAGCATTGATTTTTGGTCATGCACTGGAAGGGAATCTCCATTTTGTGTTTACTCAGGATTTCAGTATTGCATCGGAAGTAGAACGTTATGATGCCTTTATGACAGAGGTAAACGATCTTGTTGTTGATGTTTTTGGAGGATCTCTGAAAGCGGAACACGGAACGGGAAGAAATGTGGCTCCTTTTGTCAAAAAAGAATGGGGCGATGCTGCTTATGCTGTAATGTGTGATATTAAAAAAATATTCGATCCTGAGAATTTATTGAATCCGGATGTAATTATTTCTGACAATAAAAAAGTACATCTTGAAAATCTTAAAGCATTGCCTGCCGCTGATGATCTAGTAGATAAATGTATTGAGTGCGGTTATTGCGAGCCTGTTTGTCCATCGGCTACGATGACACTTACTCCACGTCAACGAATAACCGTTTGGAGAAGAATTCAGGATTTAAAAAGAACAGGTGAAAATCCTAAGGAATTGGCATTTCTTGAAAAAGAGTATCAATATATGGGTATTGACACTTGTGCCACTTGCGGCATGTGTGCTACCAAGTGCCCTGTTGGGATTGATACCGGAAAATTGACAAAAAAACTCAAAGGAGAACCTTCTCATCCGAAATTATTCCGAATGGCAGAAAATAATTTCGCTACTATGATGGGAGTTTCAGGATTTGGATTATCTGCAATCAATGCAATTGAAAAAGTAACCGGAAAAAAGGCCATCGAAAAATTGAGCAGTGGTTTACACGATATGATTTCAACTCCTTATCTTCCTACCAAAGGATTGCCAAAAGGGGCAGGTGCTTTGCCTAAACCAACTGCTAAAAGCGGCAAAGAAGTTATTTATTTGGTGAGTTGCGTAAACCGTATGATGGGTGAAGGAAGAGACGGAGATACTCACTTGGCTTCGCATACATTATTCTTGCTTGAAAAAGCCGGTTATAAAGTTTCTTATCCGCCGGCTCAGGCTAAATTGTGTTGCGGTCAGCCATTTTCTTCGCAAAACGATTATGATTTGGCCAATAAAATGCTGAGCGACATCAATACTTCATTATTGGAGGCTACCCGAAACGGCGAAATTCCAGTCTATCTTGACAATAGTTCTTGTTCGGTTCGAATCATTGATGCGCAAAAACAGGGTCTGGTTGATTCGAGGTTGAAGCTTTATGATGCCTTGACCTTCCTGCATAATTTTGTGGCACCGGAGCTTTCTATTGCTAAAAAATTCGACAAACTGGCATTACATGTCCCTTGTAGCGTGACAAAAATGGGAGTGAGCAAACAGCTTATTGCACTTTCTGAACTGTGCACAAATGAATTGATTGTACCCGAAATCGCTTGTTGTGGTTTTGCCGGCGTAAAAGGTTTCAGCACACCAGAACTGAATGCTAACAGTTTGAGAAATCTCAAAGATTCCCTTCCTGACGATTGTAACAAGGCGGTTTCTACCAGCCGTTTGTGTCAGATAGGTTTAAGTCACCATACCGGATTAGACTATCAGAGTGTCGAGGCCTTATTACGTGAGTGTGTCTTAGAAAATTAAAAAATTGCTGCATTTTTTATTTCGTGGGGAAAAGTATTTCCGCATAGGATAGATTATGTAAAAACTTAAGAATAAAATAAAATGAAAAAAGTATATATGGCTGTTTTAGGATTAATGGCCGGTTTTTCGGGATATTCACAAACAGCACCAGTAGCAACACAAGCGCTGGCTCCAGAACCAGTAGCACCAGCACCAGTAAAAGACTGGAACTTTAATTTCTATGGTTATGTCAAAACTGATTTTATTTATGACACCCGTAAAATGGCATGTGCCAGAGAATATTTAGTTGACTTTTATCCATTAGATGTAGTTTTAGATAAAAACGGAAATGATATTAATGCGGTGCATCAGTCAAATTATCTTTCGGTAAATAC
>NZ_DATIDY010000193.1:0-45338 GCF_035456085.1 Flavobacterium sp.
CTCAATAGTAAAGCTACCATCAAAATCTGTGGTAGTACCTTTTTTTGACTCTCCTTTCACTGTAACATTTGCTGAAGGTAAAGGCATACCTTTAGCATCAGAAACCAAACCCTTGATCGTTTTTACCTGCGCAAGGGTAACTTGCGTAGTAAAAATAATCATTACGATTAAAAAAATTTTTCTCATTTTTAAATTATTTTTGTTAGTTATAGCGTAAAATTATCCTTAACGTTTTGTTAAAAAAAATAAATTAAACCAACAACATTGTTTTTTAAACGAACGACATAAATTAATCAATAATGCGTTTTCCGAAAACGTTTTCTTAATATACATTTTGAGGTGATATAACTTATTTATAGATTTTTTTTAACCAAAAGCTTATTTTTAATAACAAAATGATTATTGTTGCAAAAACAAAATTTATCGCTAAACGTTGAATTTTCCTTTACACTTTTAACATATCCAATGAAAAAAATTAATTTTCAAATAAAACTCAAAAACCACGTTTGGTTTTGGACACTATATTTTTTACTCAATTTTTTAAGATGGGGAGCTTATTTTAATGATTACACTTATTCATTCAAATCCAACTTAATCGAATTTGCACTTCATATACCATTAGTCTATTTCAATTTATTTATACTCATCCCCAGATTTGTATTAAAGTCGAAATACATTAAATATGCATTTTCATTGATTGCAAGCTTAGCAGTAGTTTATTTATTAAAAACAGGTCTTACTTATTATATTATTTCCAAAAATATATGGCCAGAAGCCAATAGAGATTACAGCCCTTTTGAAATCAATCACATTGTGGCTGTTTGTATAGGAGAATTATATGTGCTTGCCATTGCTTCTTCTATTTATCTGATGCTGACGTGGCTCAAAGAAAGAGATCGAAACAAAGCTATAATGGAGAATCAGAATAAAATAAAATTGAAATACCTAAAAAATCAGATCCAACCGCATTTCTTTTTTAATACATTAAATAATCTGTATTCGCTTTCATTAGAATCTTCAAGCAAGGTTCCGGATGTTATTATTAAACTTTCCAGTCTTATGGAATATGTACTGTATGAGATTGACGATGATAAATTTGTGGATTTAATTAAAGAAATCGATTATATTCAAAATTACATTGAAATCGAAAAACTTCGATTTCAGAATGTTGAAGTGACCATTAATCTAGAATCTGATATCGACACTATAAAAGTGCCCCCATTATTATTTATTTCACTGATCGAAAATGCATTCAAACACGGCGGAATAAATAATGAAAACCTAAAAATTAAAATCAATTTAAGAGTGATAAAGTCTATGCTGGAATTTGAAATAATAAATAATTTTGTACTTTCACAGCCTCTAAAACACAAAAAAGGAATAGGCTTATCAAATACCAAAAAAAGGTTGAAACTTATTTACAAGAATAATTATTCTTTGAACCAAAAAACAAAATTCAACTTTTATATAATCAAAATACAAATCCCTTTATATAATGAAGATTAAATGTGTAATAATTGACGACGAACCTTTAGCAATAAAAGTGTTACTCAATTATTTTGAAAACTTCTCCGATTTTGAAATTTTAAAGACATTCAACAATTCATTAGAAGGATTAGAATTCATTAATGCTAATAATGTTGATGCTGTTTTTTTAGACATCAATATGCCAATGATGACAGGATTTGAGCTAATACGTTTATTGGAGAAAAAAACTCGAATTATCATTACAACTGCATTTAGAGAATTTGCTGCCGAAAGTTATGATCTAGAAGTACTCGATTATTTAGTAAAACCAATTCCTCTTCCACGTTTTATAAAATGCATTCATAAAATCGAAGCAGAGCATAATTTAAAGAATAATATAAAAATTGAAAACCATCATTCAGAACCACACCTTTTTATCAAAGTGGACAAAAAGATGGTAAAAATCAATATTGATGAAATTCTTTTTGTCGAAGGAATGAAAGAATACATAAAAGTTGTCACTGCCGAAAAAACTTATATCACACATAAATCCTTAACTTCACTAACAGAAGAATTACCTGCAGAACGTTTTATGCGCATCCATAAATCATATACTATCGCATTGAACAAAGTAAAATCGTTAGAAGGAAATAGAATCCAGATTGCATCTTATACAATTCCTATAGGTAGAAATTACAGCAAAGATGTAAAAAGTAAAATCTTGGAATAAAAAACTCCAGAACTTATATTTTGCATTACTAATAATATTAAAATTTCGAATAACCCAATTCTTAATTATTCGTGTGTTTTTCACATTTAAAACACAAAACAAAGAATCTCCTTTCTTTAATAAATATGTTGCTAAAAATACATATCTACATCGATTTTTTACTTAATAAATAGCAAGCAGACAATCATTTGTAGACAAAATATTGTCGTTTATTTAAAAGTTAAAAACTTTGTATCATAAAATTTTTTTTTGAATTTCTTAACAAATATATTTACAGTCTTGCAGCATCAAAAAACTAATTAATAACCAAAAAACATTAAATTTTAAATTATGAGTTCAGAAAATGTGCAAACCAAATGGGGACAATTTATCTCTTTGATAATTGTCTTCTTCTTTTGGGGTTTTGTTGGATCTGCCAATGACATCCTAATCCCAGTATTCAAAAAAGTATTTACATTATCTCAGGTACAATCACAATTAGTTGCTTGGGCATTTTATGCTGCTTATTTCGTAGGATCAATAATCTTCTTCCTAATATCTTTAAAATCCGATGTTTTACAAAAATTCGGATACAAAAAAACACTCTCAGCAGGTTTGTTACTTTCAGCAGTTGGTTCATTTTTATTCGTTCCTGCTGCAACATTAGAAAGCTTTCCTTTCTTTTTAACAGCTTTATTTACAGTAGGTTTAGGGTTTTCTATCCAACAAATTGTTGCTAATCCACTTGCAATTAAAATGGGAAGCCCAGCCACTGGAGCCCACCGTTTAACTTTGGCTGGAGGGGTAAATTCTTTTGGAACAACAATTGGTGCGATCTTATTAGGAATTGCATTGTTTGGTATGGGAGATAACAAAAAAACAACCCTTTCTTTAGAAGACATCAAGTTACCTTTTATAATCTTAGGTCTTGCCTTTATCATCGTTGCGGTTTTCATGAATTTTTCAAAGATCGAAGACCCTGCTAAAGTAGATGAAGAAGAGGCTCATATCGAACATAAACATGCCAAATTCAATATTTTAGACTACCCACAGTTGTATTTAGGAATGTTAGGAATATTTGTTTATGTTGGAACAGAGGTTACCATTATTAGTAATTTACCAGCTTTACTTCATACAAACGAATTTGGTAACATTTTAGAAGATGCAATTGCACCATTTATTGCCTTATACTGGGGAAGTTTAATGATTGGACGTTGGAACGGTGGTATCAATGTTTTCAACACTTCAACTGTTGTAAATGTTGCGTTAAAATTCATTGTCCCAGCTTTAGCTTTTGGAGTTATCATTGGAGCAAATGTTTTTGCGGCACATGATGTTTCTGCATTTTACATCTACCCTATCTGGATTTTATTATTTATAATAGTAAGTTTCATAGGTGGCAAAAATGCTGGAAAAACATTAATGCTTTTCGGAATTTCAGGTTTATTAATGATGGTATTAGGTTTAGTTTGGCCAGATCCGGCTATTGCCAAATTCTTTTTCATCTCAGGTGGATTATTCTGTTCCATCATGTGGCCATCAATTTTCGATTTAGCTATTGCTGGTTTAGGAAAAAACACTGGAAAAGCTTCCTCTTTCTTAATAATGATGATTCTTGGTGGCGGTGTAATTCCACTTGTACAAGGTAAAATATGTGATTTGGATTTAACTAGTCCTGACGGAATATTTGGAATCAGCTACACACATTTCTCATATATTGTACCACTTCTAGGTTTTGCTTATTTAGCATTTTATGGCTTCTATTGCCCTAAAATATTGAAAAAACAAGGTATAACCCATGTTGTAAGCGAAGGTGGCGGACATTAACAAGCATTCAGCTTTAAGACTGAGTACTCAGTAAAATGAATCAAAAAGTCCCATTCTAAAACAGAATGGGACTTTTTTTTATACAAAATTCAAATACCTGAGAAAACAAAAAAGTTCCATTTCGTATTGAAATGGAACTTTTTTTATAAGTTTTCGTAACTAAATACTGCAGCCTGAAAACTAAATACTCTTTCTTACTTATTTCCTTTTTCGAAATCAGCAACAAACTGAGCCAAACCGATATCTGTCAATGGGTGTTTCAACAAACCATAAATAGCAGATAATGGTCCAGTCATAACATCAGCACCAATCTTAGCACAATTTACAATATGCATAGTGTGACGTACAGAAGCTGCTAAAATCTGAGTTTCATAACCATAATTATCATAAACCTCTCTGATTTCTTCAATCAAATTCAAACCGTCTGTCGAAATATCATCCAAACGCCCAACAAAAGGAGAAACATAAGTAGCACCAGCTTTAGCAGCCAATAAAGCCTGACCTACTGAAAACACAAGAGTTACATTCGTTTTAATTCCTTTATCTGAGAAATATTTAGCAGCCATTACACCTTCTTTCGTCATAGGTAATTTAACCACAATTTGATCGTGCAAATCAGCCAATTCCTCTCCTTCTTTAACCATTCCTTCAAAATCCAAAGCATTAACTTCAGCACTTACATCACCATCAACCAAATTACAGATATCAACATAATGTTTCAAAATATTGTTTTTACCGGTAATTCCTTCCTTAGCCATCAACGATGGATTAGTAGTTACACCATCTAAAACACCTAACGCTTGTGCTTCTTTAATTTGAGCTAAATTAGCCGTATCAATAAAAAATTTCATAATATATTTATATTTAAATTGTGTTCATAATTATTAGGGCGTGACCCCATTTATAAAAGGCGCTACATACAAACCGCTTATTGCGCGCCTTTTCTAAATGCGGTCGGGCTATACGCGCTACATGGTAGCTTGCTCCTATCCCTCACGCAAATCCGGTGCAAAATTACGAAATCAATTTCAATATTAACTTCAAAAATCAATAACAATAGCAATAAAATCAGTTAAATAAAACCTTTATTTTATCAAAGTTTATAATGATTCATTAACATTTTTTCATATACTTTATCAGGAAGAATTCTTTTCAATACAATAGAAAACTTTTGCATAAAAGCACCAACCTTATAATGAATTTTAGGACTTGGGTTTTGAATGATTACATAAATCTCTTCAGCCATTTCATGAGGATTACTTCCGCTATCAACATGTTCATTCATTGTTTGAAGATTATTTCCATACGATAATTCATAAGCCGAACCTTTTATAACTGGTGCATGAAACCGACCTGCTGCAATATTCGTAGCAAAATCCCCTGGCGCAACATTAGTAATTTGGATACCAAATGATTTTACTTCCATACGCAAAGCTTCAGTAATCAATTCCAACGCTCCTTTTGAAGCCGAATAAACACTTCTGTAAGGCAAGCCCATATATCCGGCAATTGAAGTGACATTTATGATGAGACCTGATTTTTGTTTGCGCATTTGTGGCAAAACTGCTTTCATTACTTCAATTGGTCCAAACAAATTAGTTTCAAAGTTATTTTTGATTTCTTCTGTCGGAATTTCTTCCAAAGGTCCAGTAATTCCAACACCAGCATTATTAATTACAACATCTAATCTTCCAGAAGCAGTAATTACTTCAGCAACAGCCAACCGAATCGAATCAACATTTCGGACATCCAAAGCTATTAAAGGAAAAACCGAATCTGTAATTCGTTCAGGATTTCTGCTAGTCCCATAAACAACAAAACCTTTATAATGCAAAAATTCTCCAATAGATTTTCCAATTCCCGAAGAACCTCCTGTGATTAAAACAACTTTATTCATAGATATTTGCGATATTTAATATTTACGATTTGCAATAGACAATATTTGATTTACGCTTTATCATATTTAGCAAACAAAATTGAATATTTATTACTAATAGAACAATTAAAAATAAAACCATTACTCCATATCGTACGACCGATATTGTAAATCGTAAAATCAAAATGGTTTGGGTAAAAATAAAAAAATCCTCCCGAAGGAAGACTACTTTTGCATAAATTCTAAAATAAAAAAAATGGCAAGCGATCTACATCGCACCGCTCAACCACGTACCCTTGCTATGTTCCCATCCTGGGGGAGTCTGCAGGAGCTGGTCGTGTAGGACTTGCCGGTGCAAATATACAACCTTTTTATATTTTTGCAAGCGCTTTGGTCTAATAAAAATAACGTTGTATATTGGTGGCTACAAAATTTAAACGATGAAAAAATATAACTTACTAATTGCTACTTTATTAGGAATTACATTAATTGGATGTGGCGACACAAAAAAAGGTGAAAATTCTTTATTCACTATCGATGATTCTGCTTTTCCGGCGCATTTTACATCTACAGAATCAGTTTCGATTGGCATTTCTAATCCAAAAGAGAAACAAGTTGATAGTATTGCATATTTCGTTAATGACAAAAAAGTTGGAACTACAAAAGGTTCAGAAAAATTCAAATTTGATTTAAAAGATCAAAAATTAGGCTATCAATATTTAAAAGCTACTGTTTATTTTGGAGGTGATTCTTCTGACGCAACAAAACGAATCGAATTGGTTTCAAATGTAGAGCCTAAATTATTGAGTTATAAAATCATAAATACTTACCCTCACGACACTGCTTCATTTACCGAAGGTTTTGAATTTCACAATGACACTTTGTGTGAAAGTACTGGACAAAAAGGAACTTCCTATTTTAGAAAATACGATTACAAAACTGGAAAAGTTTATAAACAAATTGATTTGGATTCTAAGTATTTTGGAGAAGGAATTACCTTCATAAATGATAAATTATACCAACTCACATGGCAGGAAAAAACAGGTTTTATTTATAATGCAAAAACATTCAAATTAGAAAAAACATTCAAGTTTACAAAAGATATTGAAGGTTGGGGAATGACAAATGACGGAAAATATATTTATCAATCCGATGGAACAGAAAAAATCTGGAAAATGGATCCAAATAATCAAAATTTAATTGATTATATCAATGTGTATTCTGGATCTTCAAAAATTAAGGCTGTTAATGAATTAGAATTAATCAATGGAAAATTCTATGCAAATGTTTTCGAAAAAGACGCAATAGCAATTATAAATCCAGCTTCTGGAGCAGTTGAAGGGATTTTAAATATGTCTGGTTTACGTAAATTAGTAAAAGTAACTTCACAAGATGTTTTAAACGGAATTGCATACAACCCAAAAACCAAAACTATTTTTGTAACCGGAAAAAATTGGGACAAAATGTTCGAAATAACAGTTTCAGAATAAAAAATCAATACAGATTTAAATCGTAAAAGATTTAGATTAAAACTTTTTAAAACTCAAGTAAAACAACAGTTCTCTGAAACTTTGAAATACTTTAAACAGACCTAACAAGCTTCAAAACCTGTTAGGTCTAATTTTTTATTCAAACTAAAATATAAAGCATGACAACACTTATCATCAATATAAAAGAGCTTTTACAAATTCGTGACAGTTCCATACAAAAAGTTTCTGGAGCAGAAATGGCCGTTTTGCCAACCATTACCAATGCTTTTTTATTATTGAAAAATGATTTAATTGCTGATTTTGGTCAGATGAAAGATGTTCCCAAAATAAAAGTTGATAAAACAATTGATGCAACTGGAAAAATAGTTTTACCATCTTGGTGCGATAGTCATACGCACATTGTGTATGCTGGCAATCGCGAACAAGAATTTGTAGATCGCATCAACGGAATGTCTTATGAAGAAATCGCCAATCGCGGCGGCGGAATTTTAAACTCTGCAAAAAAACTAAATGAAACATCAGAAGAAGAAATCTATAACCAATCAAAAGCAAGGCTTGAAGAAGTTATACAATTGGGAACTGGAGCTGTCGAAATTAAATCTGGTTACGGACTAACTGTTGAAGGCGAACTCAAAATGCTTCGGGTAATTAAACGATTATCTCAAAATTATCCAACAACAATCAAAGCAACTTTTCTTGGCGCACACGCCTTCCCTGCTGCTTTTAAAGAAAATAAAAAAGGATATATTGATTGTATTATCAATGAAATGCTACCACAAATCACCAAAGATAAACTAGCAGATTTTATTGATGTATTTTGCGAAAATGGTTATTTTTCTGTTGAAGATACCGAAAAAATAATGCAGGCTGGAATACAATTTGGTTTGAAACCAAAAATTCACGTCAATCAATTCAATTCTATTGGCGGAATACAAGCTAGTGTAAAATACAATGCACTTTCTGTAGATCATTTGGAGATCATGAATCCTGAAGACATAGAAGCTTTAAAAAACACTGAGACAATGCCTGTTGCATTACCGTCTTGTTCATATTTTATAAGTATTCCTTACACTCCTGCACGCGAAATGATTTCAGCAGGACTTCCATTAGCACTAGCAACAGATTTTAATCCTGGAACCACTCCTTCTGGGAATATGAATTTTGTTGTTGCTACTGCTTGTATTAAAATGAAAATGACACCAGAGGAAGCTATAAATGCAGCAACTATTAATGGTGCATACGCGATGGGAATTTCAAAAACTCATGGAAGTATTACTAAAGGAAAAAAAGCCAATTTAATCATCACAAAAGAAATCCCTTCTTTTTATCAATTACCTTATGCCTTTGGAAGCAACCTAATTGACAAGGTGATTCTTGATGGTAAGATAGTAAGTTAAATTATCTAATAATTGAAGGTCAAAAATATAAAGAACACTCTCAACCGTTAGGAATTTCAAACAGTTTTAAACAAAAAAAGAGCGATATTCATTTTAAATATCGCTCTTTTTTTATAATTATTATTTATTATTTCAAAGTAAAATTAGTACTTGAAACCAATTGGTCTTTATCAAAAACATTTACTGAATATTGCCCTTTAGCAAAATCTTTTCCAGCTAAATCTTGAGATACTTGAACTGTTTTGTTTTCATATTTTACACTTGAAACAAAACTATATGTCAATACTTTGTCTCCAAAAGTAACAGTTTTAGCTTCACCCAAAACATTGTTTTTACTATCAATCACTTGTACATAGTAGTCTTTGTCTCCAGATTTTGCAATTGAATTTTCAGCAATTGTAAAACTTATTTTTAGAACATCAGCTCTACTAGCTTTATCAGTTGCGATTTCTTTACCAGAACTTTTCAATTTATAGGCTGCAGTTTGCAAATTCAAAATTGATAACTTAGAACCTTTTTCAACAGTTTTAGACAATTCATCATTTTGACCAACTAAAACTTCATTAAATTTTTGTGCCTGACCCAAAACCACTACCGTACTATCACGTTGATTCGTTAAAGTAACATTTTGTTTTTTCAGACCTTCATTTTCTGCCATCAATTCTTTCATATGGTTTTGCATAGATCTAACTTGATTTCTATATTTAGAAACATCTCCATTAGATTTTTTAAGCTCTTCCATCAAGTTAACTACCTTATCTCTTTCTTGTAGTAACTCTTCAGACATTGATGTGTTTTCTGCAATTGCAGCATCATAAGTAGCCTTAAGATTTTGTAAATCTTTCATTACAGATTCTTTTTCCGAACCTACTTTTACAACTTCGGTTTGGGCTGCATCAACGTCAGATGACATTTTAAAAATATAAACTAAACTTCCCACTAATAAAATGGCTAAAACAGCGATTACTGCTTTTAGACTTGAATTGTTTTTTTGATTTTCCATGTTAAAATATAATTGTTTTTACAAATTTAATAATATATATAACGCAACTTAACTCAATTATATTATTTTTGGAAAATAAATAATATCTATTTTAGGGAATTCTTTTTTATGGAAAAGCTTATTACATTCAGTATTAATGATCTGGCAAAAGTAACTAACCACAGAAGTGGTGAAATAAAATTTGGCGAGAAAATGCTTATCATTCCAAAAGATACTGATCCTTTTGATTTCATGAAAAAAAGTGAGGCTAAATTTGTTTTATTTGGCATTCCCGAAGACATTGGAGTTAGAGCTAATTACGGTCGACCAGGAGCTGCTTCTGGATGGCAAAGTGCAATAAAAGGCATAGCAAATATCCAACACAATCGTTTTTCAAAAGGCAATCAAATTATTGTTTTAGGATATCTTGATGTTAAAAAGGAAATGATGGAAGTTGAACATCTTGATTTTAATGATATTGATGACCGTTCCAAATTAAGTCAATTAGTAGAAAAAATAGACAAAGAAGTCTCTCATATTATATGCAAAATAATTCAGGCCGGAAAAGTTCCCATAGTTATTGGTGGTGGTCATAACAACTCATACGGAAATATAAAAGGAGCGGCATTAGCAAAAGGTAAAGCCATAAATGCAGTTAATTTTGATGCACACTCAGATTTCAGGATTCTAGAAGGTCGTCATAGTGGCAATGGATTTTCATATGCATTTGAGGAAGGGTTCTTAAAAAAATATTTCATTTTTGGGCTTCACGAAAATTATACTTCCAAAAATGTTTTAGATATAATAAAAAAAATTGAAGACAGAGTTCGATACAACACCTACGACAGCGTAAATATCAGAAAAGAAAAAGTGTTTTCTGAAGAAATGACAAATGCTCTTGATTTCATTAAAAATGATCCTTTTGGAATTGAAATAGATTTGGATGCAATTCCAGATATTGCCAGCAGTGCAATGACCCTAAGCGGATTTTCGATTGAAGAACTTCGTCGGTTTGTTTCTTTCTTTGCCAAAAATAAGAATGCAACATATATACACATTTGCGAAGGCGCTCCTGATTTAGGAGAAGATAAAAACAATCATTTGATAGGTAAACTTATTGGTTATCTTGTTACCGACTTCATGAAATCACATAATTCAATTCAGGTATAAACTGAAGAAAATTACGCTCTTAAAGCAAAATAATTTTCATCCGAAATAATAACACTATCTTTGCGGCCTTATCTATGTACTTAATACATGATAATTTAATATCCAAAATATGTTATTCGAAGATTTATCACTTTCAAAAAGTATACAAAAAGCCGTATTTGAAGAAGGCTATACAGAAGCTACACCTATTCAGGAACAATCCATACCAGTTGTTTTGGCAGGAAAAGATTTAGTAGGCTGTGCTCAAACCGGAACCGGAAAAACTGCCGCTTTTGCAATTCCAATTATTCATCAATTGCATCGAATTGTAGGTTCTTCAAAAAAAGCAAAAGTAATTCGCGCACTTGTTGTAACTCCCACAAGAGAATTGGCTGTTCAGATTGGACAAAGTTTTGATACTTATGGAAAATACACTAATCTGACACAATTAACATTGTTTGGTGGTGTATCTCAAAATCCACAAGTCGATACTTTAAAGGGCGGTGTGGATATTGTCATTGCGACACCAGGAAGATTATTAGACTTGCACAAACAAGGTTTTATTGATTTAAATCATTTACACACTTTGGTACTAGATGAAGCCGATCAAATGCTTGATATGGGCTTTGTGAATGATGTCAAAAAAATTGTTAAACTGACACCAAAAAACAGACAAACCCTTTTATTCTCTGCAACGATGCCGATTGCTATAAGAGAATTGGCAGAAATGTTTCTTACGGATCCAGAAACAGTAACGGTTTCTCCAGTTTCATCTACTGCAGAAACGGTAGAACAACGCATCTATTTTGTTGAAAAAGGTGAAAAAAGAAATCTACTTTATCATTTAATAAACAATGAAAATTTATCAAATGTCTTAGTTTTTTCGAGAACAAAACATGGAGCTGATAATGTAGTAAAGGCATTAAGAAAAAAAAATATTGCTGCCGAAGCCATTCATGGTGATAAATCCCAAAACGCAAGACAACGCGTTCTCGATGCTTTTAAAAATAAAGAAGTTGGAGTCCTTGTGGCAACAGATATAGCCGCTCGTGGTATAGATATTGACCAATTGCCTTATGTTGTTAATTTTGATTTGCCAAATATTCCAGAAACTTATGTTCACCGCATTGGACGAACTGGTCGTGCAGGAAATGGCGGAATTGCGATTTCGTTTTGTGGCAAAGATGAAAAAGACTACTGGAAAGACATTCAAAAACTAATAAAAGTGGATGTAAAAACAATAAATGATCATCCTTATCCTTGGCATTCCGGAAGTCCTGAAACAACCGAAAAACCAAAAAATTCAAACCGCAGCGGCGGCGCTCACAAATCTCGAAAATCGAGCGCATCTAAACAAAATAAAAAAAGATGGTATTAAGCTTTTAATACATTTTTAAAATTAAAACATCTTTAAAGTCAAATTTAAAGATGTTTTTTTTTTAACTAATACTTTTTTAAATTAAATAATAGTTTTAGCTTTTAAAATAAGGCAATTCATAACTTTAAACAATTGTACTGAATCAAATGGTTTTACAATAATATCGTTCATTCCTGCCATAATTGCTTCGTCTGTTATTTCGTTTTTATCAAAAGCTGTTAAGGCAATAATAGGCGTATCAATACCTTTGGCCCGTATTTGTCTTGTTGTTTCAAAACCATTTATCAAAGGCATGTTTATATCCATCAAAATAATATCAAAATCTTCTTTTGATAAAATATCCAGAGCCATAAAGCCATCATCAACTACTTTGCAAGAATAATTATTCTTTTCAATAGTCTTTTTGGTAATTAATTGATTGATACGATTGTCTTCGACTATAAGTACTTTGAACATTTCATTAGAAGTTAAATCCACTTGGATATTATTTATTATTTCATTAGTTCTGGAAACGCTGGATTTAAAATCAATACAAAAGGTAAAAACTGTTCCTTTACCCAATTCACTTTCTACTATAATATCACTTCCAAAAAGGCCTAATAAACGCTTCACGATTGATAATCCTAAGCCTGTACCTTGATAATCCAGTTCCTTCCTTCCTACTTGAACAAATTTATCAAAGATTTTATCCTGATCCGATGGAGAAATCCCAATTCCATTATCCTGTATTTTAATTTCAATAGAATGCATTTCTCCTTCTACTGCCAACTGTTTTGCAATTATATTAACCTCTCCATTTTTAGTAAATTTCAAGGCATTGCTGACCAAATTCATTAAAATTTGAGCAAAACGAAGTTTATCTCCAATCAAATTTTCTGGAATTAAAGGATCAATATCAACATCAATTTTATTATTATTTTTTTTGGCAATAAAAGACAATGAATTTTTTATCATATTAAATTCATCTGTCAAATTAAAAGTCATATTATCCAAAATGATTTTATTTTCTTCAATTTTATTAATCTGCAAAATGTCATTAACCAATGACAACAAATAACGAGCAGAGAATTTTAATGAAGTTAAATGAGGGCTTTTAGCGAGTTCCTTATGCTCCTCCAGCAGTAAATCAGCAATTCCGACAACACCATAAAGAGGAGTTCTTAATTCATGACTTATCGTTGAAACAAATTGCGTTTTTAACATAGCAGACTCTTCTGCTTTTTTCTTGGCAATTTTCAATTCTTCATTTGCAAGCAATAAATCTGCATTTGATTTTAATTTAAAATTGTTGTTTCTAATTAATGAATTCAAAAAAAGCAATAAAACAAATGTGGTGATTATAAAAAGTAGTACAATAATCCTCGATTTTTTTAAGCTTTGAAACTGTAAATCTTTTTCATTTTCTATTTTGTCAATCGTACGCTTGTATTCGTCTAGCTGGAGATTGATGCCTTGTACATTAGCTTTTGCTAATTTTTCTTCAGCATAAATTTCATCACTTAGATCAGTGTATTGTTTCAGATTCTCATAAGCTCTTTCGAAATCTTTCTGCTTAAACAAAAATTTGGAATACTCTAAATGTGAAAATGACAAATCCGATTTTTCATTTAGCTTTTTTCCAAGCCGAATAGCTTCTTTAAAATAAAACTCAGCTTTTTGATTGTTATTTTTGTGACTATAATACATGCCGTTAAGCATACTCACTATAACTACAACAAAATTATTTTTATGCTTTTTATAGTATAGATTAACAGTTTTTAAACTTTCCTCACCTTCATCAAACTTTTTAATATCGAAAAGTGCCCAGGTCAAATTAAGGTTTGTAAAAGCCTGTTGAGAGGAATCAGCAATTTTTTTACTGTATTCAATTGCTTTTCGATAATAAAATATCCCTTTTTTGTAATTCTTTTTTTCAAAACAAAACATATTACCAAGGTTGTTATTAACCCTCTGTTTTATGCTGTCATTATCAGTATAATTGGCATATGCCAAAGCTTTATTGTAGTAAAAAATAGCTTTATCAAATTCAACTAAAGAATTAAAATTTGCCGCAACATTATTATAATTTTCTGCAATAAGAACATTATCTTTTATCGCAATAGATTTACGTAAAGCCAATCTTGAAATTAATAAAGATTTTTCGAAATCACCAGCTTCGCGAAGCTTGGTAGCTGAAGCTATTAATTGATTAATTTCTTTTTTAGAAGGCAACTGATTTTGCCCATTTAAAGTTGTACCTAAAAAATTAAATGATAAGATTATTAATAAAACTATCCTTATTAGGGGCATAATAGAAGTTTTTTTTTCAAATATAAGTTAAAACTAAGATATTCTGCATCTATATGTTAATAATATTTTAAAAACTCATTAAGTTATCAAATAAGAAAAGCAGTTACTTTTTTTTCAAAATGTAACTGCTTTTGTTTAATGTATGATTATGAAATAAAATTTATTTCATTTTAATTAATTTCTTCTTTATCATCTTCCCATTTACCAACGACTGATGTCGCTAATGCATTTCCTAAAACATTTGTAGCCGTTCTAAACATATCGCAAAAATGATCTATTGGTAATATTAATGCAATACCTTCGATCGGGATTTTAAACATTCCACAACTAGCAGCAACAACTACCAAGCTTGCTCTAGGAACCCCTGCTATCCCTTTACTAGTTAGCATCAAAACCAAAAGCATCGTAAATTGTGTTGGATAATCGAGATGAATACCATACGCCTGTGCAATAAAAATACTTGCAAAAGTCATATACATCATACTTCCATCGAGATTAAACGAATATCCCAAAGGCAACATAAAAGACACTATTTTATCTTTCACCCCAAATCGTTCTAATTCTTCAGTAAGCTTTGGAAAAACTGCTTCAGAACTTGTAGTTCCAAAAGCAACAATTAATGGACTCGTAATATATTGCAATAATGTTTTAATTCTTTTACCAAGAAAGATAAAACCTACTACAATTAATACCACCCAAAGTGTGCCAATCCCTATTAAAAATGAACCGAAGAATTTAAAATAAGTAATAGCTAATTCTTGAAAATCACGCACCGCAAATACACCGGCAATAGCACCAAAAACACCTAACGGAGCAAACTTCATCACGTAATTTACCATTTTTAGAACAACATGAGAAGTTCTGTCTAAAAAATCAATTACTGGTTTTGCAGTATCACCTAGTGATGCTGCTGCCAATCCGAAGAAAATAGAAAAAATTACAATTTGCAGAATTTCATTGGTTGCCATCGCTTCAAAAAGACTTTTTGGAACTATATGTTCTACGAAGTTTTCAAAAGACAAACTTTGAGTTTTAGCAGTAACATCAGAAACACTGGTCAAGTCAATATCTGATAAATTTAATCCAACACCTGGTTTCAATAAATTCACAAACAGCATTCCAATTAACAGAGAAATAAATGAGGCCGTAAAAAACCATCCTAAAGCTTTCCCTCCAATTCTACCAACCGCTTTAATATCACCCAATTTTGCTATTCCAACTACTAAAGTGGTAAAAACTAATGGAGCAATAATCATTTGTACCAACCTAATAAAAATGGTAGCCAGCATTTTTATTTTGTTACTAAATTCCTGAGTCGTTTCTACTGCTGTGGAATTATGAATAATAACACCTAATATTGCTCCTAAAAGCATCGCAATAAGAATTTGACCCGTTAAACCTTTAAAAAAAGATCCCTTATTAGTTTGTGTTTTATTCATTTAATTAATTTTCAAGATTTAATTTCAAATTTATTTGATCAAAATGTATTTTTTTTTATTCCATTTTGACGTTTAAATAAACATTGAAATTCATCAATTACAAATAAGTTTTATTCAAAAGAAAAAAGTCAGCAAGAACAATTGCTGCCATAGCTTCTACGATGGGAACAGCACGCGGAACAACACAAGGATCATGACGCCCTTTTCCTGTCATTTCGGTAATATTTCCTTGGTTATCTAAAGATTCTTGTTTTTGCATTAATGTGGCAACAGGTTTAAATGCCACACGGAAATAAATATCCATTCCATTGCTGATTCCTCCTTGAATTCCGCCAGAACGATTAGTTTGTGTGGTTCCGTCAGGATTGTATAAATCATTGTGCTCACTTCCTTTCATTTTTACACCTTCAAAACCGCTTCCAAATTCAAAGCCCTTTACAGCATTTATTGACAACATCGCTTTACCTAATTCAGCATGCAATTTGTCAAAAACTGGTTCTCCCAGACCGATTGGCACATTTTGAATCACACAGGAAACCGTACCTCCTACAGTGTCACCCTCTTTACGAATTTGACGAATATATTCTTCCATTTCAATTGCTGCTTCTTCATCTGGACAACGCACTGGATTACTTTCTATTTTAGAAAAATCCAATTCCTGATACGCTTTATTCATAAAAATTGGACCAACTGAAGAAACATAAGCATTGAATTTTATTTGTGGTAACATTTGTTTGGCAATAGCACCAGCTACTACTCTACTGGCGGTTTCACGTGCTGAACTACGACCACCACCTCTATAATCTCTTATTCCATATTTTTTTTCATAAACATAATCAGCATGACTTGGTCTGTAATTATCTTTAATATGGGAATAATCGTCTGATTTTTGATTGGTATTTGGAATAATAAAACCGATTGGTGTTCCAGTAGTTTTTCCTTCAAAAATTCCAGATAAAAACTGTACATCATCGGGTTCTTTTCTTTGAGTAACTATCGCTGATTGACCTGGTTTTCTTCTTGACATTTCAAACTGAATTGCATCTAAGTCTAATTGAATTCCTGAAGGACAACCGTCAATAATTCCGCCCAATGCTTCTCCATGTGATTCACCAAAAGTAGTTATTCTATATAGTGTTCCGTAGCTATTTCCTGCCATTGTATAAAATTTTACGCAAATGTAAGTTTTATGAATTAAACTAAAAATTATAAATTAGTAATATTTCACATTAAATGCATTCTAAATAGCGTTACTTTTAAATAAGAAAACAATAAACTGTTAAAGAATTACATTAAATTTTCAGTTCAAAAAAATACCGCAGTCACTTTTATTTTTTAAAACGATACAAATATTTAAGAAACACAATAACTCAACTATAACATTTATCCTCAAGTATAAAATTATAAAAGAATAAATTCATTAATGCTATAGACTTGAAAATTAAAGTTACGGGGACAATAACTAAAAAAAAACATCTTTTGTCTTTACAAAAGATGTTCCCTTAAATTACTTATATTTATTTATAGCCTTGAGATATAAAGCTTCATAAATTGGTAGAATGTTCTTGATGTCAAATTTCTCAGCAACATGCAATGCATTTCGTTTGAATTCACTGAGAACGCTATCCTCCTTTAATATTTTCAGAGCATTTTTGGCCATTTCATCAACATCACCAACATTACTTAAGTATCCTGACACACCATTTTCATTTACTTCAGGCAAACCACCCGAATTACTAGATATTACAGGAACTCCGCAAGCCATTGCTTCGAGCGCAGCTAAACCAAAACTTTCTGTTTCTGAAGGTAAAAGAAATAAATCAGTTAGACATAAAATCCGATCAATTTCATTACTGTTACCAAAAAAAATCACTTTATCCTCAATCCCATATTTTCTACATAATTTCTCAGCTTTCTCCTTTTCAGGGCCATCGCCAACCATCATCAATTTGGCTGGAATTTCTTTTTGAATTTTATAAAATATTTTGACAATATCTGGAATACGCTTTACTTTCCTGAAATTACTGATGTGGGTAATTATCCTTTCCTGAGGTTGAGCCATAACAGAACGACTACACGGAATAGTAGGATCATAATTATTTTTTTCTAATTCGATAAAATTTGGAATAACCTGAATTTTATTTTTAATATTAAATAATTTTAAAGTGTCATCTTTCAAGCTTTTAGAAACCGAAGTCACATAATCAGATTTATTTATACTAAAAGTAACTGCTGGTTTATAAAATGGATGGTTACCAACCAAAGTTATATCGGTTCCATGCAATGTTGTTACCATTGGAATATCAATACCTTCATCTTTCAGCATTTGTTTAGCCATGTAGCCAGCATATGCATGCGGAATAGCATAATGAACATGTAAAAGGTCAATATTGTGCAATTTAACCATATCCACCAGTTTGCTAGACAAAGCCAATTCATAAGGCTGGAAATGAAAAAGTGGATATTCAGGAACTATAACTTCATGATAATGCACATTTGGATTTAATAATGCCAAACGTACTGGTTGGCTATATGTTATAAAATGAATTTCGTGTCCTCTTCTTGCTAATTCCAACCCTAATTCAGTTGCAACAACGCCACTTCCTCCAAAAGTTGGATAACAAACTATTGCTATTTTCATATATGTTTTTAAATGTTTTTTTAGTGTCATATTTAATTAACAAGTAATCATCAATGCAATATTGACATTATCTTCATTTTTATATGACTTTTAAGTGTAACGAAAGTAATGAGAATAGATCGGGTTTATTATGAAATAAAAGTTAAATTTTAACATTTCAAAAATCATTCATAAACTAAAAATAAAGCTGAACGAAGTCTATTCCCAAAGTTTCTTTTGATGAGGAGCTCTTTTTTTGTTGATCCATTTATTTAATTTGTGACATAAAAAAGCAGAGCCACTACCTACAATAGCACCAACCAAAACATCGGTAGGATAATGAACACCCAGATGCATTCGGGAATATCCAACGGTGCCGGCCCACAAAAAAGAAGGGGCAATAACATACCATTTTGGATAAGCCATACTCAATGAAGTTGCAGTTGCAAAAGCAAAAGAAGTATGTGCCGAGGGAAAAGAATAGCTCGACTCTTCAGTAACATTATCTATTTCGGGATAGGTTTCATAAGGTCTGTCCCTTTTTGCAATGCTTTTCACAGCCAAAGTAATAAATGCTGAAGCGCCCAAAGATTCAGCAATAAAAATCGCTTTTTGCTTAGTTATACTGTCTTTTTCAATTAATCCCACAGCGTAAATAACAATCGGAGTTCCAATGACAATTGGAGTAACGCTATTCGTAACTCCTTTCATAAAAGGATCCAAATTGGTATTCCTGTTAACATTTATGTCTTTTAAAATATCAATATCCAAATTTTGTGCGTTGGAAATCGAAAACCAGAAAAAAAACACAAAAAGGGAAAGTATTTTAGACATATAGTAGTTCATTTAAAAAAATCGGCTGTGCCAACTATCAATTGCGGGAACCTCCCAAGATTCATTGAACTCTTCGATATTATTAACCAAATTATTGAAAACAATCGTGTTTTCAGTAACTGATTTGTCTTTTACCATTTTTTTGAAATCAATCAAAGATTTATGTGCAATATGCTCTCCTTGTTTGAAAGTCACATTCATTTTATCCAATAAATCCACATCATATTTCTTTTCCAAACCTTGAATAAATTCAACTGAGGAATCAATAGAACAACCAGTTGCTGCCTGTACTTCTTGATTTACTGCTATGATAATAAAACGATTATATTTTAATGAATAAGAAGATTCAAGACTAGTTCCGTGAGCAGCCCATTCGTTAAGGAATGATTGCAAATCAGTCTCAATTTCAGAAAACTCGGCGTCCGAAAATTTTCTATTCGATTGATAAATCCAAATTCTGGATTCTCCGGGTAAATTTTCAAAAGGAACGTACATTTTATTTTGATTTATATTTTTAAAATAAGATTTGCAATTACAAATCTTCGGCATTAGCGATCAATTCAGCAATATCCATTACTTTAACATCACCTTCTCTCTCTTTATTTTTAACACCATCAGTCAACATGGTATTACAAAATGGACAAGCTGCTGCTATAATATCTGGTTTCGTTTCCAAAGCATCTTCTGTTCTTTCTACATTGATTTCTTTGTTTCCGGGTTCGGCATCCTTAAACATCTGCGCACCTCCAGCTCCACAGCATAAACCATTAGCTTTGGAACGTTTCATTTCGGTTAATTCGACATCTAATTTTTCAATTAAATCTCTTGGCGCTTCATAAATATTATTAGCTCGACCTAAATAACATGGATCGTGAAAAGCTATTCTTTTTCCTTTAAACTGACCACCTTCAATAGTTAATCGGCCTGAATCTAATAATGATTTAAGGAACTCAGTATGATGAACGACCTCGTAATGACCGCCCAATTCTGGGTATTCATTTTTTAATGTATTAAAACAATGTGGGCAAGCAGTAACAATTTTTTTGGCTTCATATGCATTTAGTACCTCAATATTCATCATGGCCTGCATTTGAAACAAAAATTCATTACCTGCTCTTTTTGCTGGATCACCAGTACAACTTTCTTCGGTACCAAGAACAGCAAAATCAACATTGGCACGATTTAAAATTCGAACAAATGCTTTTGTAATTTTCTTTGCTCTATCATCAAAACTTCCTGCGCAGCCAACCCAAAATAAAACTTCTGGTTGTTTACCCTGAGCAATCATTTCGGCCATTGTTGGGACTATTAAACTTTCTGACATAACTTTTATATTATTTTTTAGCAAAAGGAATAAATTCCAGTTTGCGAGGTATTTTTATTTATTTAATGACAACCGATTAATTTTCGTTTTTCCAATTCAAACGATCTTGTTGACTGTATTGCCATGGCGCACCATTATTTTCAATATTGGTCATCATAGCATTTAGAGGCATTGGTGCCGCACTTTGCTCCATTACAAGATAACGTCTCATATCCATAATGATAGAAAGCGGACTGATATTTACCGGACATTCCTCCACACAAGCGTTACATGATGTACAAGCCCATAACTCTTCAGGAGTGATATAATCGTTTAATAAAGTCTTATTATCTGGGATAAAAATGCCTTTGTTAGCGTCTATATTTCTACCTACTTCTTCCAATCTGTCTCTTGTGTCCATCATAATTTTACGGGGAGACAATTTTTTTCCTGTTTGATTTGCAGGGCATGATGAAGTACAACGCCCACATTCTGTACAGGTATAAGCATTTAATAACTGTACCCAATTTAAATCCTGAACATCACTAGCTCCAAACTTAGCTGGAGTTGCATTTTCTGAAACTGGTGCTGCTGCAAATGGTTCTGCATTTGGATCCATCATTAATTTTACTTCAGCGGTAACTGAAGCTACATTATCAAATTGTCCTTGTGGCTTCAAATTAGCAAAATAAGTATTTGGAAAAGCTAATAAAATATGAAGGTGTTTTGAAAAATAAAGGTAATTCATAAAAACCAAAATGCCGACAATATGTAACCACCAAAAACCTTCATTAAGTAACATTACCAATTCATTTGACATTCCATTAAAAACTGGAGCAATAAATTGACTTATTGGAAAAGAACCTGCTTTTATAAAGTGTGAAAAACCACCAGGTACATTCTGCAAATGCAAATCTGATGCATTCATTAATAAAAATAATGCCATCAAAATCATTTCAAAATATAAGATCGTATTGGCGTCTCTTTTTGGAAATCCTTTTAAATCAGGATTAAAGAAACGTCTAAGCTTGATAATATTCCTTCTAATCCAAAAAACTGAAACAGCTACAAGAACCAATAAAGCTAATATTTCAAAAGAACCAATTAGCACATCATAAACAACTCCCATTGGAGCAAAAATTCTATGAGTTCCAAAGAGCCCATCAATAATAATTTCTAATAATTCAATATTGATAATAACAAATCCAACATAAACAATGATATGAAGAAATCCAGATACTGGACGCTTTACCATTTTGGATTGTCCAAGAGCAATCATAGCCATATTTTTCCATCTTGCCTGTGGATTATCACTACGATCAACATCAAGGCCAAGATTAATATTTCTAATAATTTTTTTTACATTCAAATAAAAATATCCGAATCCAATTACCAGTACAATGGCAAATAAAACATTACTTAAGTAGGTCATGAAACTAATTTTTTACGTTTATGATAGAATCTTGTGGAGCAACGTATGGTCTATTTTTTTTACCAAAAACAGAAACATTTACATAACGTGTAGGATTTAGTCTTACGTCTTGTAAAAGTAATTCAAGTTCTTTAGAAGTCTTTTCTAAATTGTTATATAAAGCTTCATCTTTCAGCAACTTACCCATTGAGCCTTTACCCGCTTGAAGACCTTGCATCATACCATCAACTTTGTTTAAAGTTGCATTTAAATTTCTAACTGTAAGGCCTAAATCAGCTTTATTTAATGAATCTGAAATCTTAACAAAATTGTCTGAAACTTTATGAAAATTAGTCACAACACCTTTCAATTGTCCTTTATTTTCTTCTAAAACTACATTTGCATTTGCTGCAACTTTATGAAACTGTTCCATTGTAGCACTCAATTCTGCCAAACTCTTTTTTAGATCTGCTTTTCCTTTTGCGTCTAAAACTTCGTTTATACCCATTACTAATTGATCTGCACTGGTCAATAATTTTTCTAATTTAGCCATTGCTGGATCAATTTTCTCACCCAATGAATCCATTAAACCGGATTGAACAACGCCCTGAAGATAATCTCCATCCTGGGCTATATTTTTATCATTATAATTAGGACGAATTGCAACTTGTTTCCCTCCAATAAGACTTGCATCATAAATTGCTGCTACACTTGATTTGGATATTGGGAAATCTGTATTTATTTGTAACACTACAAGCAAAGTTCCTTTTTCGGTTATTGATATATTTTTTACCTTTCCAATAGCGAGACCGTTTATTGTAATAGGAGCTGATGGCGCAAGTCCTTCAACATTTTGGTATTCTACATAAAAAATTTTATAACTATCAAAAAGATCTTTACCTTTTAGATAATTATATCCCCAAATGAATAATAAAATTGATGTTATAACTAGAATTGCAGTCTTTATTTCTCTTGTAATTTTCAAAATTTTGTTTTTTTAATGAGTAAATTTAATATAAAATAGTTGAATTAATAATTATTTGATTGCTTCCTGAATGCTAATCTTTTTTCCGTTTTTAAATGCAATTAAATAAGCAGATTCAAATCCTTTTGCTTTAACTACTTTCAATTGACTTTTAGCATCTTCATAATCAGTGCTCTCTCCGTATTGATATTTATAGAGATTATCTTCAAAAACTACAGACACATTTTTCAAGCCATTGAAATTTTTAGGACTTAATGCCAACTTTTTTTTAGTGGCTGAAAGCTGAATTTTGTATATTACATCTAGAGTATCTTTCTTTATAGGTTTACTAACGCCCTGAACTTCTGCTTTTTTCTCTTGGGTTTCTTTAAGTATCTCTGAAGGCTTTTCTCCTACGTTTTCTACTTCTCCATTGCCAAAATATTCGTTTTTATAACTTATTATAGCATCAGCAATAGCTTTGGCAATATCATTTTGTCCTTGCTCGGAGTTGAGTACTTCGCCTTCTACAGCATTCGAAACAAATCCAGTTTCAATCAAAACTCGTGGCATATATGCTTTGTGCAACACCATGTATGGCGCTTGTTTAACTCCTCCTTGTCTCAATTTTTTGCCTAATAATCCAAAAGCATCTTCAATTTTACTTGCCAATGAAATACTATTTTCGAGATATTCCTCTTGCATTAAGGTCATACCAATCATTGTTTCAGGAGAATTTGGATCAAAACCTTCGTATTTTTGCTTATAATCTTTTTCCAAAGTAATTACTGCATTTTCCTTTTTTGCTGCTTCCAAATTAGAGGCAACTTTGGTCATCCCCATTACATAAGTCTCCGTGCCATCTGCAGCAAGATTTTTATTGGCATTACAATGTATAGAAACGAAAATATGCGAATTGGCTCTGTTTGCAATATTAGCTCTTTCTACCAAGTCAATAAATACATCTGTCTTTCTCGTATATATTACTGTTATTTTTGGGTTTGCTTCTAAAATTTTTCCAACTTTTAACGCAATAGCCAATGCAATATTTTTTTCTATTCTCCCGCTATACACCGCTCCAAAGTCATGTGCTCCATGTCCAGCATCCAAAGTAACTTTAAAATTATTGGATTGTCCGTACGTAGTAACCGTCAACAGTACTATAAAAAATGTGAATGCAACTTTTATTTTTTTTAACATATACATCTAATAGTCATTTAATTACAAGACTTCGGTTATAAATTTGTGTTTTGATTATTTTTGCCAAAAAAATATAGTAATTTTGGCACACCAATATTTGACTCATTATTTTACAAAAATAGTATTTAAACCTTTGCATACAAACTTATTTAATATCGTTTTACTATCAATATTCCTATCTTTAGGTAGTGCCAATTTATATTCACAAGATATAAAAAAGAAACAGACAAATATCCCATCTAATAAACAGGAAGTTAAGAAAACTAAAGAAGAGCCAACAGAAATTCCAACATTAGCTGAATCGACTAAAGACACAGTTAAACTTGATACAATTAAAGTCAAAAAGAAATTTCTCGATGGAAAAGTAAATTATAAAGCTGCAAAATACGCCAGAATAGAACAAAAGAAAAAGCTTATTACCTTATATGATAAAGCCGAATTATACTACCAAGATGTAGAACTAAAATCGGGTATTATTGTAATGGATTATGAGAAAAACGAAGTTTATGCAGGTAGAATCAAAGATTCACTAGGAAATTATACTCAGTTTCCCAGTTTCAAACAAGGGTCAAATCTAATCGAACCAGATTCTATTCGCTTTAATTTCAAAACTAAAAAAGCATTAATCTGGAATTCCAGGACAACACAAGACGAATTTAACGTAAAAGCCGCCATTACAAAAAAAGAGAATGATTCAACTTATTTTTTGAAAGGTGCTAGATTTACTACTGCAAAAGACATTGACAATCCCGAATATTATTTTCAGACCAACAAAATTAAATTTGTACCTGGAAAAAAAATTGTAACAGGATCCACTTATATGGTAATTGCTGGAGTACCTACTCCATTGTTTCTTCCTTTTGCTTATTTTCCGTTATCAAAAGAAAAAAGTGTTTCGGGAATAATACTTCCTTCTTACAATGATTCCCAAAGTAAGGGATTTTCACTTCAAAATGGTGGATATTATTTTGCCTTGAGTGATCATTATAACTTAACCGTAATTGGCGATTACTATACAAATGGAAGTTATGCCATAGGAATGCAGTCTTCCTATGCAAAAAGGTATAATTTTCAAGGGAATGTCAACGTCCGTTTTGAAAATAACATTATAAGTGAAAGAGGTTATCCTGACTATTCCAAAACAAGAATTTACAATATCCAATGGTCGCATTCTCAAGATTCTAAAGCCAATCCAAATTCTACTTTTTCAGCTTCTGTCAATTTAGGAAGTAGTGAATATTTCAAAAAAACTATCAATCAGGTCAATGTAGGATCTTCTCTAAATAACTCATTGAGTTCATCGGTATCTTATAGTACCGTTTTTCATACAGTCCCAGAAAGTAGACTATCACTTACTGCAACACACTCTCAAAATACAAATACAAAAGAAATAAATATGACTCTTCCTACGCTACAATTCAGCGTAGACAGGATTTATCCTTTTGCTATTAATGATGGGGCTAAAAAAGGATTTTTCAAAAACATCAATTTACAATATAACTTAAATGGAAAGAACAGCTTTATAACAACTGATTCTTTATTCTTTAAGCCTGAAATGTTTCAAAATGCTGATATAGGTTTTCAACATTCTATTCCATTAAGCACCAATTTTAAAGTTTTTAAATATTTTAGTGTTTCTACCTCTGTTAATTATGAAGAAGTTTGGTACTTTAAAACTATCGAAAAACACTATGATGACCAATTATCAACTGTAGTTACCAACGATGTAAAAGGTTTTGATGCTTTTAGAACTTATTCATCTTCTACAAGTATTGGAACAACTATTTATGGAACGTTTAATTTTGGTGATGATAAAAAAATAAAATCAATCAGACACGTTATGAGGCCTTCTCTTTCTCATAGCTACACCCCTAGTTTTGAGAAATATTATGATACTTATGCCATTGATGGAAGTGGAAAAATGCAAAAGGACTATACCCGTTTTGAAGGAGGAATGTATGGCGCACCTGGATTAAACAGTTCAAATTCAATTGGTTTTAACCTTAGTAATACTTTTGAAGCAAAAGTAGCTGACAAAGACACTACAAAAACGGAACTAAAAAAGATAATGCTCCTTAATAACTTAAATCTTTCCACTAGTTATAATATTGATGCCGAAACATTAAAATGGGCACCAGTAAGGATTAGCGGAGGAACTCAATTTTTTAATAATAAATTGAGTGCGAATTTCGGAACAACTTTAGATCCTTATGCAATTGATAATTCTGGAAACAGAATCGACAAATTCAATATTAATAATGGAGGAAGTCTTTTTAGAATGACGAGCGCCAATTTGACAATGAATTATTCTCTTTCTAGTAGAGGAGAAAAAGACGAAAAGAATAAAGACTCACAAGCTGCCAGAAATGGAGGGCGTGAAGACGATTTATTTGGTTCAGATATTGACACGGGAAGCTATCGAAAAAATAGCAAATTTGGGGCTGATGATGAAAATAATGATGCTATTAGTGAATTCTTTAGATCAAAAATTCCTTGGGATATGACGTTTGCTTACTCATTAACATATGGCAATAATAATCGAGAAAAAAAAATAACAGGAAACTCTGTCATGGTCTCTGTTAATACCGATTTAACTCCTAAATGGAAAGCTGGTATTTCAACTGGATTTGATTTTGTACAAAAGGGGGTTACTTTCACTCAATTGCGTTTTGAAAGAGATTTGCTGAGTTGGAGAATGGATTTTAACTGGACTCCTTTTGGTGATAATGCAAGTTGGAATTTTTATATCGGAATCAAATCCGGAATACTTAGTGATATTAAATGGGAAAAAAGAAATCAAAACTTTTAACAATTACATTGTACAACAAACAATTTCCTAAAAAAGAAGTCTTTTATTACTAATACCTAAATGAATATAACTTATGAAAACAATAATTAATACTGAAAAAGCTCCTGCGCCAATCGGGCCATACAATCAGGCCGTTTTAAAAGGAAATACATTATATGCTTCGGGCCAGATTGCTTTAAACCCTGAAACCATGGAATTGGTTCTTGGCAATATTGATGATGAAACCAAACAAGTAATGGAAAACCTAAAAGCTATTCTGGAGTCTGCTGGAATGACTTTTGAAAACGTTGTTAAAACAACTATTTTCATCTCTGACATGAATGATTTCGCTAGAATTAATTTAGTTTACGGTTCATATTTTAACGAAAAAACCGCTCCAGCTCGTGAAACGGTTCAGGTGGCTTGTTTGCCAAAAAATGTAAATGTAGAAATATCTATGATTGCAGTGCTATAGCATTAATTAACAATTGTGCTGTTGCTTCATTTGTTGCCAACGGCACATTGTGAACATCACAAACACGAATAAGCATATTCACATCTGCCTCATGTGGATGACTTGAAAGAGGATCTTTAAAGAACAAAACCATTTGAGTTTTACCCTCAGCAACTCTTCCTGCAATTTGAGCATCACCCCCTAATGGACCTGAAAGCATTCTTGTGGTTTTAAAACCTGCTGCTTCAGCTCTACCACCAGTCGTTCCCGTTGCGATAAACTGTATTTTTTCTTGTTGAAGCAATTCGCGGTTTTTGATAAGGAACTTTACTATATCATCTTTTTTACCGTCATGGGCAATAATAGCAATTTCCATATATATTAACTATTTGCAACGTGGTAAGCAATTAAACCGTCAATTGGTCTTCTTAATACATTCCCTAATTGAAGTTCGTATTTTTCAAAGATTTCTGCCAATTCTTCTTTTAAATAAAAAGCAATAGAACCTACAAAATGTACTGGAACCTCTTTGCAATTATCAAATTGTTTAATATAATTTTTGACAAATGATTTCATTTGCTTGAAAATTATTTTACGACAAAATTCATGTTCTTTATGCTGAATTAAAAATTTAGCAAAAGTAGCAAGATATGCATTTGGATTTGGCTCTTTATACAATTGGTTTTTAATATAATCAGGTTCAAGATTATATTCTTTTTCAAATACTTCTGCTAATTCTTTTGGCATTTTATTGAAGTAATATTTTCTAATCAATTCTTTCCCAAAAACATTACCACTACAGTCATCCATTGCAATATATCCTAATGATTGTACTTTTTGTTCTAAAACTTTACCATCAAAATAACTGCAATTTGAACCAGTACCAAGAATACCAACAATTGCACTTTCGCCTTTTGGAGTTGTTGCAAAAACAGCGGCATAAGTATCTTCTTCTACAACCACTACCGCATTTGAGAAATAATCTCTAAAAATTTCTGAAAGCATAGCTTTCATCCTATCAGTTCCACAACCAGCACCATAAAAAAATAAGTGAGTCGCAGTTTTTTTATTTTGTAATATATCAAAACGATCATTCAAACGCTCAACAATTTCATCACCGTTAAGAATTTCAGGATTTAATCCTAATGTTTGTGTGGTAAACAAAACTTTTCCTTTTTCATCTATTGCAATCCAATCTGCTTTAGTAGAACCACTATCAACTATTAATTTCATATTGTTTATTTATTGGTTATGAATTTTGTTTCATAATAAATTTTAAAATATAACGAAACAAAACAACAAGATCCCATTAAATACAATTAATGGGATCTTGAAAATTATAATTTTTTATTTTAATGAAGAGATATGTACAGCCAAATCAATTAATTTGCTTGAATATCCGTATTCATTATCATACCAAGAAACCAATTTGAAGAAAGTTGAATTCAATCCAATTCCTGCAGTTGCATCAATGATCGAAGTTCTTTTATCTGAAATAAAGTCTTGAGATACTACAGCATCTTCAGTATATCCTAAAATACCTTTCATTGAAGTTTCAGAAGCATTTTTTAAAACTTTCATGATTTCTTCATAAGAAGTTTCTTTTGCAACTTTTACAGTTAAATCTACAGTAGAAACGTCAGCAGTAGGAACACGGAAAGCCATACCAGTTAATTTTCCATTCAATTCTGGAATAACTTTTCCAACAGCTTTTGCAGCTCCAGTTGATGAAGGGATAATGTTTATTGCAGCAGCACGTCCACCTCTCCAGTCTTTTTTAGAAGGTCCGTCAGCTGTCATTTGAGTTGAAGTTGTAGCGTGAACAGTTGTCATCAAAGCTTCAACAATTCCGAAGTTATCGTGAATAACTTTAGCCAAAGGAGCTAAACAGTTTGTTGTACAAGATGCATTAGAAACGATTAAATCAGAAGCTTTTGCAGTTTCATGGTTTACTCCCATTACAAACATTGGAGCATCAGCAGAAGGAGCAGAAATAATAACTTTTTTTGCACCACCTTTGATGTGTTCATTTGCAGTTTCAATAGTTGTAAAAATACCTGTACATTCAGCTACTACATCAGCACCAACTTCATCCCATTTTAAAGCAGATGGATTTCTTTCTGCAGTGATACGAATTTTTCTTCCGTTTACATAAAGTTGTCCTTCTTTTACTTCAACAGTTCCATCAAAACGACCGTGAACTGAATCATATTTTAATAAGTAAGCTAAATGATCAACATCTAATAAGTCATTGATTGCAACAACTTCTATATTGTCTCTATTGAAAGATTCTCTAAAAACGATTCTACCAATTCTACCAAACCCGTTAATTCCTAATTTTACTTTTGACATTGTATTAAATTTAAATTATTTTATTTTTTACTTTTTTTTTATTTTATATAGACATTATGTCTGAAACTCTAAGTAGTTCCTGATCAATTTCAGTATGTCCTTTGATTGCTTGTTCTAAAGGTGTGAGTACAATTTTATCAGCTAATAAACCTACCATAAAATTAGATTTACCTTCCAAAATACTTTCAACAGCTTTCACACCTAAGCGGCTTGCTAGAACTCTATCAAAACATGAAGGTGCACCACCTCGTTGCATGTGCCCTAATACAGAAACTCGAACATCATATTCTGGTAAATTAGAATCCACGTAGTCTTTAAGTTCAAAAACAGTTTTACCAATTTTATCACCTTCAGCAATTACAACAATACTTGATGATTTTCCTGTTGCTTTACTTTTTCTTAATGAGTCTAATAGACGATCCAAGCCTAAATCTTCTTCCGGGATTAGAATTTCTTCTGCACCAGCGCCAATTCCGGCATTCAATGCAATATGACCTGCATCACGTCCCATCACTTCAATAAGAAACAATCTATTATGAGAACTCGCAGTATCGCGAATTTTATCAATTACTTCAACAACTGTATTCAAAGCGGTATCATAACCTAAAGTATGACTAGTACCGAATATGTCATTATCAATAGTTCCTGGAATTCCCATTACAGGGAAATTATATTCGGAGTTGAACAATAAAGCTCCTGTAAAAGAACCATCACCTCCAATAACTACTAATGCATCAACTTCTGCTTTTACAAGATTTTCATGCGCTTTTTTACGCCCTTCAGGAGTTTTAAAATCCATAGATCTTGCGGATTTTAAAATAGTTCCTCCTTTATTAATAATGTTATTTACACTTCGAGGTCCCATTTCTATAAAATCTCCCTCAATCATTCCTTGATAACCCCTATAAATACCAACACATCCTATATTATGAAAAGCACATGTTCGCACTACAGAGCGAATGGCGGCATTCATTCCAGGGGAGTCTCCTCCAGAGGTAAGGACACCTATCTTTTTTATTGTTTTTGACATTTTTTTAAGTATTAAAGTGTAAATTTAGCAATTATTGCATATAATTTAATGGTGCTTTGCAACATTTTAATAAAATTTTAGAATTCAAACGTTTTCGTTGATAAGTTTCTTTGTATCAAAAACAAAGGCAAATTAGATTACTATTTTTAGCTAAAATCGATGTATTAATTATAGTTTTTTTACAACATCCTCTTTATCAAAACAAACTGATTTTCATCATTAAAAATTATCCTAAATATTCAAAATTTACATTTGACAATAAAGTTAATTAAATTTAATCAAAAGACACCTAAACTACTTAAAAACAAACAATTAACTCAATCATCATTTGGCAACACCGCATCTCTGTTTACTTTAGGCTTTTCCGTCTTAGGCTCAGTAGGCTTTGTGAAGTTAATAAAGTCGGGATTCAAATTTGAATCCGTATCTATTATATTTTCTTTAGTTTTATTTGGTTTAGTCAATTTGTTGCTTTTAAACATCTTATCTACTAATTCTGAAAAAGTATCAAAATCGACCTCATAAGAGATACCTACACCTTGAGTATATCCAATATCTTGTCCTATATAATTAATATCATTTTCTTTATTGAAAAAATGCAGATTGAAAGACCCATCTTCATTTACTCTATATTTAATATCAATATCACCAACAATAGACGATTCGTGGACCCCACCAAACGGTACACCGATTTTTCCGTTTATTGTTATTCTTTCATTTACTTTTGAAGAAACGATCGCTTCTACACGTCCGTCTGTTTGAGAGCTTGGCCTGTTATCAGGAGAAACAACATTAAAATTCATTTCAAATTTTTCGTCGTTTGAATGCACAATATCGCCCAACATACTCGAAGCCGTTTCATATAAACTAGAAGAAACAGCCTGACTTGAACCATCTTTGCTTAAAAAACTTCCTGTTGACAATAGATATAATGCTTGTGTTTGTCTAACATCTTTATCTGATAACTCTGTTTGAAGTTCCGATTTCAAAACACTTTTGATTGTTGGAAAATCAATAAAAAAGTCTGGTTCTGGACGGGTTAAATCCCCATGAATACCGATAACAACTTCAACATCAACTTTTTTATTGACGCTGGAATTTTCAATTAATAAAGCGGGATTTGCCGATGTTTGATAGACAGCTTCCAAATTCAATTGTGCTCGCATTGGATCTCCTTCCCAAACAATAGAACCTCCTTTTCTGACGTTGAACTTTTTATCGATTAAGCCACCATATTTAAAATTATATGTTCCGTCATAAGGCAAGAAATCTCCCCACATATTAAAATTACCCAATGTATTAATTTTAAACAATAAGTTTCCGTTACCCCTACCTTTCATTCCGTGTCCTGAATTTCTATCCAAAATCACTTCGACTTCTGCGTTTGGGGTAATTTCCAAATCGAATTCTAATTCCAGTCCGTTGTAATTTTTAGCTTTTTCTGCAATACCTTTTTGCAAATTGAATTTTTCTTTTGGAGTTATGAAATGGATAAAACTATTTTCACTAACACTTTCGGCATTGTTTATTGGAATTTTTAAGATTGTACCTTTTTCGGATTTTGCATCTACTTTAATAACCAATCCACTTGTTGGCCCTTTAATTGTGGCATCTCCATTAATAAATGCAGTTCCAAAATAAGCAGCATCCTCACTATCCTGAGTATCTAACACGAGGAATCTTTTTGAATTTATCGCTAAATCCAATTTCCAATCCGAAAAATTCTTATGTTCTATTACTCCATTTAAAGTTCCAACTGTTTTGAATTTGGTGTCAGTTAACGTATTATTTCTAAAAAGGAACTTTTCGTCTGTTAAATCAATAATCGTCTTATCTTTTAAAGCATAATCAACATTTAGATAAGGAACAGTCAAACCTCCTCCATTAACATACAATCGCCCGTTAATATCAGGTTTTTTCACAGATCCGCCAATAGTTGCATTCCCGGAAACTAATCCTCTTATATTAGAAATTACATCTCCCCCCAAAGGACTTAAGATAGCTAAGTTGAATTTGTCAAATTTAAAATTAAGGTCAAATAATGTTTCTTTATTTACAATTTCAAAATTTCCATCGGCATTAAAAGATTCTAAATTTTCATTTTCAATAGTAGAATATAAAGTGAATTTTTTAAAACTTTCATCTCCTTTTATATCAAAATTCAAAACACCTAAATCATAACCATTGACCTTCAGATCATCAATTACCAATGAAGCTGTAGGTTTATATACGAGTTTATTTTGATTGAAATTGATCTTACCGTTTAAATTACCTTTAATATCAAAACTCTCCTGGGCCGATGTTAACGCATTGATGTCAAAATTTTGAAATTCAACATTTAAATCTTTATATGAATCTCCCCTAAATTCACCATTGAGTTTGACTTCCTGTTCTGCATTTGAGAGAATGAAATCATCAAGCTTAAATTCTTTCAAATTTTTATCAAAAATCAATCGATTATTAGGTGTATTGGATTCATTTAAAAACCACATACTATTTTTTAGTTTAATCTCGGATTTACTAAAACCTATTATGTTTTTATTATCCTTATCAATAGTGTGATATAAATCTAAATTGAAAAAATCATTGCCCTTTGAACCACCTTTAAACTCAGTTCTAAAAAACAAAGTATCTTTTGAAGTAACATTAATCAAACTGAAATCCCGAATTTTATACATTTTGGTTTTAATACTATCCAGCTCTATATAAGTATTATACAACGGATTTTTATTATCAATTGAAACCCGAATATTATCAAGAGTAGTATTGGAAGCGGTTATAGTCGGAGAATTGAAATTAAATTTAAATTCATTATTATCAGAATTTATAACCCCTTTGACGACCGTGTTTTCGCTGATTTTCATTTCAGGAAAAAATACTTCGACAATTTTATCATAAACCTCAAAATTAAATTTCAGAAACTGACCTTTTTTAACTTTTACAGGCTTGTAATTCGTATAAAGACTCCCTAATGAATTGGAAACCAGATTTTTTAATTCAGCAAATCTAAAATTACCGACAATAGTACCATTAGTAATATCTGGAGCGGAAATTTTTATCGTACGAATCCTTTTTTCATCAAAGCTGGAATTAAAATTAAATTCATTGAATTGATATGTGTTTTTTGAATTGACATACGTGGCATTATTTATAAAAATATTACCATGAAGATTTTCGATCGAATTACCTTGAACATCAACGATCGCATCTCCATTAAATTTAGCCAGCGTATCTTTTACAAAATTTAATTTGTGTAAATCTGCAGCGCCAACATTTATTTTAAAATCATATTGGCTTTCTTTATTACTTAAATTAACCAGACCGTCAAAATTCATTTTTAGGTTTGGGTCATTTACAATAATTGAACCTTTGTACAACGGCAATTTGAAATTACCATTTACATCAATATTTTTATAATTATAACCATTGTAGGCAATACTGGAAACAACCCCTTTTAAAGAAGTATCTAAGTATTTCTCAGAGAAACCTTTACCATCTACATCTATATTCAAGCTGACTTTAGACAAATTTTTATTATCTAAAAGCTCGCCAATATTAAAATCATTCAAAACCACATAACCAACATAGGCAGCTCTGTCACTCTGATTCATATTTACGATTGACAGCTTAGATTTTACAACGCCTAAAGCAGTTTTGGCAGCGAAATTTGCTTTTACCGAAGTTGTCGTAACCTGTGTATTTCCAATTAATGAAACGTTTCCAAATTTCTTTATGATAACGGGCAAACTTTTGCCCAAAACATTTGGCAACAAATTTACCAAATCATTATAATTTGTAGACAAATGATCAAACTTTCCATTCATATAGAATTTTTGATGTTGATCACCCAACAGATTTTTAAAATTGATAAACCCCATTAATCTTGTACCTCTGTTATCTTTCAAACTTAGATCCAAAAATTTTAAATTATTCAAAGGTCCCGTTATGTGAGATCTAAGCTTAAAAACCCTGTTTCTTCCCAATTCATTATAAAAACAACGAATATCATTTGAAGCAATTTTTGCAGATTTAAGTTTAAAATCAAATTCTACTTTATTTTCAAAATCAGAGAAATCGTCAATTTCATAATTCAAAGCGGCGTATCCCTTAATATTGGATTCCTCAGTTTGGAGTTCCATTTTATCAAGAATCATATGCTGTTGGGTGAAACTGTAATTACCTTTTAAATTTTTAATATAAACCCCGCGGTGATCCAGAAAAGACATTTTTTGGATATTCCCATATATTTCAGGACCATATACTTTAAAATTGGTAAGAGAAATTTTTAATCTAGTGAAATCAACGGCTTTTGGAGTTTCATGATTTTCATTTATCAAAACAAATCGGCCATTGGATAAATCAACGCTGGAAGCAGTCAATAAAAATTTCTTTTTAGAAGGTGTTTTGCTTGTTCCAAAAGCATCAATAAAATAATCTAAATTGGCTTTATTTTCATTTTTATAAGTCTTCAAATTAAAAAGAACGCCATCCAATGCAATATCATCGAAAATCAAATCTCCATCAAGAATTTTTTTTGCACCAAGAATACTAGTATTTATTCGTTTGACATAAATTAAAGTATCTTTATGATGATCAATAATTAAAACTTTTTTGAGTTTTACACCACCAAAAAGAGTAACCTGAACTTCATCTACATTCATGTGTAATCCAAAGTCTTTATTGATACTGTTCATAAAATACTGCGCCATTTTGGTTTGGACAAAAGGCGTAGTAATGGCAATAAAAAGTACTAACAAAAGTAAGATTAGTCCAACGAAAGTACGGAATACTATTTTTTTAATCTTTTTGATAAGAATTGTTTTTGATGTTTTTGGACAAATAAATAATTTGCCGTTAGAAATGGTAAAATCTTAACTAAAATCTTTAATTTTGGCGCAGCTGTAAAAATACTATTTTTATGGTAATTCGTCAAATTTACTTCAAAATTCATCTGTATATATGCAAATTCCTGAGGTTTTTATCCTTGCCATAGAAAGTTCTTGTGATGATACGGCAGCCGCTGTATTATGTAACGATAAAGTACTATCTAATGTTGTTGCAAACCAACTAATTCATAACCAATATGGAGGTGTGGTTCCCGAATTGGCTTCACGAGCTCATCAACAAAATATTGTTCCTGTGATCGACGCAGCATTAAAAAAAGCAAATATTAAAAAAGAGCAATTATCCGCAATAGCATTTACACAAGGACCAGGACTTATGGGATCTCTATTGGTTGGAAGTTCTTTTGCAAAGTCTATGGCTTTGGCTTTGGGAATTCCGCTAATTGCTGTAAATCATATGCATGCTCATATCTTGGCTCATTTTATAGATGAGGAAGGTTTTGACAAACCTGAATTTCCTTTTTTAGCATTAACAATAAGTGGCGGACATACCCAAATTGTTAGAGTTGATGACTTTTTTGATTTAACAATTATTGGAGAAACCACCGATGACGCTGTTGGAGAAGCATTTGATAAAACGGCCAAGATATTAGGACTTCCCTACCCTGGTGGACCTTTGGTGGATAAATATGCTCAATTAGGAAATCCAAAAGCTTTTCCTTTTACCAAACCAAAAGTTCCGGGATTGGATTTTAGTTTCTCAGGTCTGAAAACTGCCATTTTATATTTCATTCAAAAGAAAAAATTAGAAAATCCAAATTTTATCGACGAGAATATAAATGATATCTGTGCATCTATTCAGCATACGATTATTGAAATTTTGATGGATAAAATAAAAATGGCCGTAAAAGAAACCGGTATCACGCAAATTGCAATTGGTGGTGGAGTTTCTGCCAATTCTGGCATTAGAAATACGCTAAAAGCTACCGAAGAAAAATACGGATGGAAAACTTTCATCCCAAAATTTGAATACACAACCGATAATGCTGCAATGATTGGAATTGTAGGTTATCAAAAGTTTTTATCCCAAAAATTTGAAACGGCAAATGTTGTTTCTAAAGCAAGAATACAATTTTAATTATGCAATTATTTTATAATCCCACCATAAACGAAGACACCAAATCTTTCTCTTTTGACAAAGAAGAAAGCAAACATATTATTAAAGTACTACGCAAAAAAGATGGTGACATTTTACACGTTACAAATGGTTTAGGATTATTATTTGAAACTGAAATAACATTAGCTTCTGATAGTAAATGTACAGTTGAAATTATTTCTATTGAAAAAATTGATGCACCAAAATATAAATTGCATCTTGCGGTTGCTCCCACAAAAATGAACGACCGCTATGAATGGTTTCTGGAAAAAGCTACCGAAATCGGAATTCATGAAATCACTCCCATTTTCTGCGATCGTTCAGAAAGGAAAGTGATTAATATAGAACGATTTGAAAAAATCATTCTTTCGGCGATGAAGCAATGCAATCAAATGTATCTTCCTAAATTGAATTCTGCCATCACACTGAAAGAATTTTTAAAAAAGGAAATAACTGAAGGCAAATTAATTGCACATTGTGAAGAAACCAACAAAAAATCGCTAAAATCAGTGCTGCAACCTAATACCGATTACACCATATTGATTGGTCCTGAAGGTGACTTTTCTAGCAAAGAAATAGAATTAGCATTAGAAAATAACTTTATTCCTGTATCTTTAGGAGAAACAAGATTACGCACAGAAACTGCCGCAATTGTTGCTTGTCATAGCGTTGTTTACACTAATGAAGATTAGATTTTAAAGTATGAGAAAAGCATTATTCATAATATTATTTATTTCTATTCCATGTTTCTCTCAAGAAATTGCTTTGTTAAAATACAACGGCGGTGGCGATTGGTATGCAAATCCAACTTCGTTGCCTAATTTGATAAAATTTTGTAATGCCAATATAAATACTGAAATCAAACCTAAACCGCAGACAGTTCAACCTAGTAGTCCTGATTTACTTTCTTATCCTTTTGTACACATGACTGGCCATGGAAATGTAGTATTTAACGATGCTGATGTTGCCAATCTGAGAAAATATTTACTAGCAGGCGGATTTCTTCATATTGATGATAATTACGGAATGGATCAATATATTCGAAAAGAAATCAAAAAAATATTTCCGAATAATGATTTGGTCGAAATTCCTTCCAGCCATCCTATATTTCAAAAACCATTTCCTTTTCCTAACGGTTTACCAAAAATTCACGAACATGATGGCAAAAGACCGCAAGCGTTTGGAATTTTTGTAGAAAACAAATTAGTTTTACTTTACACTTATGAGTGCGACCTTGGCGACGGCTGGGAAGATGCCGAAGTTCATAACGATCCACTCGAGGTTCGTGAAAAAGCCTTAAAAATGGGCGCCAATATCATCAATTACATTTTTACAAATAGATAGAATCGTATTAGCGAGTTTTTTTACCTTTATAATAAAAACACAACGATATGATTTCATCAAAGATTATTGCAAATGGAATATTAAGAGCTATAGTTACTTTGATCGTAGCAGCTTTATTGCTTTATTTTCTATATCAAATACAAACCATACTTATTTACCTTTTAGTTTCATTGATTTTGACTCTGATTGGCTCTCCGATTTTAGATTTTTTAAAAAAAAGATTAAAATTCAGACATACTCTAGCTACAATAACCGTTTTGTCTATCTATTTATTGATCATTTTGGGGTTTATAATGACTTTTATTCCATTAATTATTTCTCAAGGTCAAAATTTATCTCTTTTAAATACGGTTGAAATAGAAAAGAAAAGCTTAGAGTTAATCAATCAAATAAACAGATTTCTGGAACATCATCATATTGATTCGAATGCTGTTTTTAACCCAAACAATTTTAAATCTATTGTTAGTTTCAATACCATTCCTAATTTTCTAAATTCAATAATAGGAACAATTAGTGATTTCGGAATTGGATTAGGATCCGTTTTATTCATAACTTTTTTCTTTCTTAAAGACAAGATAATGTTTGTAAAAGGAGCACAATTATTAGTGCCAAATTCGCAAAAAGAGAGAATATTAAACTCTGTAGAAAAGATAAACACCTTACTTTCTCGCTATTTTATTGGATTATTAATACAACTATTTATCATTTTCATATTATACACCATTGTATTGATTATTTTTGGAATACCAAATGCATTGGTAATTGCTTTATTGTGCGCTGTTCTTAATATCATCCCTTATCTCGGACCATTGATAGCATCAGTATTTGCAGCGATTTTAACGATGCTGAGCAATCTAGGTTCCGATTTTCAATCTGAAATTTTACCTAAAACTATTTATATATTGATAGGCTTCTGGATTGTGCAATTAATTGATAATAACTTCTCGCAACCTATTATTTTTTCTAAAAGCGTTAGTTCGCATCCACTCGAAATATTTCTGATAATTTTGATAGCCGGATTCTCTTTTGGAATTTTAGGAATGGTAATTGCAGTTCCATTATACACGATTTTGAAGGTAATTCTAAAAGAATTTTTACCTGATAATGATTTTATTCAACTCATAACAAAAAAAATATAAAGTGGACTTAGACATTTTAGATCCCAAAATACAGGAATTTATAAATTTAAATATCGGAACTTCAGTTTCCAAATTGGCACTTCAAAAAAATCCATTTCCCGAAGTTGAATGGATTTCAATTTTAAATCAAATTGTGGCCAAATCAAAGGCAAAAGATAAATTACCAACTTGGTTTTCGACCTCAAACATTATATATCCAACTAAAGTTTCAGTAGAACAAACATCTTCCGAAGCAACTGCAATGTACAAAGCTTCCATTGTATCGGGTGAAAATTTAATTGATTTGACAGGCGGTTTTGGAGTTGATGATTTTTATTTTTCCAAAAAAATTAAAAACATTGTTCATTGCGAAATAAATCATGATCTTTCTCATATAGTAAAACATAACTTAGATCAACTAAACAATAGCTTTATTACATGCTACTGTGGTGACAGTTATGAAATTTTACAAAAATTAGACACTAAATGGGATTGGATTTATATTGATCCGTCACGAAGAAGCGACACCAAAGGCAAAGTTTTTATGCTAAAAGATTGCCTGCCAAACGTACCCGAAAATCTTGATTTTTATTTTGAAAACACAAATTCAATTTTAATAAAAACCGCACCAATTCTGGACATTTCCGCAGGTATTGATGAATTAAAATCTATAAAAGCAATTCATATTGTTGCTCTAGAAAATGAAGTAAAAGAATTACTGTGGGAATTAAACAAAGATTATCAAGGCAGTATTTTGATTAAAACTGTGAATATTTTAAAAGATCGTACAGAAACTTTCGACTTTAATTTAGATGAAAATCAATCACAACCAAGCTATTCGTTACCTCAAAAATATTTGTACGAGCCTAACAGTGCCATCATGAAATCTGGTGGTTTTGACGAAGTGGGCCTTTTTTATAAATTAAACAAACTCCATAAACATTCACACCTCTATACTTCTGATGAATTAATATCATTTCCGGGTAGAGTTTTTGAAATAGAAAATTGCTTTCCGTATAGCAAAAATGAGATGAAGCATTTTTTGGAAAATCAAAAAGCAAATGTTACCACCCGAAACTTTTCAGAATCTGTAGAAAACATTCGAAAAAAATGGAAAATAAAAGAAGGAGGAAACTCATACTGTTTTTTTACTACCGATGAAAATAACAGCAAAATTGTTTTAATTTGCAACAAAATAAAATTATAAAATTATAAAATGAAATATCTACTAGTTCTAACATTCTGCATTTTAAGTTTTTCTGTTTTTGCTCAAAAACCTTGTGAATACGCTACAAATGTCACCGATTCTATTGGAACATATAAATCCACAAAAGAATATTTACTTCATGAAAAAGTATTTGCAGGCAATTCAAGTTACATTTTCTGTTCATTGGCATTAACTGACGGAATGCCAACTTTGACCTTACAGTTTATTCAAAAAAGTAAAGAGTTTGTAAAAGCAAATTGCTTCGATAAAAATTCGAGAGTGTATCTACAATTACAAAATGGAAAAATCGTAACACTTTTACACATAGATCAGGAAAACTGCGGAACCCTGATACGAGATGATAAAGGTTATGACAACCGTGTAAAATCCGGGATTTTTATGTTTTCAAGAGATAATTATGAAGATTTAAAAACGACACCTGTTACTTTAATGCGAGTGAAATATTTAACTGATACTGAAGATTATATTCTCAAAAAAGAATTAACTGCAGAACTAGACGGAAAAGTTTACCAACCAGAAAATTATTTCATCAATAACATCCGTTGTATTGAATAATTCAAAAATTAGATAATTGAAAATCAGAAAATGAGATAGTTTGGGAGCATCCGAATTATCTCATTTTCTAATTATCTAATTCACACATTTTCTAATTCTTACATTCCCACTTAAAATTAGAAACTTTATCATTCAAACCAGCTTTCAAATTATAATGCCACCATTCTGAATCAAAGGAATTAAAATGCTCTTTGATCATAATTTTCCGCAACATGTTTCTGTTGTTCTTTATTTCTTTAGAAAAATCAGGAAAATCATGGCTCGCTTCTTTTCCAAAAAAATCAAAAGGAGTTCCCATATCCAGTTCTTTTCCTTCAAAATCAACCAGTGTAATATCTACAGCTCCTCCTCTATTATGGATCGAACCTTTAGCGGGATTGGCAACATATTTGGGATTCGACACAATTGCCCACATTTTTTTTTGAATGTCCAAAGGACGATAACAATCGAATAATTTAATTTTAAAACCCTTTTTCATAAACCTTTTATTGGCCAAAACCAGTGCTTTTACGGTTTTGTAACGCAGGTAACATTCGGCACAATCATACACTTTCGCTTTCAAAAAATTATCATCAGTCGCATATTTCATGTCATATACAAAATCCTGACTGTAGTCTTTTAGATTAACAAAAGTTGTATCATTAACCAAATCCGAAGAGGTTTGACCAATACTATTTTCAAAAAACACCAAACACAATAAAACAAACAAAGGTTTTAAGTAAGAAATCATATCAAATAAATTTTTATAAAAGTAAAAAAATTTAAACCGCAGAAAAAAAGTAAATCCATTAAACATTTGGGCGAGACCACATCCCAATAAAAGAGCTAATCTACTTTACGAGTATAAGCTCTTTTATTGGGATGCGGTCGGGCTATACGCACTACTTCGGTAGTTTGCTTCTATCCCTCTCGCAACTTCAGGAAATAATCAACATCAGTTATTAAAAATACAAATTACTAATATTCAAATCATTATATTTAATTTTATAAATACAAAGACTTTCATAGTCCATAAAATAATAGAAATAGATATTTATGAACTTTTAAACCAAAAACCATGAAACCATTTATAGTACTGCTCAGCGTATTTGCCATTTCACTTTTGACGATCAAATTATTAGAAGGTAATTATCAGTTTGCTTTATCAGCAAGAATCGCAATGTCAGTCATGTTACTTTTTACTGCAATAGCACATTTTGCATTTACCAAAGGCATGGCTATGATGCTCCCTTCCTCTATTCCATATAAAACCGAAATCGTTTATCTGACAGGAATTATTGAAATTGCAGCTGCTTTGGGGCTACTTTTTCCAAGTATTAGCACTTTGACAGGCTGGCTTCTGATTGCTTTCTTTATCCTTATCCTTCCGGCAAATATTTACGCAGCTATTCATCATATTGACTATCAAAAAGGGACTTTTGAAGGAAAAAGAAAGAGCTATTTATGGTTTAGAGTCCCTCTTCAGATTTTGTTTATAATCTGGGTATATTTTTCAACTATTGCAGTTTAAAAAGTTAAAATACATTTAATTATTACCCCATTTTTATTAATAAATTAGGTAACTTACCAACTGAATTTTATCTATTTTAAATAGGCGTTATTCCCAATAACCAATCATTTTTCATACCATTCAAATATTAAAAATTAATATTCAAAAACATACTATGCGCCCCCACTTTGCACTCTTATTAGCAGTTCTTTTTTTGGTAAGTTGCAATCAAAAATCAACTGAAAAACAACAATTTAAACACACCAACGATTTAATTAACGAATCCAGTCCGTACCTTTTACAACATGCTCACAATCCAGTTGACTGGAAAGCTTATAACCCGGAAAGTCTAGCTAAAGCCAAAGCTGAGAACAAACTAATCATTATCTCAGTCGGCTATTCCGCTTGTCACTGGTGCCATGTTATGGAAGAAGAAAGTTTTGAGAATGATTCTGTCGCTAAAATAATGAATGACAATTTCATCAGCATCAAAGTGGACAGAGAAGAGCGTCCTGATATTGATCAAATTTATATGAATGCTGTACAACTGATGACTGGTAAAGGCGGTTGGCCATTGAATTGTATTGCACTTCCTGATGGTCGCCCAATTTTTGGAGGTACATATTTTACCAGACAAGAATGGATGAAAATGTTAACTGAACTTTCTACTTTATATAAAAAAGATCCTCAAAAAGTAATTTCCTATGCAGACAAATTGATTGAAGGAATTAAAAAATCAGATTTAATTCAGTTGAATACTGATGCGATTGATTTTAAATCTTCCGATTTAAATAGCGCTGTAAAAAATTGGAAAGAAATTATGGATATTCAAAATGGTGGTTTAGTTGGAGATTCCAAATTTCCTATGCCAAAAGCTTTGCATTTTTTATTACGCTATAGTTTTCAAAACAAGGATAAGAATCTGCAAAAATATGTTGACAACACTTTACTAAACATGGCAAATAGAGGTCTTTATGACCCAATCGGCGGAGGTTTTTATAGATATACTGTAGACGCTAAATGGCATGTTCCTCATTTTGAAAAAATGCTTTATGATAATGCACAACTGGTAAGTTTATACTCGGACGCATATTTAGTCAACAAAAATGAAACTTATAAAAAAACTGTTGAGGAAACTTTAGCATTCGTTGAAAAAGAACTTATGGCTGAAAATGGAGCTTTTTACTCTTCTTTAGACGCTGATAGCAAAAACAAATCAGGCAAATTGGAGGAAGGTGCTTATTATAGTTGGGAGAAAAAGGAATTGCAAAATATATTACAAACTGATTTTGCCCTTTTTCAAGACTATTATAATATTAACGAAACTGATGCATGGGAAAGTAACAAGTATGTCTTATTTAAAACAATGTCGGATATTGACTTTGCAAAAAAACATAACATCACTATAACCGAACTAAACGCTAAAATTAATAACTGGAAACAAATCCTCCTACAACAAAGACAAAAAAGATCGCGACCTCATCTTGATAACAAAACTCTTACTTCGTGGAATGCTTTAATGATAAAGGGGTATACTGCGGCGTATCGTAGTTTTAAAAACCCTCATTATAAAGAAATGGCTTTAAAAAATGCTGCTTTTTTATTGGACAATCAACTGCAAAAAGATGGAAGTTTATTCCATAGTTATAAAGATGGAAAGAGCAGTATTACAGGATTTTCAGAAGACTACGCTAATGTTGTTGATGCATTTATCGCCCTATATCAAATAACTTTAGACGAAAAATGGTTGACAAAAGCCAAACAACTTACTGATTATTCAATAAATCATTTTCTGGATAAAAAAACGAATATGATCTATTTTACTTCCAATAATTCCAAAGATTTGATTACCCGAAAAATGGAAATTAGAGATGATGCAATTCCTGGGTCTAATTCGGTTTTCGCCCAAAATCTATTTCTTTTAGGACATTATTACTCAAATGCAACGTATTCCAAAATAGCCAAACAAATGCTTCATAATGTAGTTAGCGATGCTGTAAAATATCCTACTGAACATTACAATTGGTTGAATTTAATGCTGAATTATACTGGAAATTATTATGAAGTGGCAGTATCAGGTAAAGATGCATTTTCAAAAATTAATACTTTGCAAATATATTATTTACCGAATATTTTGATTGCTGGAGCAACCAAAGAAAGCAGCTTACCTATTATGGAAAGTAGATTTATCCCAAACGAAACCTACATTTATGTTTGTGTCGAAGGAGCCTGCAAATTGCCTGAAACAGATGTAAAAAAAGCAGTTTCAAAATTACAGTAGCGAAATCCACTTTACTAAATCATTATGAAATATCCAGTAAAAAAAACTAGCAAGACTTCAAATTTTGCTAGTTTTTTTATTTGAATTAATAATTTATCTTAGAATTTATGGATTAGGCACCATTAAATGATTAGTTGAAATTTCGCCACTTGGTATTGGCCAAATATAATTGCTACTAGAAACTAAAACTAACGGCGCTGTACCAATAGATCCAGTTTTGGCTGGTAAAGTTTTCAAATTCCGTTGTAAATCTTGTAATCTGAAACCCTCGCCTAAAAATTCAATCTGTCTTTCTATCAAAATAGTATTGATTATCGCATCTTTACTATTTATGGCAGTGTCAGGAAAAACATATTTAGGATTT
>NZ_DATIDY010000194.1:0-7604 GCF_035456085.1 Flavobacterium sp.
TAGTCTTGGAGGAGAAGAATTTGTGAAATTTTCTTCCCAGTTCGCACCAACTTTTGTTGATGACTGGCAAGATATTACCCGTTCTTATGTAGGTGGAAATGTAGGAGCTTTTTATGGTTACAAAACAGATGGGATTTTTCAAACTCAAGCAGAAATTGATGCTTTAAATGCAAAAGCAGAAGGTGGAGTATATCAAAATTCAGCCACTGCACCAGGTGATAGAAAATTTAAAGATATTAGTGGAGATGGTAAAATTACTGCTGATGATAAAACTGTTATAGGAAGCCCAGTTCCTGATTTTTATGGTGGATTAAATTTCAATGCGAAATATAAAAACTTCACTTTAGGTTTGGATTTTAATGGTAGTTTCGGAAATGAAATTCTTAATTACACACGAGTTGAGCAAGAAACTGCAGGTGGTTTTGGTATAGATAACGGATATACAAATGTAAGTGTCAAGTATTATAATAATTATTGGAGAGGGCAAGGTACATCCAATGAATATGCAAGAGCAACATTGAGTGATCCAAATCAAAATAATAGAGCATCAGATCATTTTATTGAAGATGGTTCTTACATAAGATTGAGAAATTTAAAAATTGGTTATTCTCTTCCAGAAGACCTAATAAAACGAATTGGAATGACAAACCTAAATGTGTATGTAAGTGGTCAAAATCTATTGACTTTTACTAAATACACTGGTTGGGATCCAGAAATTGGACAAGTTTCGGATCAACTTGGAACTGCAGGTGGTGTGCAGACTAGGGGAATTGATTTTGGTACTTATCCAATATCCAGATCATTTACGTTAGGTCTTAATTTACAATTTTAAAAATAGTAGAAAATGAAAAAAAATAATATAATTAAGATAGCGAATTTATTTTTGGCTTTCGCTATACTAATCTCTTCAAGTTGTTCTGAAAGTTTCTTGAAAGATGAAAAAACAGATGGTATTGATGGTGATATAGTTTTCTCAAATGATGAGACGGCTACTGCAGCTATTACAGGAATATATGATACATTTCAAGGGGAAAAAAGTGCAGAGTACGATACTAAGGCGTTGTTCTATCCAGCTAATTTCTTATCACAAGATCTTTTGAATGTTGGAGCCGATACTTTTTTTCAAAGATATGAGATACCTGCAACTTTTGGACCATTTAATGCACTTTGGGAAAGTCACTATATAGGAATTGGAAGGGCAAATATGGCATTAGAAAAATTACCTACTGCTATAGAAGATGGTAAAGTGAGTGCCGAATTAGGAGGTAGATTACAAGCAGAATGTTTAGCGCTTAGAGCTATTTTTTATACCATTTTAGCTGAAAATTTTGGTGGTGTACCAATTGTAATTGAACCGGCAAATGGTAAAAATGATTATGCACCAAGAAACTCACAAGATGAAGTGTTTGCTCAAGTTGCTAAAGATATGGAAGTGGCGGTTACTAAATTGCCATGGACATACGATGCATTGAATAAAGGAAGAGCAACAAAAGGTACTGCTTATGCATATCTTGGAAATGCTTATATGTGGTTAAAACAATATGATAAAGCTGCAAAAGCATATGAAGCTTTAGAAGGGCATGCCGAATTGGAAGCAAATTTTCTGGATATTCATGCTGCTGCAAATAGAAATGGCAAAGAATCTTTATTTGAACTTCAATTTAATGATGCTTTAGGCGATTTGTCATGGGGACGAGATGATAATGTTACTTTCTTACAATCATTTTGTATGCCAGCAGAGATTGGTAAAGGCGGCGGATATGCTGCTTCTACAAAAATTTTGCACGACTCATTTGAACCTGGCGATTCAAGAAAAGCTGCTACTGTTATCGGGCCAGGCGAAACTCATCCTGATCCACTTATTAAAATTTCTAATTATGAAAATATAATTGCCAATTATGGAGGTATGAATACTTGTGGTACTGTTGATGCGCCATGGTATGGCCCCGGAGAAACAGCTTCTAGTGGCAGAACAGGATATTATAATGTAAAAGCGTGGAGAGATCCGAAAGTGGAAGGATGGAGTTATCCACACTTGTTTGGAGGTCAAAATCTTATTATAATGAGATATGGTGAGGTTTTAATTAGTCAGGCAGAATGTTATCATAAAATGGGTGATGATGCGAAAGCGATGCAATATTTGATGAAAATCAGAAATAGAGCTGGATTGACTACACAGCCTACAGCTGCTATGGATGACGCCATTTTAAATGAGTACAGACATGAATTAGCGGGAGAGTTTTCATTATGGTTTTTATTAAGAAGATCTGGAAACCATGTAAAATATATCAAAGATAGATTTAATATAACCATTCCTGCTGGTCATGATTTGGTTCCAATCCCTCAAAATGCACTTGATGTTAATCATAATCTTAAGCAAAATCCAGGTTATTAATTTCTGGATATCGGGAAAGCTTATAAAAGTCTTATGATAAAAAGCCAGTGGCAGAAATTAATATTTGAGGACACAGATTTAGAATAAGCAAAAACAAAAAAAAAGAGGCTATTTCACAGATTTTGAGAATTTGTGAGACGGCCTCTTTTGTTAAATGAAATTGCCGTTTATCATTGAAAAAAAAATAATTTATCAGAATCACCCTGAATTTGACCAGTACTTATCTTTTGAAAATATGTGGTAAACATATCAAAAGGATTTTTTATTTTTTTTGTCATTAAATAAGAATGGTTTTAGATCTTAAAAAACAATTTGTTAACAGAAATTTGGTTAAGTATTTCATTTCATATTATTTTTTTTAACCTGTGAATGACAATTTAGTATTATATGATTATTTATAGATTGAATAAACACAATAAAAGAAAAATGATAATGAAATTTTAGAATGTGTAAATTAATGGTTCTTGTTGTTTTTTATTTAGAATTTTGAATTATTCTTTTTAATAAAAAACAAATAATATCAATTTCAATCGCTTGGACAATATATGTCTTAAGATTAAACTCTAAATATTTACTTACTAAAAGCATCTTAAGATTCTGATTTTAAGATGCTTTTTATTTTATAATAAATTATATATATGGTGTTTTTTTCTGATTTAAAATAATAATAATTAAAAAAATAGATGATATAATTTCTGTATATGTAATTTGAAAAGTTATTTTGAAAAAATATTATCATTAAATGATATAATAATATTAATTAAATGTTAAGCACTGTTATAAATTTGTTAATTATAAACCATACTTAATAAATAATAATTGCTAGAATGAATTTTTTCGGTAATTATTAACTAACTAACAAATTTTTATTATGAAAAAACTATTGTCTAATTTAATTCATTGGAGTGCCGATCAATGGGCGGTTCCATTGATTTTATTTTTATTTCTGGCAAGTAATCCAATTATCGCTCAGGTTAAAGTAACAGGGGTAGTTAAAGATGCAAATGGGCTCGCTATTCCTGGAGTAAACATTGTTTCTGGTGGTACTAAACAAACGGTTAGTACCGATTTTGATGGAACATTTAATATTACTGTTCCAGCTAATTCTTTATTAACAGCTTCGTTTATCGGTTATGTTCCTAAAACCGTAAATGTTAAAGACGGCGGAAAAATCACTATTGTTTTGACTTTGAGTGCTGAGGATCTTAGGGAGGTTCTTGTGAACGTAGGATACCGAAGCGTTAAGAAAAAAGATTTAACAGGAGCTATTTCTATGGTTAGTACAAAAGATATTGCAGATTCTCCACAAGTATCTGTAGATCAGTTGTTACAAGGACGTGCTTCTGGAGTAGTTGTAACGAATAACTCCGGTCAGCCAGGAGGTAATGTATCAGTAAAAATTCGTGGTACAACTTCTATTTCAGGAACTAATGAGCCGTTATATATAGTAGATGGTATTCCTATTTCTGGAGATGCTACCAGTGCTGCTACAGGAGGTAATATTGTAACTGGTTATTTAGGATCAAATACAGGAAACGTTGCTACAAGTCCTATAGCATTTTTAAATCCTAATGATATTGAATCAATGGATATTTTGAAAGATGCCTCTGCAACCGCTATCTATGGATCTAGAGCGAACAATGGTGTTGTGATTATCACCACAAAAAGAGGTAAAAAAGGTACTGGTAAAATCACTTATGATACATTTTTATCTGTTCAAAATGTGACTAATTTATTGGAAACCATGACCTTGAATCAATATGCTGTACAGCAAAACGCTTTGGCAGCAGTTTACAATGTAAATCCGAGAGATGAGTTTGCAGTTCCATCAGTATTAGGAGAAGGAACCAACTGGCAAGATGAGATTTATAAAACAGCAATAATGAATAGTCATCAGATTTCATTTTCTGGAGCAAAGGAAGGAACTAATTATTATATTTCTGGCGGTTATGTAGATCAAGAAGGTATTGTTATTGGTTCTGGTTTTAAAAGATATAATTTTAAAACAAATGTTGATTCCAAAATAAAAGATTGGTTAACGATTGGGGTTTCAGTTGGAACTGGTATAACAGACGAGGATATTACAATCAATGGTGCTAGTAACGGTATTATTAGTACATCTATTTTATCTACTCCAGATGTTGCAGTTAGAGATACTAACGGAGAATATGCTGGACCACCAGCAGACGGGTCAATAGGGGTGTGGATTAATCCGGTGGCTTCTGCCTTGATGAATACTAATCATTTGGTCAAAAGGAATTTCTTAGGAAACTTTTATGCTAATTTCAAACTAGCAAAAGGATTAGAATATAGATTTGATTTTGGCGGATCTACTAATATTGACAATTTTGAAGGTTTTCAACCTACTTATGTTTGGGGAGCTGCTGTTAAAGAAACTAATCAGTTGGTAGAGAGAGCTAACAATTGGTATGGTATTAATATCAAAAATGTTTTGACATATAAGGTTGATGCAGGAGAGCACCATTTTAATTTATTAGTTGGTCAAGAGGCTAATGATAGTCATTGGTACGGTAATTCACAATCAGTTTCAGGCTTGTTAAGTAATGATATTCATTCTATTAGTTTAGGAGATCCTGATACAGTTGTTGCATCAGAATATAAAGGAAGTTCTGCTTTGACTTCTTATTTCGGGGCATTTAATTACGACTATAGCAATAGATATGGTTTACAGGCTACATTTAGAGCGGATGGAAGTTCTAATTTTGGACCAGGTCAAAAGTGGGGTTACTTCCCTTCAGTTTCAGGTTATTGGAAGCTTTCAAACGAAAGTTTTATGGAAGGAACTAAAAAGTATGTTGACAATATCAAATTCAGAGCTGGTTACGGAGAAACTGGTAACCAAAATATTGGAGGTGGAGGTTATTATAGTACTGTTCGTGCTATTAAATCTGCATTGGGTAATTTCTTTACAGTGAATAATATTGCAAATCCTGATTTAACATGGGAAACTTCTGTACAGACAAACCTTGGTTTGGATTTCACACTTTTTGATTCAAAACTCCAAGCTACATTTGATGTGTACAGAAAACAGTCTGAAGGATTTTTATTTACTCTACCGTTGCCTTATTATGTAACTGGTACAGATGATTATCAAGGTGGTTTAGGAGCACCAAAAGTAAATTTAGGAAGTCTAAGAAACCAAGGTTTTGAGGCAACTTTAGATTACAATAATAAATTTGGAAACGATTTTAGTTGGAATTCAAAAGTGATTTTCTCATTGAACAGAAATGAATTGTTAGAGTTGCAAGACAATTTTGATTTGACAAAAGATGTTATGCTTAATGATTATACCAATAAAGCAGTAACCAAAACAGTTGTTGGTGAGCCAGTTGGTCAGTTCTACGGATACCAAGCGGTTGGTATTATCAGAACTAATGAACAATTAGCAAATGCTCCAATTCCTTTCACAGGAAATAAAGCTGTGAAAAGTCAATTAGGAGATATTGAGTATGTAGATCAAAACAAAGATGGGTTAATTGATGATAAAGATTTAACCTTTATAGGTAATCCTCAACCAAAATTTACTTATGGTTTCAATAATACTTTTAAATACAAGAATGTTGATTTAGGGATATTTTTACAAGGATCTTATGGTAATAAAGTAATGAACTTGACTAGACGTGCAGCTACTAAAAACCAACGTTTGTATGAAAACCAATTGGCTGAAGCTGTAGATTTTTGGACTCCAGAGAATGTTGATGCAAAATACCCAAGACCTGATGGAGGAGATGGACATCCAAACATCGCAATATCTGATCGTTATGTAGAAGATGCGTCTTACTTAAGAATTCAGCAAGTAACTTTAGGTTATAATTTACCTTCGGATATTATTTCGAAAGCAGGTATGAGTAAATTAAGATTTTACTTAGGTATTCAAAATCTTTACACATTTACAGACTATACAGGTTATGACCCAGAGGTAGGTTCGTACAATCAAGATGCTTTGTTAACAGGAATTGATTCAGGGCGTTATCCTACGAACAGAAGTTTTACTTTTGGATTGAACTTAGAATTTTAATAACTACTCTTATGAAAAAATATATCAATATAAAAACCTTAGTAATATTCTTAACGCTAGGTTTGGCAACTACATCTTGTAGCGAAGAATTCTTGAATCGCCCATCTGAAGATAGTTACAGCAGTGACGAGTTTTATAGTACTGATGAGCAAGTAGCAAGAACTACTTATGGTATGTATGGAGCAATGTGGGCTCCTTATTTTACCAAAAATTTTTATGCACTGTCTGAGCTGTCTTCAGGGAACTGTATAGCATATGCAGATGGACCAGAGTTGACACAGTTTAAAATAACTTCTGATAGTCCTATTTTGTTAGATTCTTGGAGAGCATGTTTTGCAATTGTTGCCCAAGCAAATAATTTAATTAATAATATTGAAAGAAATGCTACAGCAGATGTAAGTAAAGCAGTAGTTAAAAATACTGTTGCCGAGGCACATTTTTTTAGAGCTATAGCTTATTTTTATTTGGTTCGTTTGTATGGACCAGTGCCAATTATCGAAGATAACTTAGTTACAGGAAAAGACCCTTTGGTAAATACAAATAGAGTAGAAGACGTTTATACTTTTATTGAAAATGATTTTAAATATGCTGCTGCAAATCTTAAATCAAAAATTAGATCGAGAACCCCAGGGAATGACAATATTTTTGTAACTCAAGGTTCAGCCGAAGCTTTTTTGGCAAAAGTGTATTTGTATGAAAAAAAATATGCTGAGTCTAAGGCAATGGCCGAAAAAGTTATTAATTCAGGCGAGTTTGATTTATTGCCAAATTTTGCAGATTTATTTTTTACAAGTAAAAATAATAACCATGAGTCTATTTATTCTTGGCAATGGACTGGCTCGATAGGTAGTTACGGAGGTGGAAACTTTTCTAATATCCAATACGGTTTGGATATTTTGAATGATAATGCATCATACGGTGCTACTTATATACCAACGAATGATGTTCAAGATGCTTTTGAAATTGGCGATTTAAGAAGAAAAGAATCTTTTATGATCTACGGAGATTCTTATCCAAATCTAAAAGGTGATGGTGTTGTAGGTTTTGTAATGGATAAAACGAAATATCCAGATGCCTTAAGCAATACTGGTGCTGCAGTTAAGAAATATGTAGTGGGACAAGCTACTAGCGAAACAGGGCAACCTGATACATGGGGAGGAATGAACAATT
>NZ_DATIDY010000195.1:0-24516 GCF_035456085.1 Flavobacterium sp.
CAGCTTTAGGAGGAGAAGAAAACAAAGCCAAAGCAGCAGCAATTAACGATGGAATTGTTTATCTAATGGTGATTCCGTACATACTTGTTGGAGCGTTGGGATATTACATTTATAGAATGAAAAAGAAAAAGCAGTAATCAAATGTCAATTGCAAAGTCAATTGCAATTTCAAAATTAAAAATTAAAAAGTCCGCTTCTGAAATTATTTTCAAAAGGGGACTTTTTTAATTTTTAACTGATTTTTAAAGAAAAACTAATTGCTTGCTATTTTTCTTTATTTCAAACCATCAACCGCAACGTTTATTACTCCGTTAACTTGTATGAAAGCTATCATGGCTTGATTGGTAAGTTCTATTTTTTGAAATTGAATATCATCCATTTTTCCGTTAACAAAAACACCAGGCATTGGGGAATAATTTTTTAAGTAGGTTGCCATACTTTTTTTGGCTTCATCCAAATTTTGTTTAATAGAATAACGACAACTTTCTTGCATTTTTTTCAAAATAACTCCTTGTGCTAGCCAATTAGCGGTTCTCATCAATCGACTTTTGGTGTCTAAAACGTAATCCAATTTGTCAAAATAAATTTCTTTGGTAGTATCATTATATTGTGGAATTCCATTCAAATAAACAGTTCCGTTTACTGCTCCTAATAAATCTAATGCAATAACTATTTTGCCTTCTTTGTGCCAAATAGCTACACTTTGAACTTTTACTTTTTTACTGCCAGATCCAAATTCTTGTCCGACAAAATTTTTGGTCATTATCTGTGAAGCTTGTTGATAGCTAGAAACAGCAGCAATATTGGCCGCAATTTGTTCAGGAACTTTGTCAACAGCTTTTAAAGTGACTTTGTTTTTATCGAATTTTGGTTCTGGTTTTTTGCCGATCAATGTTTCCATATTGCATTTCATACCCATATTAAGCAAAAATGAGTCATTTTTTAGTTTCGCATTTGTAGAATACACTTCCAAAGGTACGATTCTAAGCCAGGTTTTATACTCTGGACTCATTTCGAAAGGAGAACTTATTTTAGAAATAGCATCGATAACATTTGGTTTGAAATCCATAGAATTTTCAATGGCTGTGTCAATGCTTTTTTCGATTTGTGTTTTAAAAAGACTAACAGCTGGATTTATTAAGTAAGTGACAGGCATATTTTTTCCAAAAACAGTCATTGACGGACTTTCTACCCAATCTAGAGATTTTAGATTTGTTTTAGTGCTCAGTTTCCAATTGTTCAAGCTTACGCTACTTAATAAAGTGACCACACCATTAAGATTAAATTCCTGATTTTTATATAAATCTACACCCATGGTTTTGGTTCCAATTCGGTATTTTACCCAAACTTTTAATGGCAAAACAGTTTTTAGTTTCTCACCTTCTTTTGCGTTATCATTTGTGATGGTTATTGGAGCCTGTTTCCAAATTTTAATCTCAATATTATCATCCTCAATTTTATTGTCTTCATAAATTAAGCCGTTCAATAAAGTGTTGGTTTGGTTCTCGATGTCTTTTAATTTGATACTTACAGGAAGATTAATGAATGAAGGAACGCTTGTGTATGTTAATGGAACAGCATCGTCAGCTTCTGGTTTAAGAGCTTCTATTTTTTTAGAAGTTGAAGAACAACTAGTTAATAATAAAAAGAATGTTGATAAAATTAACGGGATAACTGGCTTTAGCATTTTTATAGTTTTTTACTTGCAAATTTAAGTAAACAATATATTTTTTTACTTCTAGTGTAACATTTATTTTAGAAATTAGTCTTATGAAATAAATTTAGAAGTTGTGTTTAACTTTTCTTTTTAAGTTTTTTTAGAAGATAAATTGTATTTAAAATATAAAATTATGATTGAAATTAAAGACTTGCATAAATCATACAAAATGGGACATTCTGAATTGCATGTGCTAAAAGGAATTAATTTCACTATTAAAGAAGGAGAATTAGTTGCGATTATGGGATCATCAGGATCTGGTAAATCGACGTTATTGAATATTTTAGGAATTCTTGATGAGGCAGATTCTGGAGTTTATACTTTGGATAATGTGCCTATCAAAAAATTGAATGAAACACTTGCTTCCAGATACAGAAATAAATTTCTTGGTTTCGTTTTTCAATCTTTTAATTTAATTAGTTACAAAAGTGCCTTAGATAATGTGTCTTTGCCTTTGTATTATCAAGGAATGAAAAGAAAAGAGAGAAATGCCATTGCGATGAAATATTTAGAAAAAGTAGGCTTGGCAAATCATTCACATCATTTACCGAGTGAACTTTCAGGAGGGCAAAAGCAACGTGTAGCTATTGCAAGAGCTTTGGCATCAAATCCGAAGGTTTTGTTGGCCGATGAACCTACTGGAGCATTGGATACATTAACTTCGTATGAAGTAATGGAATTGATTCAAGGAATTAACGATGAGGGAAAAACTATTTTGATAGTAACACACGAGCCTGATATTGCAGCCATGTGCAAACGAAATGTAGTCCTGAAAGACGGATTGATAATTGATGATAAAATGGTAGAACAAGTTAGAGCTTCTTCGTATGTTTAATATTGAACGTTGGCAGGAAATATTTGAGGCTATCGCCAAAAATAAACTGAGAACTTTTCTCACTGGAGTTTCTGTGGCTTCGGGTATATTTATATTGGTAATCTTACTCGGGGTTGGTAAAGGGTTACAAAATGGAATCGAAAAACAATTTGAGAAAGATGCTGTTGGAATAATCGAGGTTTGGTCAGGTACTACTACTAAAGCCTTCAAAGGGATGAATCCTGGTAGAGAAATACAATTTAGAAATAATGACTATGATGCTTCAGTTCAAAAATTTGGAGATTTATTTGATAAAAATGCTGCAGTTTTTAGACAATGGGGAGTAAGTATTGTATATGGTAAAGAATCTGGTAATTATCAATATCGTGGAGTAAACCCTGATGGTTTGGCAATGGAAAATGTTGTTGTTATCAAAGGAAGATCTCTAAATGATAACGATTTGATTCATAATGAAAAAGTAGCTGTCATTGGCCAAAAAGTAAAATTGGATTTATTCAAAGAAAAGAATCCTATAGGTGAACATGTTGTAATAAATAATATCAATTTTAAAATAGTAGGTGTTTTTACAGATCCAGGTGGAGAAAGAGAGGAATCCAGAGTGTTTATTCCTTTATCGACGGCACAACAGGTTTATGGTTTGGGAGATAAAATAAGTAATATGTCTTATACTTTAAAGAAGAAAGACACTTATGAAGAAGCTGTCGCTGAGTCTGAAAAATTCAAAAAGGATTTAGGAACACTGTTGAGGGGTAAAAATAATGTAGCTCCGGATGATGAAGGTGGTGTCGGAATTTTTAATTCTGTGGTTGAAGTAAAAAAATTCTATGATTTGAATCTATATATTCGATTGTTTTTTTGGTGGGTCGGAATATGTACAATTATAGCTGGAGTCGTTGGAGTTAGTAATATTATGATGATTATTGTTAAAGAAAGGACTAAGGAAATTGGTATTCGGAAAGCATTAGGCGCTTCACCAATTTCGATTATTGTCATGATTTTACATGAATCTATATTCATTACTATTATTTCAGGTTTTATTGGACTTTTAACAGGACTAGCACTTTTAGAATTAATTGGACCTCATGCACAAAGCGAATATTTTGTAAACCCGCAAGTAGATTTTGGAGTAGCCATATCAACGTTAATTGTTTTGGTAATTGCTGGAGCTTTGGCTGGTTTTATTCCAGCTTATAGAGCAGCAAAAATTAGACCTATTGTAGCACTTAGAGATGAATAATTATGTTTGATAGAGAAAAATGGAACGAAATCATTGAGGCTTTAACTGCCAATACCTTCCGAACTTTACTTACGGCTTTCGGGGTATTTTGGGGTATATTTATTTTGGTGATTTTGCTAGCGGCTTCAAATGGTTTGGAGAATGGTATCAAAAAAGGATTTGATGGTATAGCTACCAATACGATGTTTATGTGGACACAAACAACATCAAAACCATATAAAGGATTGCCAAAAACTAGAACATATAATTTTAAAAATAGCGATGTTGATGCGTTAAAGCAAAAATTCCCTGATTTATTGTATGTATCTCCTCGTAATCAATTGGGTGATTTTGATGGAGTGAGTAATGTGATTAGAGGAACAAAAACAGGAGCTTACACAATTTATGGCGATTATCCTGAATTGATTAAGCAAGAGCAGATGGATATTATTAAAGGTCGTTTTGTAAATCAGCAAGACATTCTTTTGAGACGAAAAGTAACCATAATAGGGCAAGGTGTCATCAATGAATTGTATAATAAAGTTGAAGAAGTATTAGGAACTTACATCAGGATAAATGGTGTCAATTTTATGGTGGTTGGAGTTTATAAAACAAAAGGAAATAACAATGGTAATGCCGAACAAGCTCAAAAAAACATTTTTATTCCTTTTACAACCTTTCAACAAGCTTTTAATTTCGGTGATAAAGTAGGATGGATGGCGCTTACCGCGAATGATGATGCGTCAATTACTAAACTTAAGCCTGGAATCCTTGCTTTTATGAGAGAAAGACATTTTATTCACCCAGATGACGAAAGAGCGGTCGGGAATTTTGATTTATTTGAAGAGTTCCAAAAAGTTCAGGATCTATTTATGGTGCTTAAATTCATTGCTTATTTTGTTGGGACTTTAGTGCTATTATCAGGTATTATTGGGATTTCGAATATTATGCTAATTGTAGTTAAAGAACGTACCAAAGAAATCGGAATTAGAAGAGCACTTGGAGCAACACCGGGAGCAATCCGATCTCAGATATTATTAGAAGCAATTTTTCTAACTATAATCGCAGGTATGTTTGGAATTGCTGTCGCTACGGGTTTGATAGCTACTTTAAATATGATTTTATCTACAATGCCGTCCGAAGGGATGATGTTTGTAAATCCAAGTGTAGATTTAGTAGTGGTTTTTATAGCTTTATTAATATTGGTTGGTTCTGGATTATTAGCAGGATTTATACCAGCGCAAACAGCCATAAATGTCAAACCAATAGAAGCATTACGTACAGAATAAAAAATCAATCAAAAAATAATAATCGTATAAAATTTATAAAATGAAAAAAGGAGTTACCATAACAATATTGATTCTAATAGCGATAGTTTTTTTCGGAGCGTTATACTATTTGTATGCCAAAAATCAGGAATCGCCTATTGTATTTGAAACTGATAAAGTTGAAGTGAAAACTATCGTAAAAAGTACACTTGCAACAGGAAATATTGTTCCTGATGAAGAGGTCTTAATCAAACCTAATATTTCCGGAATTATAGAACATGTTTATATCAAAGCAGGTGAATCTGTCAAAGCAGGCGACATGATTGCTAAAATCAAAGTTGTTGCCAATGTTTCTAATTTGAGTAATTCTCAAAATCAGGTGAAAACAGCTCAAATAGAATTAGACAATCAAAAGAAATTATATCAAAGACAAAAAACATTATTTGATAAAGGGGTAATTTCTGCCAATGATTTTGATGCAGCACAATTGGCTTATAATCAGGCAAAACAAAATTATAGCGCTTCTGTTCAAGGATTTGATATCGTAAAAACTGGTACAAGTTCTGGATTAGGAAATTATGCAAATACTTTGATCCGTTCTACTGTAAACGGAATGGTATTGGACGTTCCTGTGAAAGTAGGAAATCAGGTTATTGAAAGTAATAATTTCAATGAAGGTACTACAATTGCTAGTGTTGCCGATGTTGGAAGAATGATATTTGTTGGTAAAGTAGATGAGTCTGAAGTAGGAAAAATCAAATTAAACATGCCTATTGAAATTACGGTTGGAGCCATTGAAGGTAAAACGTTTACGGCAGTTTTGACAGATATTGCACCAAAAGGGAAAACTGAAAATGGAGCTATTCAATTTGAAATTAAAGCAACTCTAACTAATAGAGATAATACATTCATTAGAGCTGGACTGAGCGCAAATGCTTCAATTATTTTAGAGAAAGCAGAAAAAGTTCAGGCAATTAAAGAATCTTTGGTTCAATTTGATAAAAAAACACAAAAACCATATGTTGAAGTTCAAACATCACCACAAAAATTTGTGAGAAAAGATATTGTTCTTGGTGTAAGTGATGGAATTTATGTTCAGGTGAAAAGCGGTCTTAAAGCTTCAGATAAAATTAAAGTTTGGAATCTTGGTTTAATAACTGAAGGAGCAAAACCAAACTAATTATTTAGGAACTTTTTGATATAAAAATTAAGTTAACTGCGCGTAGTTCGTTATTACGCTTTATTCCAACAAAAAATGAAAAAAATAAATTACATAATTGCTTTAGTTTTCCTGATTGGATTATCTGCTCAAGCGCAAACTAAGGCATGGACTTTAGAAGAGTGCGTACAATATGCTTTAAAAAATAACATTACTATCAAGCAAACCGAATTAGATACAATTTTAACCACCATTGACAAAAGAGAAGCCTTGGGTAACTTTTTGCCAAGTGCTAATTTAAATGCAAATCACTCTTGGAATATTGGTTTGAACCAAGATATAACTACCGGTCTTTTGAGAAATCAAACCACTCAAATGACTGGTATAGGGGCAAATGTAGGTGTAGATATTTACAGAGGATTACAAAATCAGAATACTATGCGAAGAGCTAAACTCTCGATAGTAGCTTCCAAATATCAGTTGGTAAAAATGCAAGAAGACATTGCGTTAAATGTGGCGAATGCCTTTTTGCAAGTACTTTTTAACAAAGAAAATTTAAAAGTACAACAAGAACAATTAGCTATAAATGAAAAACAATATACACGTTCTGAAGAATTGGTAAAAGCAGGTTCAATTCCTCGTGGCGATTTATTGGATATTAAAGCGACAGTTGCTTCTAACAAACAAAATGTTATAACTGCTGAAAATACATTACTACTTTCTAAATTAAGTTTAGCGCAATTATTACAATTAAAAGAGTTTTGGGATTTTGATGTAATTGATGATACCAATCTGCAAGACGAAAATAATGTTATGTCAATTAAACCAATTGATATTTATGCTAAAGCAAAAGAAAGTAGAACAGAGTTGAAGATTGCACAAACTAATTTAGAAATTGCAGAAAAGGATGTTGCAATTGCAAAAGGAGGTTATCAACCAACATTGACAGCTTATTATGGATTTAATAGCCGTATTTCGTATGCAGATACTTTTGATCCAGCAACAGGGCAAGTAGGGCCGGCACCTCCTGCTTGGGATCAATTAAATGATAATAAAGGTCAAAATTTTGGCTTACAATTGAATATTCCTGTTTTTAATGGGTTTTCTGTAAGAAATAATGTCGACAGAAATAAAGTTAACTTAGAAAAATCTAAGATTGCTTTAGAAAAAGTCGATTTGGATTTACAAAGAAATGTTTACACGGCTTTTACAGATGCAAAAGGAGCAATGAATGCACATGAATCTGCAATAGTAGCAATGGAAGCAAGAGAGGAAGCTTATAATTATGCTAAAGAAAAATATGCAGTTGGTTTAATGAACTCATTTGATTTAAATCAGGCGCAAACTTTATTGACCAATGCACAGTCTGAAGTTGCTAGAAGCAAATATGATTATATCTTCAAAATAAAAATATTAGAATTTTATTTTGGAATTCCAATTGCTCAAATCATGAAAAAATAAATCACCATGTCAAAAAAAACAATTTATATCTTATTAGGGTCAGCTGTTGTAATTATAGCATTATTAATAGGATTGTCAAAAGCTGGAATTATTGGAAATAAAGATAAAGGAAAAGAAATCGAAATTGCTAATGTTGAAACCGGAACAATTGTTGAAACTGTTTCAGCAACTGGTAAAATCCAACCCGAAATTGAGGTAAAAATAGCTTCAATGGTTTCTGGAGAAATTATAGATTTACCTATTAAAGAAGGACAAGTAGTTAAAAAAGGTGATTTATTGGTAAAAATTAACCCCGATTTGTATACTTCCGGATTGAATAGAAGTGTGGCTAATTTATCTGGTTCTAAAGCTGGTTTAAGTCAATCGGATGCTTCTTTTAATGAGGCGAAAGCCAATTATGATAGAAACAAACAACTTTTTGAAAAAGGAATCATTTCCAAGTCTGATTGGGACAAAGCCGTTTCTTCTTTTGAAGTAGCCAAAGCTAATAAGCAATCAGCGTATTATAATGTACAAAGTGCTTCGGCATCAGTAAATGAAGCTAAAGATAATTTAGGTAGAACGGTAATTTATGCACCTGCTGATGGAACAATATCTGTGTTGAATGTGGAGCTTGGTGAAAGAGTTTTGGGAACGCAACAAATGGCAGGAACAGAACTTTTAAGAGTGGCCAACTTAAACAATATGGAAGTTGAAGTTGATGTTAATGAAAATGACATTGTAAAAATAAAAGTTGGAGATTTAGCCAATGTTGAAGTTGATGCCTATTTGAAAAAACAATTCAAAGGTGTTGTTACCAGCATTTCAAATTCTGCTAGTACAGCTTTAACAGCAGATCAGGTAACTAATTTTAAAGTAAAAGTTAGAATATTGAAAGAATCTTATGCGGATTTGATGGTTGGAAAACCTGCTTCTTATTCGCCTTTTCGTCCAGGAATGACCGCTACTGTTGATATTATTACAACAACAAGAAACAATGTAGTCAAAGTCCCTATAAGTTCAGTGGTAGTGAAATCTGATACGACAGCAGTTCAATTTGATGCAAAAGGAGGTCCAGAATCTGATGATAAAAAACCAACTCCTAAAAGTGATAAAAAATTTGAATGTGTTTTTGTTAAAGTTGGAGATAAAGCCAAGATTCGAATAATCAAAACTGGAATCCAAGATGATACTAATATTGAGGTGTTATCAGGGCTTAAGAAAGGAGATGTTGTAATTACGGGTCCTTATACAACAGTTGCTAAAGATTTGAATTCTGGAGATAAAGTATTCGTTCCGACTGAAACTGATAAGAAAAAATAAATTCACTAAGTAATTCTTTCTAATAATAGATAACAACACGTTTAGATTTTCTAGACGTGTTTTTGTTTTTATAAAGTTTTTTTGAAAATTCGGTGTAAATTTGCAAGCATATCAAATATTTGATTTAATTTCTAAAATCTAAAAATAAGTGTCCTATATTCTCAATATTGAAACTGCTACCAAAAATTGTTCTGTTGCCTTAGCAAAAGACGGAAAAACTTTATTATGCAAAGAAATTGCCGAAGAAGGGTATTCTCACGCTGAACGTTTGCATGTTTTTATAGAAGAAATTATCGCTGAATCTGGGATTGAAATGAAAGATTTGGTAGCAATAGCAGTAAGTCAGGGACCAGGATCTTATACTGGTTTAAGAATTGGTGTTTCCGCTGCAAAAGGATTATGTTATGCTTTGAATATTCCATTGATAGCTATTGATACATTACAAACTCTGGCTTCTAAAGTTAAGGCTACAGATGGTTTAATTGTTCCGATGATTGATGCCCGTAGAATGGAAGTGTATAGTGCAATTTTTTCTGCTACATTAGAAAGAAAACGCGAAGTTTTAGCCGAAATTATTGACGAGAATTCATTCGCTAATTTTTCTGAAAAACTGTATTTTATAGGTGATTGCAATGAAAAATGCAAAGATGTTTTAACAAAGGAAAATTTTATTTTTTTAGATGAAATAAAATATCCTTCTGCCAATGAAATGAGTGCTTTGAGTTTTGATAAATACAAAAAAAACGACACTGTAGATGTCGCTTATTTTGAACCTTATTATTTGAAAGATTTTTTAGTTACGACTTCAAAAAAATAGTCGTTTTTTATTATTTCTAGCTTTTAGATAATTCCGTAACATAAGGCTGAAAAGCAATTCCCTCAGCATCAAAAGCTAATTTACAATTCTCCAAAGTCTCGGCTATAACGGCACTATAATCACCATTATTAGCCCAAGGTCTAACCGCTAGTTGGATAGAATTGTCAGTTATATTTTTAACAGATACTTCAGCAGCTGGTGTAGCCAATACTTTGTCATTGTTTTTAAGTACTGCAGTTATGATTTCTTTTGCTTTTCTTAAATCAGTATCATAAGAAATAGAAATCGTCAAATCAGCTCTTCTGGTTCCCTGCATCGAATAGTTAATAATCGTTCCGTTTGACAAAGTTCCGTTTGGAATAAAAATAGTCTGATTATTTCCTGTGATTAATTTGGTTACAAAAATTTGAATTTCCAAAACAGTAGCTACTTGTCCTTGAGCTTCAATAGTATCGCCAACTTTAAAAGGTTTAAACATAATAATTAGCATTCCACCTGCAAAATTTGATAGTGAACCTTGCAATGATAAGCCAACGGCAAGTCCCATAGCTCCTAAGATGGCTACAAATGACGAAGTTCCTATTCCTAGTTTGTCAATAATGGTAACAAATAATAAAACTCGTAAAGCCCAAAGTAAAATATCGGCTAGAAATTTACCAAGTGTAGGGTCAAAGTTTCTTTTGATCATTATTTTTCTAACAATTCTATTGGTTATTCGGATAGCATATAGTCCGATAAATAGAATGATTAGTGCGGAAATAACTTGTGGAGAATATTCTAATATTTTGGTAATGATAATGTTTGCGTATTGTTCAATGTAATTTGTGTCTACAATCATAAGTAATGCATAAAAAACTTCTCAAAAGAGAAGGATAAGTTAAAATGCAAATTTACAATTTTTAAAAAATTTATTGAAAACTATTTAACATCATCTTCGGTTTCTTTGCAGGTTTGAGTGTTTTTTCTGTTTATATAAAAAAAGCGTCTCCATTTTTGGAAACGCTTTATAAATAAAATTTTCTGAATTAATAATTTAATCTGTATTCTTAATTTTTATTAGAATTCACTTTTTTAAAGTGCTTCTACCTTAATTCCTTCGTCATTCAACATACTTTTTAGCATATTTTCGATTCCGCTTTTTAGAGTAAAAGTTGAGGAAGGGCAACCATTACATGCACCTTGCATAATTACTTTTACCGTTTTTGAAGAGCCATCATAAGAATCAAAAAGGATATTTCCACCGTCAGCAGCAACGGCTGGTTTTACATATTCTTCCAAGATATTGATGATTTTTTGAGACGTTTCATCTAATGAATCAAATGATTCGTCTTTTGCTTTTTCGTCTTTTATAATATTTTGAATCAAATTTTCGTCAAGAACCGTTCCTCCATTTTCAATAAATTGTTTGATGAAAGTTCTTAGTTCCAAAGTAATATCCTGCCAATCATTGATATCATATTTTGTAACCGAAATGTAGTTTTCGTCAATAAAAACTTCCTTTACATAAGGGAATTTAAATAATTCAGTTGCCAATGGCGATGGAGCACTTTGATCAATATTTTTGAATTCAACCGCATTTTTGGTAATCATTTTATTGACTACAAATTTAAGAGCAGCTGGATTTGGAGTGGATTCTCCATAAACAGTAATAGCTTGTTTTTTAGCTTTGTTTTCGTCTGGAATAATAATTGCTCCGCCTTTGTCAACATAAGCTTCAATTTGTTCAGCAACGGCTTCTTTTACATCGTCCCATTCGACAATGCTAAATCTTTCAACAGCAATAAAATTCCCAGAAATATATACCGTTTTTACAAATGGTAAATAGAAAAGTTGTTGTGCTAATGGAGAAGATTTGGCTTCGTCTATATTTTTAAATTCAAAACTTTCATTTTGAGTAATAAAGTCCTGAAATTCAAATTTTATGATAGTCGGATTTTGTGTCTCTTTTATCGTTATTTTAGTCATAGTTCGTCGATTTTGTGCAAATTTACTAAAGTTATTTTCTACCTTTAACTATATTTGATTTTTTAATGAATAAATTAACAAAAGCGTTTTTTACGTATTAACTATATTAATATAACCCTCAGTAATGTATACTAAAGCCAAGTTTTTAATTATTCTCTTTTTTATTAATTTCAGTGTTTTTTCGCAGGAGGGAATTCCAGTATATTCAGATTATTTATCGGATAATTATTATTTGATTTTTCCTTCAATGGCGGGGGCTTCCAATTGTAGTAAATTAAGATTAACAGCAAGAAAGCAATGGTTTGATCAGGAAGATGCGCCTGCTCTTCAAACATTAAGTTATAACGGTCGGGTAGGAGAAAGGTCTGGAATTGGTGCCATTGTTTTTAATGATGTAAATGGTTACCATTCGCAATTTGGTTTTAAAGCTACTTATGCGCATCACATCATGTTTTCCAGAGATGAAGTTGATTTGAATCAATTGTCCTTTGGGGTAAATGTAGGAGTGAATCAAAGCCAGTTAGATGAAACTGATTTTCAGAATTCAGGCGATTATGATCCAGCTTTGGGTAATATAGTGCAACATGCCTCTTACTTTAATTTGGATATTGGGGCTTCGTATAATTTATTTGATTTTAGTTTTAATGCTGTTGTGAAAAATGTTTTAGAAACAAGACAGGAACTTTACACAGAATATCAAAGTGATAATTTGAGAAAATTTATTTTGAGTGGAAGTTATATCTTCGGAAATGCTGATAAAGTGTTGTGGGAACCTTCTCTATTATATCAATTTGTAGATGAAACTAAAGAAAGTGCTCTAGACATTAACTTAAAAGCTTATAAAAACCTCGAAATGGGCCAGCTTTGGGGCGGAATTTCATATAGACACAGCTTTGACGGCGCTGAATATAGTAACGGCAGTGGAACGAACAGCCAAAAGTTACAATATATCACTCCAGTTTTAGGTTTCAATTATAAAAATTTTATGTTTGCATATACTTATACTCACTTGTTAGGAGAGATACAATATGGGAATTCTGGATTTCATCAGCTTACTTTAGGGTTTAACTTTTTATGCAAGCCTGTTAAGTATGATTGTAATTGTCCTGCCGTTAATTAATTATACTATTTTAAATGATAATAAAGTCTGTAAACGGAAAATCACCAAATATCCCAGCTGATTGTTATGTAGCTGAAAATGCGACTATAGTTGGAGACGTTACTTTTGGTGCTGAATGTAGTGTTTGGTTTAATGCCGTAATTCGTGGAGATGTGCATTTTATCTCCATCGGAAATAAAGTAAATATTCAAGACGGTGCAATTGTGCATTGTACCTATCAAAAACATCCAACAGTTATTGGGAATAATGTTTCTATTGGACACAATGCAATTGTTCACGGATGTACAATTCATGACAATGTTTTGGTGGGAATGGGAGCCATTATTATGGATAATTGTGTAGTTGAAAGCAATTCAATAATAGCAGCTGGAGCTGTGGTTACTCAAAACACGGTAATTGAATCAGGTTCTATTTATGCAGGTGTTCCAGCCAAGAAAGTCAAAGATATTGATCAATCTAATTTTGCTGGTGAGATTGGACGTATTGCTAATAATTATGTAATGTATTCTAGCTGGTTTAAAGAGGAAAAATAATATATATCAGGTTAAATATTTATTTTTTCAAAAAAAGCAGCCTTATAGCTTTCGCTAATAGGAATTCTTTTATCTGCAATCAGGACTTTATTTTTTTGTATTGATTTTACGTGTTTGATATTAATAATATACGAACGATGAATTCTTGCAAATCCTTTAGAAGACAGTAAATTTTCAAGTTTTATCAAGCTTATCAAGGTTAATGTGAATTTATTATCTGTAGTAAATATTTTGACATAATCCTTCAATCCTTCAATAAATAAAATGTCCGAAAAATTGATTTTTACATTCTCATATTCAGCTCGGACGAACATAAAATCATGCTCAATTTCTGGAGAATTTGATGTTTGATTGGAAGTCGGTAGATTTTTTGGAGTAAAAATTTGTTGCGCTCGTAATACCGCTTTTAAAAATCGATTGAATGGAATTGGTTTTACCAAATAATCTACCGCGCCAAGATTAAAACCTTCTACAGCATAATTAGAATAAGCCGTTGTAAATATGATCAACGGTTTTTTCTCAATAGCATTGATGAAATCAATTCCTGAAAAATGTGGCATTTCAATATCTAGGAAAATGAGATCAATTTCGGATTGATTAATGATCGATATGGCATCTATTGCATTGGTAAAAGTTGTAACTAGTTCGAGCGATTCTACTCTTCCAACAAACTCTACTAATAAATCCACTGCTAATGGTTCGTCGTCTATGATAACACATTTCATATATGTAAAATTTATTTTTCTATTTGTTATCGCCTATTTTATTGCGGATGAATTTGATCTAATTGTAATGTCAAATGAACTGTAAAGTTCGTATTTGTTGATGTTAGATTCAGTTGATGACTGTTTGGATAAAGTAAATTGAGTCTATTTTTGATGTTTGCTAAACCAATTCCTGAATTATCAGGGTCTTTTTTGTTGTTCTCAATCTTGTTTTCAATCCAAAATGTGAATAGATCACCTTCAATTTTAATTACAATTTTGACATACGCAGTTCCTTTATAGTCAGTACCATATTTGAATGCATTTTCTATAAATGAAATCAACAACATGGGCTCTATAAATTTGTCTTTGGTATTCCCATGAATGTTAATACTTATGTTTTCAATGTTGTTGAGCCTTAATTTTTGTAATTCAATATAGTTTTTAATATAGTCGATTTCTTTTTCTAGCAAAACAGTTTTATTATCTGTTTCATAAAGCATATACCGCATCATTTCGGACAAAGTAACTATGGCATCGGGAACTAAATCCGATTTTTTATGTGCTAATGAATAAATGCTATTTAATGAATTGAACAAAAAGTGAGGATTCGTTTGTTTTCTTAGATAATTTAATTCTGTTGAAGTTCTTTGACTTTCTGCAATCAATTTGTTTTGTTGGTCATCATAAAATTCAGATAACGTCTTGATGATTGTACTAATCGCAATAATTAATAAATAGAAAACAGATGGTACAATTTTAAAAAAGAATGGCTGTTCTTTTCTATGAATTCTATGCTCCATGTTTGGATTATTAAACGGTATCTTGAGCAAATTCGAATTGTTTTGAGGTCTAAATTCTCTAAATTCAGGCATGAAGAATTCATGTCTGATTACCATGAAAATGACAATTAAGACAAGTATAATAGCTATATAATAAGTGTATTTTTTTTGTAAGAGAAAATTTGCGACTAAATAAATATAATTGATATAAAACAGAATTATTCCAGTTATCCATTGAACACAAAAATCGGTGCTAATATGAAAAGGACTTTCATAAAACTGAATAAGTGATGTGCTAATAAAAAAACACCAAATGCTACAATGAATCAGTATTTTATTGGAATCACTATTTTTTATTGATGCAAAGTTCATCTAGATTCTTATTTTTAATAATACTAATTCATTTTTTGTGATAGTTGGCGAATTATCAGAATTCAATTTATCTAATACTAATCGACCAACAGCCAAAGCTTCTTTTTCTGATTTAAAACTTTTGGATTCGCTAATTGCAGGTATGATGGTTTGTTTAATAATTATTTTATTGTTGATGGAAATAATATAACCCCAGCCAGTATTAACACGTATTGATTGAATTTTCAAAGGATGCTCTTTCTGACACAAAAGAAATACTAATAATCCAATTGAAAATAGAATTAGGCAAAAATTTAAGATATATGACAAATTCTTCTGGATTTTTTTCCAGAAGAATTTGTTGTCGGTATTAATTATCATCGTCATTTTGTTCCTCGTTTGGTTTAAATTCCCATACATCATCAAAATAAGATGTTCCTGATTTTCCTAATACAATAAAGCCTCGTTCTCCATTTATAGAAAATCCTATTGCATCAGATCTGCCGGACCCTTCAAGCGGAGTTTTTGATGTCCAAAGATCTGTATTTGGATTGTATTCCCAAATGGTATTACTGCTTTCACCACAGGCAATATAACCTAAACCATTAATTGAAAAACTCGATGCATTAGCTCTTTTAATTGAGTATGTATCGTGATCACTTTCATCATCATCTAAATCTCTTTTTCTGATCCAAACGTCTGTACTTGGATCAAAAGCCCAAAAATCAACTTGATTCACGCCACTGTTTATTCCTGTTCCCAAATAGGCAATATCATTAATTACAAATACGGTAGCATTTCTTCTTTTGTTTCCACTAAAACCGTTTACTTGTATCCAGCTGTCATCTGTAGCATTGTATTGATAAAAATCTTTTAAATAATTGCCATCATAACCTGTCCCGAAATAAGCTTTTCCTCCTACTTGAAAACCTACAGCACCATAACGTGCTGTTCCTGCAAAATCAGCCTTTTGTGTCCACGTATTATTGCCTGGATTGTATTCGTAAAAATCTTTTAATTTATTAGTTCCGTCATAACCAAGTCCAATATATCCTTTTCCATTCAATTCAAATCCTGATCCGGAGCTTCTAGCAACGCCTATAAAATCTGCTTTTTGTTCCCAATAATCTCCAGTTGAATTATAAGCCCATAAATCCTTTAGATATTCATTTCCTGTATAGCCTGTTGCAATATATGCATACTCGCCAATAACAAAACTAGTTGCATTGGATCTTGCTGGACCATCAAATGCCGATTTTTTTATCCAGTTTCCTAGTGTATCATCGGTGTCATCATCATTACTACAACTAATAAAAAGTATGCTAATAAGTAATGTGGTAATAAATATCCCTTTTTTTAAATGTTTCATAATATGTATGGTGTTTATTAAAGTTTGTATTTTATGCTAATAGAAAAAATGCTGCCGTTTTTTAAGGTCTTATTTATTTCTGATGTTCGATTGTCATTAGAAAATTTAAATTCTTTGTTTGATGAATACCCACCTTTGAAATTCACTAACCAATTAGTATCTATGTTTCTTTCATATTGAAAAGTTGATTCCATTTGTGAAAAACCAACCTTTGTAATTGTACTTAAATCATCAGCAATAATGGGAGGATTAAGATTGTAAATGCTACCAATAAAGTCATTGCTAATGCTAAATTTATCGCGAATGGAACTAGAGTAAGAAACCTCTGAATTTGGGAATCCTAATTTTAAATAAGCAACCTCATTAAATTGATGATTGAATGCGAATGTTGGTACTATTTGAGGTTTCCCAAAAACAGTCATTCTTTTTATTCCTAAATCAATGCTATTGTTTTTGTTTAATATTTGGTTCAATTCCATTCCGCCCAAAATAGTTACATCTGAAATGCTTATTGTATTTTGAAAATTGACAGAAGGTTCGATACACATATTCACTTTTGTTTTATCATTAAATCGATGAGAAAATTCAAAAGAGTTAGCGATACTATTGAAGTGTGTATTACTATAATTAGAATCATAATTTTCTAATAGATAGTTTTCTATTTCATCTGTAATTGTGGTGCTTTTGTATTTAAAAGTGTTTGTTAATTTATTCTTGGTATTGATTTCTTTAAAAAATTGCAATCCAATTTCAGTTTGTTTTATAGAACCATAATTTACGGGTTCTGTTTTGGTATTAAATTCAAGAGTATAGCTACTTTGTGCATACGCACTAAATAGAGGTGCCAGAATCAAAATCTTTGTAAAGTTGTGTATTCTCATTATTTAATTATTGGCTCAAAAGTAGCTGTGTTGTTATTTAATAAAAAAGAATATATATGCATGGGTTTATTTCATAGACCAACTGGCAATTAATTGGGTCGAATCTATATTTGAATTCGAATAGTAGGATGTAGATTGTATTTCTGTTTTTATAGATGAATTTTCCTGAGTAGTATATGTTATTAGTCCAGCTTAAATGTTGACTTATATATTTGCCCAAAAAATAGGTATGTATAAGTTTTTGTTTTTGATTTTTTCGGGTTTACTAATTATTTCATGTGACTCTGATGTTGATGCCGGCGAGTTTGTGGTAGGCGCAGATTATTTGGCATTGAAAAATAAAGTGATTGCAATAGATACACTTACTTTGGATGTTTCAACGGTGAAATTGGATTCTTTGGTTACTTCTAGTGAAAGCAGAATTCTGGTAGGGAATTACGATGATCCTCTTTTCGGCAAAGTCAAATCGGATAGTTATTTTCAAGTTTCTACAGATTATTATAATCTTTATAGTAAAAATTCAGATACGGATGCTACTGGGTATGTGTTCGATTCTATCGCAATGATTATGCATTATGATGATTACTATTATGCCGATACTACTAAAGTTCAAACACTTAATATTTATAGGATATTAAAGAATTTCAAACCCAATGTAAATGACAATAGTTTTTATAATAACTCTAGTTTAAGTTATGATGAAACTAGTTTAGGAACTATAGCTTATAGGCCAAAGCCGATTGGCAAAGACAGTATCAATATAAAATTAGACAATGAGTTTGGGAAGGAACTTTTTAATAAGTTTAAAAATAATGAAATAGCAGACTCAGCCGAGTTCACCGATTACTTAAAGGGTTTTGTAATAAAATCATCCTCTGCTATTTCTTCAAGTGTAATTGGTTTTAATATGTCTAGTGTTCTTCGTTTGTATTATTCGAAAGGAACAGGTAATACAGAAGAATCAGAAGATAATTATAAGATGGATTTTAAAATTGCAGATGTCAGTAAACAATTTAATGCAGTTTCATCAGATAGATTAGGGACATTTATTCAGGATTTGCCATTGTCAAAAATAGCTTTACCAAGTACTTATACAGGCAACAAAGGATTTATCCAATCGGGAACAGGAATAGCGTGTAGAATTGATTTTCCTAATATAAAACAATTGAAGTATCTCTCAGAAAAAGGTGCTATTGTTGATGCAAAGTTAATTATTAAGCCTGCTAAAAATTCGTATTCTGTTATGTTTCCCTTGCCAGAAAAACTTAGTGTATATGTAGTTGATAATTTAAATAGAATCAAGACAACATTAACAAATGCTGATGGGGAAACTTTGACTGCTAACTTGTACAAAGATACCGATGAGTTTAATGAAAATACAGCTTACGAAATATCTTTGGGAGCTTTTCTGCAAAAAGAAATGCTGAAAGAATCAGATTCCAAAAATGGACTACTCTTTACATTGCCTACTTTGTCCAAAGTTGTTGATAGAGTGGTTTTAAGTGATCAATCAAGTAAAGAGAATAAAATGAAATTACAAATTTACTACATTACATATTAAATGAAAAAAAGTTATCCGTTTTTGGTTTTAGTGTTTTTTTCTTCGTGTTGGTCTTATTCTCAAAGCATTGCTACTTCGCCATATTCGCTTTATGGATTGGGAAGTTTGTATGAATCTAATTTCGGATTAACAGCTGCTCTAGGAACAGCTGGAATAGCATTGCCTTCTGAAGAATTTATCAATAATAAAAATGCAGCTTCTCTAGTTAATATTCCAGCCAATAATTTCTTCTTTGAAATTGGTGGAACAGGAATTCAATCCTCTTTTGAAGATAATGTTAGAAAAGAAAATAGAAATAATTTTCAGTTTTCTCATATGGCTTTTGCCTTTCCAATAACTGCGAGATCGGCTTTTAACTTGTCTTTGATGCCGTATTCGAGTTCATCTTTTAAAATTTCAGGATTAAAAATTCCAATAATAGATGGAAATAATGAATACTATTACTTAAACGTAATTGGTACAGGAGGACTGAATAATTTGGATTTATCTTATGCTTATAGATTGAACAATAAATTATCCTTGGCTTTATCTGCTTCGGTTCTTTTTGGGAATACAACAGATGAACGAACGTATTCAATTAGTAGTTCAACCACCAGTATAGATAAAAAAGTAAATTATAGTGGTATTCGTCCTATTTTGAGTTCTCAATATAAAATGACTTCATCGCTGACATTCGGGCTAAATGTAAAATCTCCAACACGAATAAATGCAAATAAAGTTCAGTCAGTAACTGTAGAGAATGGTTCTGGTTCTTCTTTTTTGGAAACCGATAAAAAATCTGATATTGATGATTTTTACCTACCGTTAGATATCGGTGTCGGGATAAGTAAATCATTTAAGAATAAATTTAATGTCACTTTGGATTACGAAAAAAGTTATTGGGATAGTACCAATCAATCTGATATGTACGCTAGTTTTTCTGATCAGGAAAAGTTTTCATTTGGATTGTCTTATCAAAAAGCAAAAACAGCAAGAAATTATTTTAATAGAATAAAATATGCAATGGGTGCTCATTATGACACAGGCTATTTAGAAATTGATAATAAAAAAATAGATGACAAGAATCTTTCAGTTGGCGTTTCTTTGCCCTTAGATCATTTGTCTTCTTCTTTATATATTTCGTATACTTATGGTAGTAAAGGTCAAATAACTAATTCGTTAATCCAAGAAAACTATCATAAATTGACATTAAATCTAAATTTGGATGGAATTTGGTTTGTTAGAAAAAAACTCGAATAAAGATTAAAAATCTCTTACTTCGACTTTATACTTATTTTCTAATATTTCGTTTAAAACTTTTGGATTAGTGTTTGTATAAAAAATAGAATCACCCTTTTCTGCACTTGTGAAACCTGTTTTTTCTCGGAGTATGTTCTGAGTCTGTTTCGCTACAGCTTCACCCGAATCAATAATGTGAATATGATCAGGAAGAATCTTTTTTATTTGCGGAATTAAATAGGGATAATGACTACAGCCCAATACCAGATAATCAATGTTAGCATCGATCATAGGTGTGAGATAGGAATAAAGTAACTGTGTCATTTCCTGAGAATCGATTTTGCCATCCTCAATTAACTGCACTAAGCCATAACCTATCTGCTCTATGATTTTGGTGTCTTGAAATTTTTCCGTGGTTTTATTGAAGAGTTCACTGTTTAGCGTTCCTTTTGTGGCTAATATTCCAATGGTTTGAGTTCTAGAATTTGTCGCTGCTGGCTTTATAGCAGGTTCTATACCAATGAATGGAATGTCATATTTTGCTCTTAATTCCTGAATCGCATTTGTGGTTGCAGTATTACAAGCTACTACAATTAATTTGCATCCCATTTCAATCAATAAATCTACATTTTTCATGCTCAACTCAATAATCTCTTTCTTTGTTTTTTGACCATACGGAGCATTTTTACTATCTGCAAGATAGATGGTTTTTTCGTTTGGTAATAAATCATGAATGGCTTTCCAGATAGAGGTTCCTCCAATTCCAGAGTCAAAAACTCCAATAGGATTATCGTTTGTCATGGGCTGAAATTTTGTCTAAAGTTACTTTAGTTATCACTTTTGTTTGAGACTTTAAATATACTACAATTAATAAATATCATAAAAAAAAACTGTCCGCTCTCAGTTATACCGGAACGGACAGTTTTTAAATTTATTTTACTTTAGATTAAAAACCTAAATCTTTTTTTACATCAGCAGTAATGTTTGTACCATCAGCAAGTAAAAGAGTAGATCCGTCTAATACGTATTGGAATCCTTTAGCTTTACCAACTTTTTGGATAGAAGCTCTTACTTTTTCCATAATTGGTTTTACTATTTCTGATTCTTTAGTTTGTAATTCTTTTTGAGCATTATCTCTAAAATCAGTGATTCTTTTTTGCATATCTTGAACCTCTTTAGAACGCTCTTGGTTTACAGCATCAGTTGCAGTTGCAGATTCATCACCATATTTTTTTAATTTTGTTTGATATTCTTCAACCATTTTTTTGTAGTCAGCATCATAAGTTCCGCTCAATTTTTCCAATTGCTTTTGAGCATCTAACATAGCTGGCATTTTCCCCATAATCTCGGCAACATCAACATGAGCTACTTTAGTTTGAGCATTTGAAATTTGTGTAGCTCCTATAAATAGTATCGCAGCAATTAGTAAAGTTTTGAATTGTTTCATCGTTTTTAAAATATTTAGTAATTAATTAGTATTTATTTTTTTTCTTTCTTTTTATTTCACTTCGTTGGCTTTTTTAAGAGCCTCTTTTTCTTGAATATCCTTTAATCTTTTTTCTTCAAGTGCTTTTTTGTTGGCTTCTCTTTCTTCAAGTATCTTTTTTCTTTTCTCTTCTAATGCTTTTTTTCGTTCTTCTACAGCATTACTAGGTTTTACTTCTTGCGTTGTGGCTTTATTAACAGCTGTACTATCAGCAGTTACAGTTGCCGGTGTGTCATTAGTCTCAGTTTTATCAGCTGCAACAACTGTGCCATTTTTTTTAGCTTCTTTTTCAGCTAGCAACTTTTGTCTTCTCTCTTCATATTTTCTTTTTGCTTCTTCCTGGGCAGCTTTTTTGTCAGTTACTAATTTTTCTCTTGCTGCTTTTTTATCCGATAAGGCTTTTTCTCTTGCTGCTAAGTCCGGATTTTCGTCCAAGGCATCTTCTTTCTCTTCCTTTGCCTGTTCTTGTTGCAATTGTTTTTTGGTTAATTGCTCTCTTTTTTCAGTACGGTTTAAAACCCTTATTACCTGATCGCTAATATCAAATCTTTTTGCTGCAAAAAGAATTGTCAGATGTGAAGATTTGTCAAATATAAAGTCATATTTTCTTGCTTCAGCAATATCTTGAACAGCAGTAAAAACCTGATCTTGAATAGGCTTTACCAAACCAGCTTTTTGAATTATTAAATCACCATTTGGACCAAATCTTTTTTGTTGATAATCTAATTTTTCATTTTCAAGGAACTTTATTTCGGCTTCTCTTTCTTCTATTAATTCAGCTGTTAGTAATGGTTTTTCTGCTTTTAAAGCTTCAGTCAGTTTGTTGATTTCTATTTTTTTTGCTTCAATTTCCTGTTTCCATTTCTGAGCTTTTTGTTCCAATTGTGCTTTAGCTTCAATATAGTTAGGTACATTTTGCAATATGTATTCCATATCAATGTATCCTACTTTATTTCCTTTGGTTTGTGCGTTAACTGTTGTAACAATTAGCGATAAAATTATAAATAAAAATGTTTTTCTCATAATTTTTGATTTTGGAAATTTTAAATCAAATTTATTTAAAATTGCTGTCCGATTATGAAATGCGTTTGCCATCCACTTGGTTTAATTGCTCCGGGAACTGCATCAAATCCATAACCAAAATCAATACCTAACAATCCAAATGCTGGCATAAATACTCTTAATCCTACTCCTGATGAACGAGCCAAATTGAACGGTTCATAATCAGACAATGATGCATAAGATTGACCAGCCTCGGCAAAAGCTAAAGCATAAATAGATGCTGACGCTTTTAATGTAATTGGATAACGTAACTCTAGTGAGAATTTATTATAGATAGTCGCACCATAAGAGTCTCCATTACCACTTGCAGGAGTCAATGATCCGTTTTCATAACCTCTTAATTGTATGTTTTGTCTTCCATCAATAGAACTTCCTGCCATACCATCACCACCTAAATAATATCTTTCAAAAGGAATTACTCCCCTGTCTTGATTATACGCACCTAAGAATCCAAATTGAACTAATGAACGCAATACTAATTTTTTATATAGAGTTGTAAACCAATCTCCGGTAAATTGTACTTTGTAGTATTCTAACCATTTGTATTTTTCCTGATCTACTTTTGCAGGATCGGCTACTGCATCTTGGTAATTGTCTACCTTATTAGGAACTACACCAGATGCTGGTAGTTTATCAAGATAATCACCTGCATTTACTACTCTGTCATTGTTGTCTACATATGATGTTCCGTTGTAAATGTATTTGTATTTTTGTTGTTCACCTAACGTAGCATAATCTACACCATTGAAAAGCGAATAAGGAATTGTAAATTCACCAGTTACTGAAAATTCAGCACCATAGGTCGGGAATATCGGGTTGAAACCTTTACTGTTACGAGTCAAGCCAATATTGTAAGATAGGTTTTTAGAACTTCCATTTGCAAATGTAAATAGTCCATAATAGTAATTATGCAAATCGTATTGTTGGAAACGAAGCGATTGTGAAAGGGTGAAGAAATCATCTGGCACAGTCAGCCTTTTCGCCATTCCTACAGATAATGAAAGAATATTTATGTATTTTGATTTGTCAACATTTTGCAACTGATAGTTTGCACTATATTGTTGGCTAAACGCAAATGAAGTACTAAATTGTATAGGTTTTTTTCCTCCAAACCATGGCTCTGAGAAAGATAAACTATAGGTTCTGTAATAAGAACTTGCTTGTAAACGCAATGCTACTTTTTGACCATCTCCCATAGGAAGTGGTTTGTAAGCGTCTTTGTTAAACAAGTTTCTTGCAGAGAAGTTATTGAAAGATAATCCCAAGGTCCCTACGAAACCTCCACCGCCATATCCTCCTTGAAGTTCGATCTGACTGGCACCTTTCTCAATAACATTGTATTCAATATCTACAGTTCCTGCAGAAGCATCGACGTTTTTGAATTTTGGCTCAATTTTTTCAGGATCAAAAAAGCCTAACTGACCAATCTCTCTGATGGTTCTTACTAATTCTGCCTTGTTGTACTTTTCTCCTGGCTTTGTTCTTAATTCTCTGTAGATTACTTCATCATTGGTTTTGTCGTTTCCAACTACTGTGATTTTGTTAAAGTAAGCTATTGGACCTTCTGTAATTCTAATTTCAAAATCAATTTTATTATCAGATGTTTTGGTTTCTACAGCATTGATTGTAGAGAATAAATACCCATTATTTTGGTATAAATTGGTTATATCTTCTCCGTCTGGTTTTGATTTGTCTGCAATTCTTTCTTG
>NZ_DATIDY010000196.1:0-40959 GCF_035456085.1 Flavobacterium sp.
TGAAAAATCCCATCTGTTTTGTAACCATAAAAAGCTCCTACATTTCCACCTACATAAGAACGGGTAATATCTTGCCAGTCATCAACAAAAGTTGGTGCGAACTGGGAAGAAAATTTCACAAATTCTTCTCCTCCAAGACTAGTAATTTCGTTGTCAATTGTTGTTAGATTAGCAGAAATATCCCATGTGAATTCTCCTTGAGTTTTTCTATAACCAAGCAAAAATTCAAAACCTTTATTCTGGATATTACCCGCATTTACTGGTCCAGAAGTAAAACCTGTTTGGGCTGGCTTTGTTTGGTACAACAAGAAATCTTTAGATTCTTTGTTGAAATAGTCCACTGTAAAATAAATTTTTCCATCAAGTAATTCTCCATCAATACCTAAATCAGTCTGAATTTGAGTTTCCCATTTCAAGGTACTGTTAGCTAATCCTGTTGGTGCCAGACCTGGCCAAAGTTGACCTCCAAAAGTATATCCGGCATCGTCTCCATTTACACCATTAGCATAAGTTGTTTTGTAAAGAAAAGGTCCAATTCCTTTGTAATTTCCTGTTTCTCCATAGCTTCCTCTTAACTTTAATACGTTAAAAATGCTATTTTTCATAAAAGATTCCTCATCTATGTTCCAACCCGCACCTGCAGAATAAAACGGAGAATATGGATCTTCTAAAAATCGATCTCCAACACCATCTCTTCTCGCTGTTGCTGTTACATAATATTTATTATCAAAGCTATAATTTAATCTTGCAAATTGACTCGCCAATGTACTGGTACGTGTATATCCATTTGTGTAATCAATTTTTCCAGCTGCCGATAAATCTCTTATATCATTACTTAAAAAATCTGAACCTCTTGTTGATAAAACTTCGGTAGTTCCTCTTTGAGCAGAAACCCCTATCAATAAATTGATTTTACTTTTGCCAAAAGATTTCGTGTAGTCTAATAATCCTTCAGCAATCCAATCATTATATAAATTATGAGAAATAGCATAAGATGCATTTGCTCTATTATCCGCATTGGCAGAACTACGGAAATAAGATGGTAAAAACTGAGCTCTATTATCACTAATAGTCGTAAAACCATAATTCCCTTTAATATTCAAACCTTCAATAATATCATATTCTAAGCCTAAATTGGCTTGTGTAGTATATTTTGCGTTATCATTATCTTGTTCTAAAGCTTGAGCCAAGACATTTGTACTTGTTGCAAATTGACTTACATCTCTAAAAGCACCATACAAACCATTATGATAAGGTAAATTTGTTCCTGTTGTATTAGACAAATAAGGAACGTTTGTGAATATTTTCCCTAAGTTATCATAACCACCACTTAACGATGTGTAAGTAGATTGTTTACTGTATTTTACATCCGCTTTGGCTCTAAATTTTTTGGTGATATCAAAATCACCTTTTAAACCTAAATTCCATTTTTTACTGGATGAACCTACAACAATTCCTTCTTCATCAGTAAGTCCAGCAGTTAAAGCTGCCCTTACATTATCACTTCCCCCTCTAATAGAAACATTAGTTCCGTATCTAACCGCAGATCTAAAAGCATAATCTTGCCAATCCACATTTGTTAAACCAGCCCCAGAATTCGCCCATTCAGGTAATGTTGCAACACCTTGAGCTGTACCCAGATCATTAGCAAATTTAGCAAACTGATTAACATTCAATAAGTCTATTTTTTTATGCAAATCACTTGTACTCAACCAAGTATTAAACTCAACAGCCATTGCACCTTTTTTAGCACTTTTGGTTTGCACAATCACAACTCCGTTACTTGCTCTAACTCCATACAAGGCTGAAGCAGAAGCATCTTTCAAAACAGAAATAGACTGAATATCATTAGGATTCAAATACGAAATATCTTCTATTGGGTATCCATCAACTATATATAATGGCGATGTACTTCCAAAAGAGCCGACGCCACGAATATTTACCGATATTCCTGAACCAGGAGCTCCAGAATCTTGTGTCACTTGCAAACCAGCAACTTTACCTTGCAAAGCCTGATCTACGGACGTTACTGGCATGCTTGTTAGTTTTTCTGAAGTTATTACCCCTACAGCACCAGTTAAGTCTTTTTTAGTGGTTTTTCCGTACGCCACCACTACAACTTCTTCTAATTTTTTCGAATCCGACTCGAGTACGATATTAATTTTTGTTTTTTCACCAACACTAACTTCTTGAGTAACAAAGCCTATGAATGAAAAAACCAAAACATCTGTTGATTTCAAACCGTTCAATATGTAATTTCCGTCAAAATCGGTTGTGCTTCCGTTGTTTGTTCCTTTTACAGTTACATTAACCCCTGGCAAGGCCCCATTAATATCTTTTACATTTCCCGATACGCTTGTTTGTGAAAAAGCAAAACTATTTGTCAATAAAAATAAAAACAACAATAGTAACTTATGATAATTAAACTTCCGATGAATTAAATTAAATAATGATTTTTCCATAATAATAAATTTGTTAGTTAGATTAAACAATCTCTGTAGTGAGGAGATTATTTTTTGGCATTGGTTGAATACCAAATAATTGACAAATTTATAATAGGATTTTACATCATATTGATATTATTATATCATTTAACGATAATATATTTTCAAAATCAAAGCTATAATTACACATAATTAAATTTAGATGGTAATTTTTTACGACATTATTATTTAATTCTTAAAATCACACATAAGTAATAATTAATAAAAACAAAAAAAACTCTTTGAAATACTTCTCAAAGAGTTTTGATAAATAATAATCATAAATGTTATAAGATCCTTTTCAATCCAGAGAAATCATCACGATATTGACTTGGAGTACATTTTTTAAAAGCCTTAAAACTTCTATTGAAATTAGCAATATTATTAAACCCAGATTTAAACGCAACCTCCGAAATACTTAGATCTTTTTCCACCAACCATCTGGCAGCATAACCTATTCGAATGTCATTTATATAATTGACAAATGTTTTCCCGGTGCGTTTTTTTATAAATCTGTTAAAAGAAATAGTTGTCATACTAGCAACTCCTGCCACTTCTTCTAACGACAATTTTTCTGCAAAATTCTTTTGAATATAATCATATATTAATTTCATCTTATCATATTCCTCAAATGTGTCATTTTCGACTGTAAATGTTGACAAAAGCCTTTGATTACGAGAGTTTGCAAGATCATATAGTATGGATATAATTTCCAGAAAATAATCCATTCCATCCAATTTGGATATCTTTATCAACCTTGGAGTAAGCATTTCAGCAACCTGTTTTGAAAATAAAATACCATGCACAGATCTATTAAACATTTCTTTAATAGGAGTCATAATTCTTCTCGACAGTAGAAAATCATGAAAAAGATCATGATGAAACTGAATTGTTATTTCATGAATATCTTTGCTTTTGCATTTATACTGTTCCCAACCGTGATACAAATTAGGCCCCACCAAAACCAGCTCAATATCATCAATTTCCTCAATATTATCTCCTACAACACGCTTTACTCCTTTTCCATTTAATATAAAATTAATCTCAAATTCGGGATGATAATGAATAGGATAATCGAATTCATCTTTAGTTCTGTCAAAAACTAGAAAGCTATCTTGAGACGCGAGCGGAACTATTTCTCTATGAAATTTTTTGAAACTACTCATAATTTTTTTTTGTTTGCAATAATAAGATATAAAATTGATAAAATAATATTAATTCAAAAGATGTTATTATTATCTTTAAAAATGGATTTATTTCATAAAAAAAAACATATTCAAAGCTTCAAATTATTTTAAAAGAAATTACCATACGTATGACTTTCTAAAAAAAATATCCCCTAATCTTTCGACCAGAGGATATCTTCAACTAATTCAAAAATCTATAAAAATCCAATATCGTCTATATAGATAATATTATCTGAGGTAAGTGGTATGTTGGAAAATTCTTGTATAAATACATTATTAAAAGTTCCTCCATCTAATGATTCAGGATGCAAATCTGAGATAGGAATTGAAATATTATTCCATGTACCTGGGATCAAAGTAACTGTAGTACCTTTGCTAGTGTTGCCTGTTTCGCTATTTATCGTTATAAAAATCTTAGTACTTTCGGTAGAATATACAGACATTTTAAGCAATTGATAATCTGCAGTATCTAAAACTAAATCGGAATTCATAAAAAATCCTGACCAAGGTTCTGCTACTTTTTTAATAGAATATGTACCTCTACTTACATTTTCAGTACTTTGAGCATCATAACTCCCTCCCCAGTCGTAAGCCCAACTTGGCAATGAATCTCCATAAAATAAGTACTTAACACCTATACTGCTAGGTTTAGAAACACCAAACTCAGTCTCTACAACAACAACACCATAAGTACCAAAATCAGCCGGCACTTTTACACGCATTTCGTATCTTGTTGGTGTTCCTTCAATCTCTGCCTCAGTATTATTAAATTTAACTGATTTTATTGATACAAAATTATCACCGTACAGTGTAATGATATCTCCAGGAGAAGCAAATGCTGTAGAAGCCCTAGAAATAACTGGTGCTGGAGCATTAATTTTAAATGGATAAACTACTGTACCACCTTTTGTAACCAATTTCAATTCATTCGAAACATTCTCAAACGGTGTGTTTTGATCAATTGTGACAAAAATAGTATTATCCGTAACCAATGCTGGATTAAAATAGGACTCTTTTCCGTTGAAATAAATTTTTTGGAGTCCTGAAAAGCCAGACCCTTTGATGATATACATTACTCCGGCATAACCTACCGAAGTCAACGAATCATTATGTGCAGGATTAACTGGTTTTGAGCTGCTCATTGCCTTACTTACACTATCAATTTTAAGTGGAGCAAGCTGCGCATCATCATCCGAACAAGATCCGAAACTAATTAAAAATATTGAAGCCATTACAAACAAGCTCAATATGTTATATATTTTTAAATTTTTCATATGTTACTATTTATTATTTTTTATCGGTTATATATATTGCATATCGTCATTGGTGTCTACCTCATCAATTGTCATTATATTTTAGTATTCAATGATTGTCAATTGTAGCCAATTTTACGGTGATGCTTATTTCATATTACCTTTTTATTAAACTAATTATTTAAATTCATAAGCTACTGGTGGATCTAGCAGCTTAGGATTTGTAACAACTTCGCTGGCCGGAATTGGAAAAATAAAATCAGACTCAACTGGAGTAACATAAAGACTTCCTCCCCACTGTCCTCTATTTTGTTTTTTAATCAATTCAATAGCTTCGGCTCTTGGCAAACGACATAAATCATACCAATACTCCCCTTCGAAAGCGAACTCCAATCTTCTTTGTTGAATCAAATCAGCATGAGTAATTGTAGTTACAGAAGGTAGTCCTGCTCTATTCAAGACTTGATTATAAGATCTCAAGGCTGTTGCATCCGAAGTGCTTGAATTTACACCCATAATTGCTTCCGCATTTATCAGTAACAAATCGGCATAACGCATAATATACATACAGCCACTAGTTCCATAAGCATCTTGAGGCCCAGTTTCATCTGTTTGTTTACCAAGAACAAATTTTTTAACATAAGATCCTGTTGCCGTACCTGAAGCAATTTTACTGCTAAAAGTATAACTGCTTCCTTGATCAGACACCAAATTAGAATATACATCACCTGATTTCATGAAAGTTTCTTTTCTTCTTTTGTCTTCAGGCTTATACTGACTCTGGATATCTGGAGTTGGAACATAACTAGCCCCCCAAGTACATTCAGTAAGCGAAGATGGGCCATATTGGATTGCATTGTAATTACTAAAACCCCAACCCATTGTAATAAATTGCCAAGAAAAAATAGACTCCTCGTTATTGTTATTTGATGGTAAAAACAAGTCTCCGAATGATTTTGCTGGTAATTCTGCCCCTCCTAAAAGCTTAAATTCACCACTAGCAATTACCTCATTTGATAATTTTACAGCTTCAGCATATTCTTTTCTGTACAAATGCACTTTAGCTAAAAAAGATTTTGCAGCACCGCTTGACAATCTAATATTTTCCGATTTATTTCCACCTCTAATTTTAGACGGCAAATTATTTACCGCATATTGGAAATCTCTTTTTATAAGAGTATAAACATCATCCACTGGATTTGTATTGATTAACGGATTTTGCATAAAGTCAAAATTGTTTTCAATAATTGGAACGTTCCCAAATAGTCTCACTAAGTAAAAATAGGCTAGCCCACGCATGAAATGAGCTTCGGCAACAGCAGTTTTTACAGTAACCGGGTTTACATCCGGACCAACATTTTTCTCTAAATTATTGATCAAGTTATTAGACTGAACCACAACAGAGAAACAAGTAGCCCATGGATCAGATAATGCCGGACTATTGGAGGTAAGTGAAAATGTTACCAATTCAGCGGCGTCAGCGCCTGCCTGACAATTTCCACTGGCCAACTCTCCTAATCCAACGTACCACTTTGTAGCAAAGGGCATCCATATTTTACCATAAAACGGAGTAAGACTAGCATCAACCTGTTCATTGGACGAATAAAAATTATCCATTGTATAACTATCTTCAGATGGTCGGTTCAAAAAATCATCACTACATGCTGATGACAGGAAAATAAGTGCCAATACGGCAATTATCTTTATATTTTTTATATTTTTCATAGCTGATTATAAATTAAAATTCAACATTTAATCCAAATGTGAAGGTTCTTGGTGATGGGTATCTACCATTATCTATTCCACTTAATAATACATCTTGATTTGTAGAACCAATCTCAGGGTCATATCCAGAATAGTCAGTGAACGTATATAAATTTTGAACTCCAGCATGCAATCTTAATCTTGTCAATCTAGCTTGAGAAATGACATTTGAAGGAAGATTGTATCCGAAAACTAAAGACTGTATTCTTAGATAAGAACCATCTTCGATATAACGATCAGAAATCAATAAGTTTGCATGGCCAATACCAACAACTGGTCTTGGAAATTTCGCATCTGTATTATCAGCAGTATAGAAATCTGCCGCCTCTGCAAGTTGATTTTGATACAATGAAGTGTTCATTGTGCCAGTTCTTCTTGTCAAGTTTAAAATTTTAGTTCCTTGAGCACCTTGCACAAAAACATTTAAATCAAAATTTTTATATTTAAAAACATTATTGAATCCAAAAGTGAATTTTGGTTGAGGATTACCAATTGCAACTACGTCTTTTTCATTTATTATCCCATCCCCATTTTGATCTTTATATTCAACATCCCCTAAAGAGCTTGGTGCTGGTTTTGTTCCTGTAAAAGGTACAGCTGCTTGGTCTAATTGTTCTTGAGTTCTAATGATTCCCAATGATTGGTATCCATAAAACTGCCCTATTGGTTGTCCTACTACAGTGTTTGTAACTACTGCTTGTGTGTAGTCATTCAGCATTGTTGTTTTGGCTAAATTTATACCATTTAACATACTTACTAATTCGTTCTCATTTTTAGAATATAGCAAAGTTGAACTCCAACTAAAGTTTTCACCAAATGTTTCTTTATAGTTTATAGAAAGGTCAATACCCTGGTTTTGCATACTTCCAACATTTGATATCGGTGCCGATACCCCTCCTTGATAATCAGAGCCACCAGTAAGATAAATTGGTAATGGCAATGGATATAAAAATCCAGCTGATTTTTTTCTATAAAAATCAACAATAGTTGACAACTTGGATTCAAACAAAGCAAACTCTAATCCTAAATCAACTTGTTTTGAATTTTCCCAAGTTACATCTGGATTAGCAAAATTACTTGCTAAAAACCCGTTCCCATTATACACTGGCATTGTTGTCAATCGAGAAGTATAGGCTCCGCCAGCGATATTTTGGTTTCCAGTTTCTCCATAACTAGCTCTTAACTTGATATTATCAACATATTTTTTTGTCTTTTCCATGAAAGACTCATTTGATAACTTCCAAGAAACAGCTGCAGAAGGGAAATAACCCCATTTATTACCTTCACCAAATTTAGAACTTCCATCTGCTCTCCAAGTTCCTGTAAAACCATATCTGTTGTCATATTCATAATTTACTCTTGTAAATAAAGAATACAAAGAACTGCTTCCTTTATAATCGGTACCTATCAAGGTAGATTTGTCTCCTAAATTGATTGTTGGATTATTGTTACTTACAAAATCTTTTACAGAGTATGAATTTCCGTTCCAATGATTATCATTTGCTTCTTGCCCCAATAACAAGTTAACATTATGATCACCAAAACTGTGAGCATAAGACAGTAAGTTTTTTACGTTCATCGAACTCCAATTTTGAGCTCTTGAAGTAAATTCAGCATGCTCATTTACCGATGTTCCCCAAACATAGCTTGGTTTAAATTCTGTATTTTCAGAAAATTCAGCGTTACCACCAATTTCAAAACGATACGTAAGACCTTCCGTAAATCTCACTTCCGAAAAGAAGTTCCCCATGAAATTTTTTCTAATCAAATTATTGGTATTTAATAATGCCTGAGCTACAGGATTAATAAAATATCCCTCACTTCCTCCTGGAGGCGGTCCAGCATAAGTTCCATCCAAATTTTTAACAACAACATCAGGAGAACTTAATAGCGAAGTACTAATAATACCATTACTAGAACCATTAAGAGTAATATCTTCATCAGAAAAACCTGCCGTTAAGTTGAAACCCATTCTTAACCAATCTTTTACTTTTGCATCCAAGTTTCCTCTGAAAGTATATTTTTTATAAGCTGAACCTATCACAGTACCCTCTTGATTGATAGCTCCTCCTGACACAAAATAGTTAATATCTTCTTTCCCGCCAGAAATAGATAATTGATGGCTCTTAAGAATTCCAGTTTGATAAATTTCGCCTTGCCAATCTGTTCCCTGACCTAATAAAGATGGGTCCACAAACTCTGGACGCAATCCATAACCATAAACATTTGACAATGCATTTTGTTGGGTTGCATACTGTTGAAGGCTCATTGTTTTAAGAAGTTTGGCCTGAGATTGCACTGCAAAATAAGTGTCATACACTAATTTTCCAGTTCCTTTTTTACCAGATTTAGTTGTTATAACAACAACACCATTTGCTCCTCTCGAACCATATATTGCTGTTGCGGCCGCATCCTTTAAAATATCCATACTTTCAATGTCATTCGGATTCAGAAAAGCAATTGGACTTACCACAACATTTGCAGGATTATCTTTTGAATGCGCTCCTGCCAATGGTCTTCCGCTAGTAGATTGATTATTACCATCACCAGAAATTGGAATACCATCAACAACATACAAAGGCTCGTTGGTTCCTCCTATTGAAGTTGCTCCACGAATATTGACAGAAACACTACTGCCTGGTTGACCAGAGTTATTCGTTACATAAACTCCAGCTGCTCTACCTTGCATCATTTTATCAACACTTACTAATGGAAGATCTTGTAAGTCTTTACCCTGAATGTTTGCAATTGAGCTATTAATGTAGCCTCGTTTGGAGCTACCATATCCCACTCGGATTACAATTTCTTTCAATTCTTGTGAAGCGTTAGTCAACACTACATCAAGTGTAGTTCGGCCTTCGACAATTATGTTTTTAGTAGAAAATCCTAAGAATGAAAAAGACAAAATAGCATTTGGTGATGCATCAATAGTATAAGTACCGTCAAAACCGGATGAGACCGATTTCTTAGTCCCTGTATTAGTAACATTGACACCAGCTAATGGCGTCCCACTAGCATCTTTAATAGTACCCTGAATTTTGGTCTGGGCAAAAATAAAGCTGCTTGTTAATAAGAAAAACATCATTGAAATCGATGCTATATCGATTTTCCAATGATCAAAATTAAAAAGTAATTTTTTCATCATAAAATTATTAGGTTAAATTCATAATCTCAGACGAGGAATGTCTGAGATTTTTTTGGGCATTATTTTTGGATTTGTACCTAACAAAACTATGACGGTCGTTAATATTATGTTAATACTATTGAGCCATTATATGATATTATTTCGCCAAACTAAAAAAACTCCATTACACATAATGAAACAATAACTGTGTTTATTTAAATTATTGATACTTAACAGCTCGTATTCATAAGACATATTGAATAATTCAAAAAAAAATGCCTCTTAAGTAGTTTTAAGAGGCATTTAATAAGAAAATGTCATTATTTACAAAACGTTCTCCAATTCCAAAAACCTATCACGATATTGACTTGGAGTGCATTTCTTGAAAGCTTTAAAACTCCTGTTAAAATTAGCTATATTATTAAAGCCAGATCTAAATGCAATCTCAGATATAGTAAGATCTTTCTCCACTAGCCATTTTGTTGCATATCCGAGACGGATATCATTGATATAATTGACAAAAGTATTTCCGGTCCGCTTTTTTATAAATCTATTAAAAGAAGTAGTCGTCATACTAACTGCGTTAGCCGCTTCATCCAATAATATTTTTTGAGAAAAATTCTTTTGTACGTAATCAAATATTGATTTCATTTTGTCATCCTCATCAAAAGCAGCTTTTTCGACATTTAATGTTGACAAAAGCCTTTGATTAGGGGAGTTTGCAAGATCAGAGAGTATAGAAATGATTTCCAAAAAATAATCCATTCCATTTACATCCAACTTAGATAACTTTGTCAACCTCGGAGTCAAGGTTCTAGCTACCTTATTTGAAAATGAAATACCCTGTGCTGAACGATTAAACATCTTCTTTATTGGCGCCATAGTTCGCTTAGACAACAAAAATTCATGAAAAAGCGTACCATCGAATTGAATAGTTATTACGTGTATGTTATTGCTCTTACAATTGTGCTGCTCCCAGCCATGAAGCAAATTTGGTCCTACCAAAATCAGATCAATGTTGCCCACCTCTTCTCTGCAGTCACCCACTATGCGTTTTAAACCTTTACCATTGAGAAAAAGAGAAATTTGAAATTCGGGATGATAATGTACCGGTAAATCATACTCATCTTTAGTTCTATCAAAAACCAAAAAACTATCCTGTGCTGTTAAAGGAACTATTTCTCTATGATACCTTTTACAATTGCTCATAATTATTTTTTTTGTTTGCAATAATAAGATATAAAATTGATAAAATAATATTAATTCCAAAGATGTTATTACTATATCTTTGAACACGGATTTATCTTATTAAAAGAAATACAGCGTTTAAAAAATATAAATCACTATTAATCACTATATTTTTTAACACATTAGCAAAAATTAATAAAATAAAACCTTCATTGCAAAATGAAGCCAAACTTAATATGAATCCTTTTGAATTTAATTAAGATCTAATATTCATTATCTCAACTTATGAAGAAAACACATTATATAATATCGTTTTTATTCGCTTTTAGCGCAATGCAATCAGGGTATTCACAAAAGAGTAATACTAAATTATCATTATGTGATAAGAAATCAACGAAATCTACCGTACAATTATATCAAAATTTAAACAAAACAGCGAAAAAAGGTATACTATTTGGTCATCAAGATGATTTAGCATACGGGGTAAACTGGAAATATGAAGAAGGAAGAAGTGACGTAAAAGATGTTGTTGGAGATTATCCTGCTGTGTACGGATGGGATTTAGGAGGTCTTGAATATAAATCTAATAAAAATATAGATGGAATTCCTTTTGATAAAATGAGGCAATATATCATCGACGGACACAAAAGAGGTGGTGTTATAACGATCAGTTGGCATTGCAACAATCCCTTGACTGGAGGAAATGCATGGGACACTACTCCAAAATCCTTAGCCTCTGTGTTGCCTGGGGGAGAAAGTCATGAAAAATACAAACAATGGCTTGATGAAGGGGTGAAATACATGCTTACTTTAAAAGACGAAAAAGGAGAACTTATTCCACTTTTATATCGTCCATACCATGAACTTACTGGGAATTGGTTTTGGTGGTGCAAAAACAACGGAAGTCCCGAAGAATTTAAACAACTCTGGAAATTTACTGTTGATTATTTTCAGAAAAAAGGGCTTCATAACTTGATTTATGTTTACAACACTGCCGGCGATTTTACCTCAAAAGAAGAATATCTGGAATATTATCCAGGCGCAGATTATGCTGATATTTTAAGTTTTGACAAATACCAATATAACGATCCTACACAAGACAACTCATTTGTTGAAAGCGCTCAAAAACAATTTGGAATAATAGATCAGATTGCCAAAGAGCAAAACAAAATTATAGCTTTTGCAGAGACCGGTTATGAGGCTATTCCATATAACAAATGGTGGACCAATACTTTGTTAAAATCAATGGCTAATTATAATATATCTTATGTTTTGGTATGGAGAAATCACGGTTGGCAGGAAAAAGAACAAAAAATGCATTATTATGCTCCATACAAAGGGCAAACTAGTGAAAAAGATTTTATAGATTTTTACAATTTAGATAATATCCTTTTCGAAAAAGACGCAGCAAAACTTAACCTTTACAAAAAATAAACCCCAAGATTATACTGTTAATAAAATGGAAGAAAAGATTAAATTAAAAGAAAAAATTGGTTACGGATTAGGAGATGCTGCATCGTCAATGTTTTGGAAAATTTTCAGCATGTACCTTATGTTTTTCTACACAGATGTTTTTGGAATAGCGCCAGCTGTTGTCGGAACCATGTTTTTAATTACCCGTATATGGGATTCTTGTTTTGATCCTTTAGTTGGAATTCTTGCCGATCGTACCAAAAGCCGTTGGGGTAAATTCAGACCGTATTTGTTATGGACAGCAATTCCTTTTGCAATAATTGGTGTACTTACTTTTTATACTCCAGATTTCGACGAAAAAGGAAAAATAATTTATGCTTACGTAACTTATTCGTTAATGATGATGATTTATTCTGTCATTAATGTGCCTTACGCTTCTTTATTAGGTGTAATGTCAGGGGACAGAAAAGAACGCACAACATTATCATCCTATCGTATGGTTTTCGCTTTTGGTGGGAGTTTATTAGCACTTTGGTTAATTGAGCCATTAGTAAACCATTTTGGAGGAAGTTTAAATTCCAAAGAAGGTTGGTTGTATACTATTATCGTTTTTGGAATGATCACTACGGTTTTCTTTTGGGGATGTTTTTTCTTAACAAAAGAAAGAGTTCAACCTATAAACGATGAAAAACCAAATTTAAAAGAAGACTTAAACGATCTTCTAAAAAACAGACCTTGGTGGATTCTGTTAGGTGCTGGAATTGGCGCTTTGATATTCAATTCAATTCGTGATGGAGCAGCTGTTTATTATTTTAAATATTATGTAAGCAGTACTGTAAGTTACAGTTTTAATATTTTTGGAGAGAATTTTGCAATGACTCCTACTACACTCTATTTAGTGTTAGGTCAAGCTGCAAATATTATTGGAGTAATTATAGCCACTCCTATTGCCAATAAAATTGGAAAAAAGAAAACTTTTTTCGGAGCTATGGCATTAGCAGCAATCCTAAGTGTCATTTTTTACTATTTAGGAAAAGAAGATGTAATTCTTATTATGGTTTTCCAAGTTTTAATTAGTATTTGTGCTGGTTGTATTTTCCCATTAATTTGGTCAATGTATGCAGATAGCGCTGATTACTCCGAATGGAAACAAGGCCGAAGAGCTACTGGTCTTATCTTTTCAGCTTCGTCCATGTCTCAAAAATTTGGATGGACAATTGGTGGTGCCGCAACGGGATGGCTTTTGGGATATTTTGGATTCCAGGCCAATGTTATTCAAACCGCTACTACACAAACCGGAATACAGTTGATGCTTAGTATTCTCCCAGCAATTGCCGCAGGTATATCCGTACTTTTTATCCTGTTCTATCCGCTTTCGGAAGAAAAACTTCAAGTTATTGAAGACGAACTTAATAATAAACGAAATATAAAATAATTAAAATATTATCTGATTTTAGCAAATTCTATTATGAATACAACAGCATTACAGCCCAATTTTAAAAAAATTAAAGCTAGTTTAGAAAACCAATTTAACACCTTAATACAAACCAAAAACGAACCACAAGATGGTGTCGGTAACGGAATTTACACACGTTACAAAAATCCGATTTTAACCGCTGCACACGCACCACTTGAATGGCGATTTGATTTTAATCCAGAAACAAATCCTTTGTTGTTGGAAAGAATTCAAATAAACGCCACTTTCAACGCAGGAGCTATAAAATGGAATGACAAATATGTTCTTGTAGCCCGTGTTGAAGGTGCTGACAGAAAATCTTTCTTCGCCATTGCCGAGAGCCCAAATGGTGTCGATAACTTCAAGTTTTGGGATAAACCTTGCGTGATTCCTCAAACAGCAGAACCCGACACTAATGTTTATGACATGCGTTTAATAAAACATGAAGACGGCTGGGTTTATGGTATTTTTTGTACCGAAAGAAAAGACCCTTCTGCCCCTACAGGTGACACTAGTACAGCAATTGCCAATGCAGGAATTGTGCGTACCAAAGATTTAATCAATTGGGAAAGATTACCTGATTTGGTTTCTAATACTGGACAACAACGCAACGTTGTATTGCATCCGGAATTTGTTGATGGAAAATACGCTTTGTACACTCGCCCTCAAGATGGATTTATTGATGTTGGAAACGGTGGCGGAATCGGACTTGGGTTTGTTGAAGACATGACTAATCCTGTTGTAAAAGAAGAAAAAATCATTTACGGAAAGCAATATCACACCGTTTACGAATTGAAAAATGGGCTTGGACCAGCACCTATCAAAACTGATAAAGGATGGTTGCATTTGGCTCACGGTGTGCGTAACACTGCTGCAGGTTTGCGTTATACATTGTACATGTTCATGACAGATCTAAATGATATTTCCAAAGTAACTCACGCTCCGGCAGGACATTTCATGGGACCTGAAGGCATAGAAAGAGTTGGAGATGTTTCGAATGTTTTATTCTCTAATGGATGGATTGAAGATAAAGACGGAACTGTTTATATCTATTACGCTTCTTCTGATACAAGAATGCACGTAGCTGTTTCTTCTGTAGAAAGATTAGTGGATTATGTGATCAATACTCCTGAGGACACATTAACTTCAGCAGGTTCTGTACAAACAATCATCAACCAGGTGAATAAAAACAAAGAAATTGCATAATCGTGAATTCAAATTTAAAAAATCTAAAAACCGAACTAAAGCTTGAACTTCAAAGCATTCTTTCCTATTGGATGGAAAAAACTGTTGATGCAAAAAACGGCGGTTTTGTTGGTCAGATAGATTACAATAACAACACAATTAGTGATGCTGAAAAAGGGTCTGTACTTAATGCACGTTTATTATGGACCTTTTCTGCAGCATATAAAATCTCAGGAAACAACGAGCATTTAAACACCGCCAAACGTGCTTTTGAATACATTTCAGAGCATTTTTACGACACTGAATTTGGTGGTATTTTTTGGAGTCTTCATGCTGATGGGACCCCAAAAGATACTAAAAACCAAATTTATGCTTTGGCTTTTGTTATCTATGGATTGAGTGAATATTATTCAGTTTCAAAAGATGAAAAAGCGTTGCAACTTGCGATTTCTTTATATTCTAAAATTCAGCAATACAGTTATGATTCTGATAAAGCCGGGTATTTAGAAGCTTTCACCCGTGATTGGCAACCTATTGAAGATTTGCGTTTAAGCGAAAAAGATGCCAACGAAAAGAAAACAATGAATACACATTTACATATTGTTGAAGGATATGCCAATTTGTATAAAGTCTGGAAAGATGAATCGTTACGAAAAGTTATTATTGAGTTACTAGAAACAATAGAAAAGTATTTCATCAATACTGAAACTGGACATTTGAGATTGTTTTTTGATGAAAATTGGGTAGAAAAAAAGGACGTCATCTCTTATGGACATGATATAGAAGCAGCCTGGCTTTTATTACAATGTGCCGAAATTGTTGCAGACGAAAATTTGATTGAACGCTATAAAAAATACGCCATTCAAATGGCAGAAGCAACAAAAGAAGGAATTGATACTGATGGTGGATTATGGTACGAATACGATCCAGAAACCAACGAATTAATGGCTGAAAAACACTGGTGGCCACAAGCCGAATTGATTATTGGTTATTTTACGGCTTGGCAACTTTCTGGTAAACAAGAATATTTGGATATTGTTCTCAAAAATTGGGAATTCACTCAAAAACACATCATCGACAAAGAAAACGGAGAGTGGTTTTGGGGTGTTAATAGCGATTACTCAAATATACAAAAAGATAAAGCTGGTTTTTGGAAATGCCCATATCACAACAGCAGAGCGTGTATTGAGTTAATTGACCGCATTTCGATTTAAATAAAACTTCAATTTAAATCCTAACGATTCCAAAAAAAAACAAATATGAAAAAATATTATACGCTTACGATTCTATCCATTTTATTTTTAGTATTTGCTTGTTCTGGAAGTGACTCAGACGCGACAACAGACATCCCTAACGATACTCCAAAAGGTGATCCACCAGTTGCAGGCGATACCGATCCATTGACCACTCAAAATGTAAAAACTTACATGGTCGATCCTAATGCAACTGCAGAAACCACTGCTCTATTTTATAATTTAAAAAAATTATCTAAAACTAAATTTGCTATTGGACAACAAGATGCATTTAATGGTTTTTACAACAATGGCGCTACAGATCAATCGGATATAAAGAAAACAACAGGATCTGATCCTGCGTTGCTAGGTTCTGATTTTATATTTATCACTGATAAAAATAATAATGAACAGGCTAATAATTGGTTTTATCAACAAGAACAAAAAACGATCAGCGATATCAAAGCGGCCTACGAAAAAGGAATGATCAATACGATGTCTTGGCATTTAAGGGAACCTAATAAAGAAGAAACTTTTTATGCCGATGACATGACTGCAGAACAAAAAGCGACAGCTTTCAAAAGTATTTTGCCAGGCGGCGCGAACCACGAATGGTATAAGAAAAAATTAGACAAAGTAGCTGCTGTTTTTTTGAAATTGAAAGATGTAAACGGAGTTTTAATTCCGGTAATTTTTAGACCTTTTCACGAGTTTGACGGAAGCTGGTTTTGGTGGGGAGCTAATTTTTGTACCGCTGACGAATACAAAACTGCCTATCAGTTTACCGTGACCTATTTGAAAGATACAAAAGGAGTTCATAATATTTTGTATGCCTTTTCTCCCGACAATTCTTATACTACATCTTCCAATTATTTGAGTCGTTATCCTGGTGATGCGTATGTAGATGTTTTGGGGATGGATAATTATGGTGACCTCAACAATCAAGGGCAAGCTGGTGCCGATAAAGCTAATGCTAAACTGAAAATATTATCTGATCTGGCGATCACCAAAGTGAAAATTGCTGCCATGACAGAAACGGGTTATAGAGTTACTACGAGTGTAAGTCCGGTAACCGATTGGTTTTCAACTTATCTTTACAATACTCTTACTGCAAATAGTATTCAGATTAGTTATATGATGTTTTGGAACAATAGTCAGGATGGTTACTATGTTCCAACGCCTTCAGCGACTAATGCCGCAGATTTTAAAACATTTGCAACCAAAACGAAATCAGCTTTGTTAAATACTTTGCCGAAGATGTATGAAATGCCAAAATGAATTTAAATTAGAACCAAAATATTTTAAAATAACGTAAAGCCCTAGCCCTGATAGTAGTGGAAATCCTTTTGTGCCGGGGTTCGGCACAAAAGATTGAAACGGATAGCAGGAATTAGCTCCTAAAAAAATAAATAATGACAAAAAGACTTTTTAAAACACTTGGTTTAACTTTACTACTATCTGTAATGGCTTGTCAAGCGCAAGAAAGAATCACTGTTAAAGGAACGCAATTTTTCAAAGGCGACAAGCCGTACTCCTACATTGGAACGAATTATTGGTATGGAAGTTTACTGGCTTCCAAAAAAGTTGGTGACCGAAAAAGATTGCTTCGCGAACTCGATTTAATGAAGAAAAACGGCATTGACAACTTGCGAATTTTGGTTGGTGGCGATGGTGGAAAATACGATTATACCGTTCGTCCTGCTTTGCAATATGAACAGGGAAAATATGATGCTGACTTATTGGACGGTTTGGATTTTTTGATTGCCGAAATGGGTAAACGCAATATGTATGCGGTTTTGTTTTTGACCAATAACTGGGAATGGTCTGGCGGAATGTCGCAATATTTGGAGTGGAATGGAAAAGGACCGATTCCTGTACCAGCGATCCCGCCAAATACGTGGCCGCAATTTATGTCGTATACAGAACAATTTCACAGTTGTGAGCCTTGTATGGAAGCGTTGAATAATCATGTGCGATTTATAATTGGCAGAACAAACGCTTATACACATAAAAAATACACCGAGGATAACACAATTATGGCGTGGCAGGTCGGAAATGAACCTAGACTTTTTACGGTAGAAAACGAAGCTAAATTTACAGCTTGGCTCAATAATATTGTTGATTTGATCGAAAGTTTGGATAATTACCATTTGATTTCGACAGGTTCTGAAGGTTTGAATAGTTCGAATGATGATATCGAAATTTTTAAAAGAACACATCTAAATCCTAATATCGATTATTTGACGATGCATATTTGGCCGAAAAACTGGAATTGGTTCAAGGCTGATAATGCCGAAAAAACATTGCCAACTACTCTTGAAAATGCTGGAATTTACATTGATAAACATGTAAAAGTGGCCAATGATTTAAAACGTCCAATTATCATTGAAGAATTTGGTTTACCAAGAGAAAATGAAAGTTTAACAGCTGGTTCTTCGGTTGCTAATAGAGATGTTTTTTATAATTATATTTTCGGAAGAGTTGCCGAAAGTGTAAAAAATCATGGCCCATTGCAAGCGGCTAACTTTTGGGGATTTGGTGGCGAAGGAAAAGCGGTTACTGCCGATGGTCATTGGAATCCCGGCGATCCATTAACAACAGATCCACCGCAGGAACCACAAGGGTTGAATTCGGTTTTTTCAACTGATAAATCGACTTTGGAAATTGTGAAGAAATACAATTCAGAATTCTGTAAAAAATAAGCCTCTCTAGACTTGAAGTCCATACTTTCAGTTTATCAGACTAAAAGTCTACAAGTTTGAACTACTTAGTTTCAACCACAAATTACACAAATTTGCACAAATATAATCTGTGGTAATTTGTGTAATTTGTGGTTGAAAACATTTTTAGAAACTGAAAACTAAATGCACTAAAATGTATAGTTTTAAACTATTTTCAATAAATACTCCATCATGAAAAAAACAGCTTTCCTTTTTTGTCTTTTATCCTTAAATCTTTTGTTTTCCCAGAAAGTACAAGACTTTGTTGTCACTTCTCCTAATGGAAAAATTAAAGTCAGCATTGTAATCAGCGATAAAATAACTTGGACTATCTCGCATGAAAAAGATATAGTTTTGGCTGCCTCCCCTATTTCAATGACTTTGGATCAAAATGAAGTTTTAGGAAAAAATGCTGTGCTTTTGAATTCGAAAAGAGAAAAAGTAAACCAGACATTTGATTCTCCTTTTTATAAGAAGAAATCTATTCAAAATAATTACAATCTTTTGCTTTTAAATTTTAAAAACGATTTTGCCATTGAGTATCGTGCTTTTGATGATGGTGTTGCATATCGTTTTATAACCAAAAAGAAAAAAGATATCACTGTAAAATCGGAAGAAGTAGTTTTGAATTTCGATCAGGATTACAATACTTTAATACCATATGTCCGTGATTTAAGAAATCCAAAAGACCCTTATATTTCTTCGTTTGAAGCGCATTACGAAAACAAAAAAGTCAGTGAATTTACCAAAGATACTTTGGCGTTTTTACCGTTTTTAATTGATTTTAAAAATCATAAAAAAGCAGTTTTTCTAGAAGCCAATCTGGAAGATTATCCGGGATTATTTGTAACCAATACCAAAGATAAAAAAGGGTTTGAAAGTCGTTTTTCTAAATATCCTTTACAGGAAAAAAACGGTGGATTCAATAATATCAACAGATTGATTACCGAAAGAGCTGATTATTTGGTAAAAACAAAAGGAACTCGCAATTTTCCGTGGCGAATTATTGTGATCTCAGAAAACGACAGGGATTTAGCCAATAATGATATGGTTCAAAAACTGTCTGAGCCATCAAAAATTAAAGATATCAGTTGGATAAAACCTGGAAAAGTAGCTTGGGACTGGTGGAATGACTGGAATATTTACAACATCGATTTTAAAGCCGGAATCAATACACAAACCTATAAATACTACATTGATTTTGCTTCTAAAAACAAGGTCGAATATGTAGTTCTTGACGAAGGCTGGAGTTTGGAAGAAGACATTATGAAACACAATCCAAATGTGGATTTGGAAGCTTTAATTGCTTACGGTAAAGAGCGAAATGTAGGCATTATTTTATGGAGTTCATGGATGGCATTGACCAAAAATACAGACGGAATTTTAAAGAATTATGCCGACTTAGGAATCAAAGGTTTCAAAGTTGACTTTTTAGACCGTGACGATGCCAAAATGGTCAATTCTGTTTATGATATTGCTCAAAAAGCAGCAGATTACAAACTACTATTGGATTTTCACGGTATGTATAAACCGACTGGAATTCAAAGAACTTTTCCAAATATTTTGAATTTTGAAGGTGTAAAAGGTCTTGAAAATAACAAATGGACACCAAATGATGATGTTCCTTTATACGACTGTTCGATTCCGTTTATCCGAATGATGGCTGGTCCTATGGATTATACTCCGGGAGCGATGCGCAATGCTACCAAAAGTGAATTCAAACCAAGTCATTCTAACCCTGTAAGCCAAGGAACTAGATGTCATCAATTGGCACTTTACACTATTTTTGAAGCGCCTTTACAAATGATGGCGGACAGTCCAACCGCTTACATGAAAGAACAGCAAAGTACTGATTTCATTGCTAAAATCCCAACTACATTTGATGAAACAGTAGCTTTAGATGGCGAAGTCGGAAAGTTTGTAGCATTAGCTAGACGAAAAAACACAACTTGGTATTTAGGTACTATTACAAACTGGGATTCTAGAGAAATCACCGTTGATTTTTCTTTCCTTGAAAAAGGCAAAACATACGAAGCCGAAATCTTCTCTGACGGATTAAACGCTGAAAAAGCAGCAAATGATTATAAAAGAGAAATTATAACGGTTGATTCGACCACTAAACTAAAATACAAATTGGCTAGCGGTGGCGGATTGGCGATGATTATTTTGTCAAAATAATCGTAGAGACGCACTGCAGTGCGTCTCTACAGTGCGTCTCTACAGAATTTGTGCAATCTGTTTTTAAAATAATTTTAAATTGTAACGACCAATCGTTTCCCGCCAGGAACATCGATATCCCAAGCTTTTTCGATATCTTTTATATCAATTGCGACTGTTTCTATAACCAATTTTTTGGATGCTGCCAGTGCAAACATTTCGGGCAAAATTTCATCTATTAATTGTACCATTTCTGCTTTGGTCCAGCTTCCAAAACCAGAGCCAAATAATTGCAGATCTACACTTCTGAGAATTTCTGCTGACAATTGAATCGTATCGCCTGCCAAAGAACCAACTGAAACAAATCTGGTCCTATTCGTAAACGAACCATTTCCTTTTAGGGATTTCAAGATTAATTCAGCTGAATGTCCCCACAAATAATCAATTATAATATCAATTGGTGTATTTGCGTGAATTTCTTTAAGTTGATTTATAAAATCTTCATCAGATTGCGTAAGAACTACATACTCATCAGCACCTAATTCTAATAATGATTTTAAAGTTTGCTCATTTCTTCCGGTGATAATTACTCGTTTTGCACCATAATATTTGGCAAGCTGAATGGCTATTTTCCCTGTAACTCCTGTTGCTCCATTTATTAAAACTGTTTCGCCTTTTTGAATGCCAGCTCTAAAACGTAATGCCATTGCCGAACCCGCAACCGCATTTGGCAGCGCTGAAGCTGTACAATCATCAAGACCTTCTGGAACTTTGACCAATCTATTTTTATCAATAATCGCTTTTTCGGCAATCATTCCTGTTACGCCCAATGCATAGACTCGTGTTCCATCTTCGAGTATACCTACTCCATCACCGCCAACAACTTTTGCTGTTTCTGTAGCATTAGCTGAATAATGCTTACCGCTTGCTATATGCTTGTCCAAATTTTTAACTGCCGATGCTTTAACAGAAATCAATAAGTGATTATCATTTTCGACAATTGGATCTGGAAAATCGGTGTATTTAGGTAATTTGCCATTTTTATAAATTACTGCTGCTTTCATAACATTACATTTTAAGATTGTTTAATTCTATGAAAGCAAAATTAGCCGACCGCAAATTGTCGAACGATAACATTTGTTATCAAATGAAGATTGCGTTTATTTGAGTATTTTATTTTTTATTCGGCTTAAATGGACCGAAGTTATTCCCAAAAATGAAGCAATATAATGTTGAGGAATACGCTTAATAATCTGCGGATTTTCCTTTAAAAGATTGTGATACCGCTGTTCGGGCGTGTCTTTTATAAATGAAACGAAGTGTTTTATATAATCAAAAGTACGTTCAAAAATATTGTCTATAAATTTTTCTCTTATTTCTGGAATCTCCATTACTTCATTGAGAATTGTATCAATATCCTTTTTATCGGCATACCATAAAATAGAAGGTTCGATAGTTTCAATTGTAATCGGACTTGGAATTTTTTTTCTAAAACTTTCGATAGAAGCGACCATTCCTCCTTCTAAAAAAAACTGAAGCGTTAAATCTTTTCCATCTTTATTAAACCAACATCTGATACAACCTTTTTCAATAAAAAACATTCGTCCTGAAACTTCTCCTTCTTTTAAAAGAACAGTCTTTGCAGGAACTTCAAGCTTATGAAAATAGCCTTTATACCTTTCCCATTTATGATTTTCTATTGGAAACTTATTTTTGAGATGATCGAACATTGTAGTGATAAATCTATTTTTAAATGGCAATAACTTTAAAACCTGATTGAAAGTTTAAAGATAAAAACAATTCCCCGCTATTTGTGACTAAGTTTACAAAGATTGTTAAACAACTAAGTTCTTATTGATTTACAACTAGAATGAATTACTTTTGCGCTTTCTAAAATCCCCCAATTTTGAAATCATTTTTAAACCTACTCATTGCTTCTTTTTTAGGAACCGTACTTTGTTTTTCGCAGCCCCAAACTGTTTTTAAAAAAATAAACAAATCATCTGGATTGTCTAATGGTAGAATTACCAGTATGGCAAAAGAGAGTAATGGTTTTGTATGGATCGGCACCAATAATGGACTCAATCGTTATGATGGTTTTGGTTTTAAAATTTACAATAAGGGAAATAGCAATATCGGGTCTAATGATATTTCGGATATTTTAATAGACAGTAAAAATCGAATCTGGATTACCACACTTGGAGGCGGGCTTAATTATTATAATCCGCTTAATGATACTTTTCAAATTTTTAGATACAATCCCAAAAATCCTAAATCATTACTGTCTAACAACGTTACTACTTTAATTGAAGATTCAAAAGGTTTTATTTGGCTCGGAACAGAAAAAGGATTGTGTTGCTTTAATCCAGCAACTAAAAAATTCACTTCATACACCAATCAATTCAATAACTATCAAACCAAAAAAAGCAATAGCATCACCAGCATTTATGAGGATAAAAACAAGAATTTATGGATAGGAACTTTTGGAAATGGTCTGTTTTTATTTGACAGAGTTTCTGCTAAATTCAATCAAATTAAATCGGGTAACACACAAATTTCCGACTTTATCAACGTCATTTTTCCTTTAAATCCAGACAAAATCCTTATCGGAACTAGCGGAACAGGCTTATTGATTTATGATTTGGTAACTGAAAAGTTTTCTGATTTTTTAAAAGAAAATTTAGGTTTAAAACAAGAAATAAACATTGTTCGTTCGATAAAAATAGACAGTAAAAACAATCTATGGATTGGAACTGATGGAAATGGTCTTTTTGAAATAGATTACCCAAACTCCAAAAGACCTGTAATTCGCAATTACATGTATAATTCCCAATTAGAAAATTCGCTTTCGGGGAATTCTATTTACGAGATTATGGCTGATAATGATTCGAATATCTGGATTGGAACGGCTTGGAACGGCATCTGTGTTTTGGATAAGAAAAACAAAAGCGAACTAATATACAGTGACATTGTTGGCCTAAATCCATCGCCTGTGCTTTCAATTTATAAAAAAGGACAAGAATTATTTTTAGGGTTGGATGGCGAAGGAATGACGATATTTAATACCCAAACCAATAAAATTAAATATTACAACGAAAAGAACCCGAACTCGACTATAAAAGGAAATTATATCCAGAAAATAATGGCTACCCAAGACGGTGTAATGTGGCTGGGAACTTTTAAAAATGGTCTAGTAAAATTCAACCAACAAACCAATCAATTCACGCAGTACAATCATAATTTTAATAATAAATCCTCTATCAGTTTTGATGATGTCAGAGATATTATTGAGGATAAAAATCATAATTTATGGATTGCCACTTGGGGCGGCGGGCTAAATTATTTTGACACAAAAACCCAGAATTTCACTAGTTACAGAGAAAGTGCCAATAACAACAGAACGGTAAACAATGACAATCTCATTGATATGGTTGTTGATGGGGACAAAATCTGGATCGCCACTTTTGGAGGCGGATTGAATTTATTTGACACTACAAAAAAGGTATTTCATTATTACAAATACAAAGATTCTGATTCCAACACCATTAGCAACAACAATATATTTTCATTATTTAAAGATTCAAAAGGTTATCTGTGGATTGGTACTGCTGGTGGCGGAATTAATCGAATGAATTTGAAAACCCATAAAATCGAACGTTTTGAAAAAAATGACAATATTAAATACCAAACCATAACGGGAATTATTGAAGATGATAACAATACCATTTGGTTTAGCACCAAACAAGGGATTATCAACTATAATTATCGCACGAATACCTTTAATAGTTTACCAAAAATAGCGTCCGAATTTCATATCAATTCTATTTTTAAGGATGAAAAAGGATGGATTTATTTTGGTGGAATTGACGGCGTAATAAAAATAAACCCAAAGACCATTGGAGAAAACACGAAGCAACCCAAAGTAAAGCTTACCAATTTTAAATTATTCAACAAAGAGGTTCCTGTTGAAAAAAACGGAATTCTAACCAAAGATATTGCTTTTACAGATGAAATCACGCTAGATCATTATCAAGATGTATTGACATTTGAGTTTTCCGCATTGCAATTTCCTTTTTCCAATAGTTGTGAATATGCGATTAAAATGGAAAATTTTGATAAAGAATGGCGTTTTATCGGAAAAGACAGAACCGCCACTTTTACAAATCTATCACCTGGAAACTACATTTTTAAAGTAAAAAGTAAAGAAGTAGGCGGACAATGGGGCAATGATTATGTTGCCATAAAAATTCATATTTTAAGACCTTATTGGTTGCAATGGTGGGCTTTTGTACTCTATGGTGCAATATTGTTTTTTCTGGTTTACTTGTTTAGAAAATATACGATTGAGTGGGAACGATTAAAAACAAATTTAGAATTTCAGAAATTAACCCACGAAAAAGACAAAGAATTATACAACCTAAAACAACAGTTTTTTGCCAATATTTCCCACGAAATCAGAACTCCGGTAACCTTGATTTTGAGTTCCATAAACCGCTTATTTGATAATGGGGAAATGGTGGACAGTAAGCAAATCAAGTCCGCGCATACTATTCGTAAAAACAGTAATTTATTGCTTCAATTGGTCAATGAACTTTTGGATATTCGAAAATTTGAAGCAAATGATATTCAATTAAAAATTACTGAAAACGACTTTGTTGCTTATTGCAAAGAGATTTATTTATCATTCACCGAAATTGCTTCCGATCGAAATATTGAGTACACTTTTGAATCCGAAAATCTAAAAATAGACCTATGGTTTGATAAAAATCAATTGGAAAAAGTACTGAATAATTTACTGACCAATGCTTTCAAATTTACAAACAATGGTGGCGCCATAACTGTTACAATAGAAACCGATGACAAAGCCGTTTACCTGATAGTCAAAGACACCGGAATTGGAATGTCTAAAGCACATTTAGGCGAAATATTCAATCGTTTTTATCAAATTAACAATGCAGAAACAAAAGACAAATCTGGTTTTGGTTTGGGATTATCTATTGCAAAAGAAATTATAGATCTTCATAAAGGATCGATCGAAGTAAAAAGCGAGAAAAATAAAGGAAGTGTTTTTGAAGTGAAATTATTAAAATCTAATGATCACTTTTATGAAAATGAAATTGAAAAACCAGAAGTGGTTACGAACCACGGATTGGATGCTATTAATCATTTAAAACAAAAAACTACTAAAAACGAACTCAAAAAAGAGACTATTTTGATTGTTGAAGACAATGAGGCTATTCAGGAATCATTGAAAGAAATTTTGAATAATGACTATTCGATTCTTCAGGCTTTTAATGGCGAAGAAGGTTTGAAAATTGCTTCCGAAGATTTTCCGGACTTAATTATTAGTGATATAATGATGCCGGTAATGAACGGAATTGAATTTGTGAAAAATTTGAAATTAAACACTTTTACCAGCCATATTCCGATTATTATTCTAACAGCCAGAACCACTGTAGAAAACACTATGGAAGGCTTTGAAACAGGAGCTGACGATTATATTGCTAAACCGTATGATGAAGATTTATTAAAAACCAGAATTAGCAATTTATTAAACAATAGAAAATTAATACGAGAGAAATTTATAAATGACAATCTTTTAAACCCAAGAGAGCTAGCCATTAGTTCTCCCGATCAATTATTCTTAGAAAGATTGTATGAAATTCTGGAACCAAATTTAGAATCGAACAATCTGAAAGCAGAAATAGTTGCCAAAGAAATCGGAATGAGCCATTCGGTAATGTATAAAAAAATAAAGGCATTGACTGGATTGTCTTTTGTTGAATTTATTCGCGATTATAGATTATCAATCGCCAAACAGCTCATTCAGGATTTAGGTTATTCTGTTTCCGACGCTTGTTATAAAGTGGGTTATTCTGACAGAAAATACTTCAGTAAATTATTCAAAGAAAAGTTTAGAAAGAACCCTTCGGAATTCCTAAAATCTTATGACGCAATTTAATTAATTAATAATTTATTTGCTTTTTATTACACATATTACTAAAAACAAATATTTTACCTCCAGAACAAACGAATTCCTCCCCCTTAATCAACGAAATTGACCCACATCAAAACTCCTAAAACCGGGGTAATTTCGCCTATCAAATTTAGCTGATCTTTTATTAAATAATTCTAAAAAGAAGACTCACTAAAACCAATCTTAACCTATTAAATTTACAATTTATGATGAACCGCTATCGAAAAAGAGGGCGCAATTTTCATGTAAAACAACCTTATTTTATAATGTTGTTTTTATGTTTCACCCTTGCTTCTTTTGGTCAAGAACTAAAAGTTTCAGGAACTATTACAGATGCCAAAACGGGAATTCCTCTTCCGGGTGTAAGTGTAACTATTAAAAATTCAAAACAAGGAACTACCTCAGGTTTTGATGGTAAATACCAATTTCAGGTAAATAAAAATGAAGTTTTGGTATTTTCTTTCATGGGTTATCAAAAAGCCGAAAGAACAATCACATCGACAACTGTGAATGTTAGTTTGACTGAAGCTAATCAAAAATTAGAGGAAGTTGTTATTATTGGTTATGGTAGCACGAAAAGAAGAGATGCTACTGGAGCCGTATCTTTGGTTACCGCTAAAGATTTTAATAAAGGAAATATCGTTACTTCAGAAAGTCTTTTGACAGGACGTGTAGCTGGTTTATCCATTACAACAGGTGGAGATCCAGGCGCAGGATCTACAATTAGAATTCGTGGAGGAGCATCTTTAGGAGCTTCAAATGATCCATTAATTGTAATCAATGGTTTGCCTGTAGATAACAATGCCATTGGAGGTTCACGCTCTATATTGAGTTCGATTAACCCAAGTGATATTGAATCTTTTTCTGTTTTAAAAGATGCATCTGCTACCGCTATTTACGGTTCAAGAGCTTCGAATGGTGTTATTATCATCACATTAAAGAAAGGAACAAAAACATTGTCTGCTACCATAGATACGAACATGGGCGTAAATACTTTGGCAAAAACAATGGACGTTTTTAGTGGAAACGAACTACGAAGCTTAATAAGCGTACAAGACCCTACTCTATTGCCTTTATTAGGAAATGCAAATACCGATTGGCAGAAAGAAATTTACAGAAACAGTATTTCATCTAATTTGAATGCTTCTGTAAACGGAATGTTGTTTGACAAAGTTCCATCGAGAGCTTCTTTCAGTAATACACTGCAAGAAGGTTTAATGTTAACTTCAGGATTTCAACGTACTACTGGATCGGTGTCTTTGAATCCAAATTTATTCAAGGATCATTTAAAAATCAGTGTAAATGCTAATGCTTCTTTGGAAAAAAATAGATTTGCTGCAGGTGTACAAGGAACTGCTATAACATTTGACCCTACTCAACCTGTTTATGACACCAATTCGCCATTTGGAGGGTATTTTCAATATTACAAAGACAATAATGACGGTGTAATAAACAAAAGCGACTTAATCGCCCTTGCTCCACTAAATCCAGTGGCAGAGTTGATGCAAAGAAATAACAGAAGTGAAGTAAAAAGAATCTACGGTAACGTAAAATTTGATTACAACTTCCATTTTTTACCTGAATTGTCAGTAGTTGTAAACTTAGGATTAGACCAAAGTTCAGCTAATGGTTATGCAAAGGTTTCAGATAAAAACCCACTTGCTCAAGCTGATGGACGCATTGTTGGTTCCTCTTCAGAATATTCTAATGACATGAGCAATCATTTATTAGATGGCTATTTAGCGTACAAAAAAGCATTTAGAATCTTCAATCTGGATGCAACAGCTGGTTATTCATATCAAAAATTCACCAACGAAAGATACAACTCTAATGAATTGTTAGACGATGGTGTTGATAGTGCTCCTGTTACCACTATAGATCCAAACTTGGTTTTAATCGGATTCTTTGGAAGAACAAATCTTTCGTTTTATGACAAATATCTTTTTACAGTTTCTTACCGTAGAGATGGTACTTCTCGTTTTAGCGAAGATAATCGTTGGGGTAATTTCCCGGCAGCGGCTTTTGCATGGAAGATTAAAGATGATTTTTTTGCTGATTCTGAAACGATATCTAATTTAAAATTAAGATTAAGCTGGGGTGTAACTGGTCAGCAAGATATAGGACAAACCAATTTGGATTTGTATATGGCAAGATATTCAAAAGGTTTACCAACTTCTCAATATATCTTTGGAAATACGGTAACCAATATTGGAATTCCACAATTTAGAAATGAAGATTTAAAATGGGAAGAAACAACTACTTACAATGCTGCTGTAGATTTCGGATTCTTCAATGATAGATTGACAACAACTGTTGAAGGTTTTTACAAAGAATCGAAAGATTTATTGGCAAATGCAGCTATTTCAGATGGTTCTAACTTTAGTAATTCCGGATTCCAAAACATAGGGAACTTTACTTCAAAAGGAATTGAATTTACGGTTAATGCTGATATTATTAAAAATGAAAAAGGCTTTAATTGGAATGCTAATTTCAACTCAACTTTTATCAATACAAAAATTGAAAGTCTGGCTTTAGATCAAGATCAATTAATTGGTTCAGCAGGACCTGTCAAAGGATCAACAGCACAAATACACAGAGTTGGTTACACTCCGTATTCATTTTATGTGTACAAACAAATTTATAATGAAGCAGGCAAACCAATCGAAGGTGCTTATGCCGATTTAAATGGGGATAACATCATCAATGACTCTGATTTATACATCCACCACAATGGTGCGCCTACCGTAACTATGGGATTTGCATCTAATATGACTTACAAAAACATTGACTTGTCATTTAATATGAGAGCTAGTTTGGGTAATTATGTTTATAATGGATCAAATGCTAACAGAGCTCAATATAATTTATTAAAAAATGGCTCTGTAGTTTCTAACTTACCTACTTCGGTTTTAGATACTGATTTTAAATCGAATGAAACTGTATTATTATCTGATTACTACATCGAAAACGCTTCATTTTTAAAAATGGACAATGTAACACTTGGATACACATTCCTAAATACATTTAATGCTCATTCCTCAATTCGTTTATCCGCTGGTGTGCAAAATGTATTTACCATTACCAATTATTCAGGTTTAGATCCTGAGGTATTCGATAATGGAATTGACAATTCAATAACTCCTCGTCCTAGAACTTATCTATTAGGAGCTAATATGAAATTTTAAAAAGAAACAGTATGAAGAATATAGTAAAACATAAAATAATTTGCATTTTAGGAATTGTATCAGCCTTTGCCAGCTGTACAAAAGACCTTGATGTTGAAGTTAAAGATCCGAATGTACTGTTGGTAGATCAATTTTATTCTACTCCAGAATCTTACAAACAAGGATTGGCTGGTGTCTATGGTAATTTAAGCTTAACAGGTGCTTCAGGTCCGGGAAGTTCTAACATTACAGGTCTTGATGCTGGAACAAGTCAGTACGGAAGAGGTTTTTGGAACATGCAGGAACTAACAACGGATGAAGTAAAATGGTCTTGGGAAAATGACCCGGGATTAAAAGGATTAAACAACAACACTTGGACATCTGACAATGTAATTATCAGAGGTTTTTTTGGAAGATGTATGACCGAAGTTGCTTTTGCTAATGAATATCTTAGACAAACAAGTGATGCTAAATTAAATAGCCGCGGAGTAAGTGCTGAATTGCGTGCTGAAATTAAAATCTATAGAGCGGAAGCTCGTTTTTTAAGAGCATTATCATACTATCATTTAATGGATTTATTTGGTAAAGCTGGTTTTGTTACCGAAAATGATCCGGTTGGTGCTTATCAATCTCCACAATATGAGCGTCCTGAATTATTTGCTTTTATCGAATCAGAAATAAATGCCATTCTTCCAGATTTGAAAGATGCACGTCAAAACGAATATGCAAGAGCTGATAAAGCTGCTGCTTGGATGTTGTTAGCCAAAATTTATTTGAACGCAGAGGTTTTTATTGGTCAAAAAAAATACGACGAATGTTTAGCTAATTGCAAAAAAATCATTGATGCTGGTTATACTTTATCTCCAGTCTATGCAAACAATTTTAATGCAGACAACAATAACAATTCAGCAAAAAACGAAATTATTTTCCCAATCGTTTCTGATGGTGTTGTAACTCAAAATTATGGTCCAACTACCGTAATGATTAATGCTCAAGTTGGATCTATAGAACAAAATGCAGCTGATTTTGGTGTTGTTGGATGGGCAGGCGGATTGAGAGTTCCTAAACAATTCTCTGAAACTATGCTAAATGGTAACTATGACAATGATGATAGAAACACTATTATCAGCAAAGACAGAACCATCGAATTGACTAGTATGAGTAATTATGCTACTGGATATATTACTGCAAAATGGTCTAACAAAACGTCAGCAGGAGTAAATGGTTCCGCAACTGAAATGGTAGACACCGATTTTCCAATGTTTAGACTAGCAGATGTTTATTTAATGTACGCCGAAGCGGTTCTTAGAGGAGCTACAGGTGGTTCGAAAACTACTGCAACAGATTATGTAAACTTATTGCGTTTAAGAGCCAATAACACTAAAACAATAACTACTGCAGATCTTACTTTAGATTTAATCTTAAATGAAAGAATGGTTGAATTGTATGGTGAAGCGCACAGAAGACAGGATTTAATTCGCTTTGGAAAATTCACCGGAGGAACTTACAATTGGTCTTGGAAAGGAGGCATTGTTAATGGTATTGCAATCAATGAGAAATACAAAGTATTCCCAATTCCTAAAGCAAGTATCGCTGCCAATCCAAATCTTAAACAAAACACAGGTTATTAAAATTATAGACAAAAAATAAAAATATAGATACAAATGAAAAAATTAATTTTACTATTTATAGCATTTACGGCATTACTAAGTTTTAATGCTTGTACAGACGACAATGAACCTGTTTTTGTAGCAAAACCTGCTGCTGATGGAATTGCGTTTACTAATGCTTTTGCTGCAAATTATTTAATAGCGCCAGCAACAAAAACAAACATAGCAGACCGTTTTATGTGGAATGCAGCCGATTTTGGAGTACCAACCAACATCACTTATGAACTTGAAGGTGCTACTAAAGAAGATTTCTCTGATGTTAAAGTAGTGGGTAAAACAAGCGAAACCAATATGCCTGTTACGGTTGATAATTTATTAGATTTCGCCAAAGTTTTAGGTCTTGATGGCGATCCATCAACTACTAATTCAGATGGTTCTGCAAATAATAAAGGTTTAGTATATTTTAGAGTAAAAGCGTCTACAGGTACAACTGGAACTAATGCAATATTCTCAAAAACACAAGTTATTTCTATTGAATGGATCGAAACCGTAGCTGCAGGAACTGGTTGTCCTTCACTTTGGGCAGTTGGAGAAGCATTGGCTGATATCGGTTGGAATTTCAAACCAGATGGTGAAATGAAATGCGATAAAAATGTATTACAATTAAAAGCAAAATTCACAAATGGTAACTTTAGGTTTTTCCAGGAATCAGGAAACTGGTCATCAGCGCTAAACTATTCTTACTACAAAACCGCAGGATATGCTATTGATTCAAATTTAGAAGATGCTTTAGATAATGATGGAAATTTCAAATTTGTTGGAACTCCAGGAATTTACACTTTGACAATTGATAACACTAAAAAAACAATTGTTATGACAGCTTCGACATCACTTTGGGCAGTTGGAGGAGCAGTTCCTGGCGCTTGGAATTTTGATACTGCTAATACCATTAAATTTGTTGAAGCTACTCCAAATATCTGGTCAGCTTCTATAACTTTATCAAATGATGTTTTCAGATTCTTCCACGAATTTGGTACTTGGGATACTAAAAACAACTTTGCTTATTATTCAGATGCTGGTTATAAAATTAATGCTAATTTAGTAAATGATGGAAGTGGTGATGCTAATTTTAAATTTGTAGGCACTCCTGGAACTTATAAATTAACAATTAATGCAGTTGCAAAAACAATTACATTAGAATAAATTCAATCTTTTTATGAAATGAGCATGACCGAAAATTGGATACCAACAGACGTCATGCTCATTTTTTTTACAATAAAAAAAAATAAAATATGAAAAGAATCATAACCTTATTATCTCTTTCTGCTTTATTAAGTATTCATTTTGCTTGCTCAAGCAGTGATTCTGACGAAACACCTGTTGTAGATCCGCCAGTTGTGACTGACAGTTTTATCAGAGCTGCAGATATTTCTTTTCTTCCAGAAATTGAAGCTGCAGGAGTTGTTTTTACCAATAATGGAAAAGCTGAAGATATGCTTACCACTTTAAAAAATGCTGGTTGTAATACTATCCGAATCCGTTTATGGAAAAATCCAACTGGAGGACATTCCGGGTTAACAGAAGTAAAAACACTCGCAACCCGTGTAAAAAATGCAGGTTTAAAAGTATGGCTTACAGTTCATTATTCAGACACTTGGGCTGATCCGGCTGCTCAAACTATTCCTGCTGAATGGAAAAACTTGTCTTATGCAGATTTAAAAACAGCAGTAGCAAATTATACAGCAACCATAATCACAGAAATTAATCCTGATATTATTCAAATCGGAAACGAAATCAATGATGGTTTGTTATGGCCACAAGGAAAGTTGAGTACCAATGAGGCACAATGTATCGAGTTACTAAAAATTGCAAGTTCAACTATTCGTTCCAAAGCGCCGACTACTAAAATTATGATCCATTATGCTGGTGTAAAAGCATCAGATACGGATTGGTTTTTCAGTAAAGTAAAATCGGTTGACTATGATTATATCGGACTTTCTTATTATCCTGTTTGGCATGGTAAAGATTTGGCGGTTGTAAAAAGCACTATCGATGCTTTGGGAACTAAGTTTAGCAAAAAAGTAGTTATTGCTGAAACAGCTTATCCTTTTTCATTAGGATATAATGACTGGACAGATAATATTGTTGGACAAGCTGATCAATTGGTTTCTGGTTATCCCGCAACACCTGATGGACAAAAAAGTTTTGTATTAGCCATTAAAGATCTTGTAAAAACATCTAACTCTGGTATAGGATTCGCTTACTGGGGAGGAGAATGGATTTCTTTCAAAGGAAATCAAGCTAGTAACGGTTCAACATTCGAGAACCAAGCTTTGTATGATTTTAATAATAAAGCATTACCTGTTTTTGAAGCTTTTAGTTCAAAATAATATGAAAAATATACTATTATTACTAGCATTTGTTTTAGTTTTTACTGTGTCATGTAGTACACCTAGTCAAACAACAGAAAAAACTAAAGGAAATTCATTTTCTAAAGGCGCCGATGTGGGTTGGTTACCACAAATGGAAGCTACAGGCTATCAATTTTATGATGCTGACGGAAGCAAAAAAGATTGTTTACAATTATTGAAAGACCGCGGAATAAACACCATACGATTACGCGTTTGGGTAAATCCTTCGGATGATAAAGCCAGCGGACATTGTAGCAAAGATGAAACTGTAGCTATGGCAGTTCGCGCTCAAAAATTAGGAATGCGCATTATGATTGATTTTCATTATAGCGATTCATGGGCAGATCCTGGGAAACAAAACAAACCCTTGGCTTGGAAAAACCATACTTTTCCTGAATTGCTAAACGATGTATATTTTCATACCGAAGACGTGCTAAAAGCACTAAAACAAGCAGGAGTTACTCCAGAATGGGTGCAGGTAGGAAATGAAATCCCGGGCGGAATGCTATGGCCTGAAGGAAGCACAGACAACTTCAATCAATTGGCTCAATTATTAAACAAAGGTTATGATGCAACCAAAGCTGTCGATAAAAACATCAAAGTTATTGTTCATTTAGACGAAGGGAACAAAAGTGAAAAATTCAGGTGGTTCTTTGATAACGCCAAAGCAAATAATGTAAAATACGATGTAATCGGAATGTCTTATTATCCGTTTTGGATTAAGAGCGATTACAAAGAAAACATTACCGATTTGGCCAATAATCTAAAAGATATGGCAGCACGTTATGACAAAGAGGTTATGGTTGTCGAAGTTGGTGGTGACTATACTTTGGAACAAAACACTCACGACATGTTAATTGCTGTCATAAAAGCTGTTAAAGAAGTACCAAACAATAAAGGATTGGGTGTAATTTATTGGGAACCTGAAGGTGAAAAATCTTGGAGTGGCTATCAATTAAGCGCTTGGAGAACAGACGGAAAACCATCAATGGCTTTAGATGCATTCAAGGAGTAGATGCTAAGCTTCCAAGTTTCTGAGTCGCTGAGATTTTAGTAGATAATAATCATGTCAAAGTTTTAAAATAAACTCACTTTATTTTTCAGAGAAAAGGACTTAACATTAATAACTTAGAAACTTAGAAACTTAAATATTAAATAATTAGACCAATTGATAATGAAAAAATTGATACAAATTCTAATTGCATTTTTAACAATTACACAAATCTCCTTTGCACAAGTCCGAATAGTGAAAGAATTGGATAGTGACTGGAAGTTTCAAAAAGGAGATTTTGAGAATGCTTTTCAAACCAATTTCAATGATTCCAAATGGGAAAAAGTAAGTATCCCTCATGATTGGGCAATTTATGGTCCATTTGACAAAGAAATAGACAAGCAAAATGTAGCTATTGTTCAAAATGGCGAAAAAGTAGCCTCTGAAAAAACAGGTAGAACCGGTGCTTTACCGCATGTTGGTTCGGCTTGGTATAGAAATAAATTTAACATTTCAGCAGTTGAGAAAGGCAAGAAAGTGATTCTGCTTTTCGAAGGCGCGATGAGTGAACCACAAGTCTATTTAAATGGGAAAAAAGTGGGCGAATGGGCATATGGCTACAGTTATTTTTATTTTGACATCTCTGATTTCCTTACCGAAGGAGAGAATACTTTAGCAGTAAAACTGACCAACAAAGAATTTGCTTCACGTTGGTATCCGGGTGCAGGTTTGTATAGAAAAGTGAGTCTTATTATAAAAAATAAAGAAAGCATTGATCAGTGGGGAACTTCCATTACTACACCGTTTATTAGCAAAGATGTTGCCAAAGTAAATATAAAAACAAATGCTTCGGTAGAGAATGGATATTTAGTTACCACCGTTTTTGATGCTGATGGAAAAAAGGTAAGTTCAGATAAAGCAACTACAAAATTCGGAACTCAATTCGATCAAAACATCAAAGTTGAAAATCCAAAGTTGTGGAGTCCTGAAACTCCTTATTTGTACAAAGCCGTTACGCAATTATTTATTGGGGAACAATTAAAAGACGAGGTTACAACACGTTTTGGAATTCGAGACATAAAGTACGAACCCAATAAAGGTTTTAGTTTAAATGGAGAAATAACAAAATTCAAAGGAGTTTGTTTACACCACGATTTAGGCCCTTTAGGAGCTGCAGTAAATGTAGCAGCCTTGCGCCGTCAATTGACGATATTGAAAAACATGGGTTGTAATGCTATTCGAAGCTCTCACAATATGCCGTCATTGGAACAATTAGAATTGTGTGATGAAATGGGTTTCATGTTTCTGGCTGAAAGCTTTGATGAATGGGCTAAACCAAAAGTGGAGAATGGATACCATAGATTTTTTAATGAATATGCTGAAAAAGACATCGTCAATTTAGTTCGCGCCACCCGAAATCATCCTTCAATTGTAATGTGGAGTTCCGGAAATGAAGTTCCAGACCAATGGGGAGAAGAAGGTGTAAAACGTGCTAAATGGTTACAAGAAATTTTCCACAGAGAAGACCCAACGCGCCCCGTAACTGTTGGTATGGATCAAGTAAAAGCAACTATGGAATCTGGTTTTGGAGCGTTGTTAGATGTTCCGGGATTAAATTACCGTGTGCATTTATACGAAGAGGCGTTTAAGAAATTCCCACAAGGATTTATCTTAGGTTCTGAAACGGCTTCAACCGTAAGTTCCAGAGGAATTTATAAATTTCCTATAGTTCAGGAAAAAGACAAACAATACCCCGATTTCCAATGTTCTTCTTATGATTTAGAAGCTTGTAGCTGGTCAAATGTTCCCGATGAGGATTTTGTTTTACAAGATGATAAACCTTGGGTTATAGGTGAATTTGTCTGGACAGGTTTTGATTATTTGGGAGAACCAACACCTTATGATGAAAAATGGCCTTCTCGTAGTTCATATTTCGGAATTAACGATTTAGCAGGTTTGCCTAAAGACCGATTCTATTTATATAAAAGCCGTTGGAACAAAAAAGAAGAAACGCTACATATTTTGCCTCATTGGAATTGGGAAGGACGCGAAGGTCAGATAACACCTGTTTTTGTTTATACCAATTACGATAGCGCTGAACTTTTTGTAAACGGAAAAAGCATGGGAATCCAGAAAAGGAATACTGCAACACCACAAAACAGATATCGTTTAATGTGGATGGATGTCAAATACGAACCTGGAACTGTAAAAGTAATTGCCTTTGATAAAGATGGAAAATCAGTAGCAGAACAGGAAATCCATACCGCTGGAAAAGCCTATAAAATGGTACTTGATCCAGACAGAAAGACAATTAAAGCCGATGGTAAAGACTTGTCTTATGTTACCGTTTCAATTGTAGATGAAAAAGGAATTCCATGCCCTACAGCTACAAATCAATTGCAATTTAAAGTAACGGGAAAAGGAAAATACAGAGCCGCTTGTAATGGTGATGCTACTTCATTAGAACAGTTTCATCTGCCAACAATGAAAGCCTTTAGTGGAAAATTAGTCGTACTGGTTGAATCCTTAAAAGAAGCCGGAAACATAGAACTCACCGTTACCGGAAAAGGACTAAAAACAGCAACTGTGACTCTAAATTCTACAAAATAGAAATTTATATTAAAATGCAAAAATCCCTCTTTTCAGAAACTGAAAAGAGGGATTTTTTTGATACGCTGTAGAGACGCACTGCAGTGCGTCTCTACGTGGTGCGTCTATACGTGGTGTGTATGGCTAAAAACCCTTAAAAAAATATAGCCCACGGTTGAAACCGTGGGCTATATTGGTAAAAATTTTATTTATTTTATTTCAATTCAAAACCGCTTTCTAAACCTTTGTCAGAGCTACCTCCAACCATGATTTTAAACGTTCCTGGTTCTACCAAATAATTACCTTCATTATCATAAAAACCAAGTTCTTTGTCTGTTAAAGTAAAAGAAATTGTTTTAGTTTCTCCTTTTTTCAAATTCACTAATTCAAAACCTTTTAACTCTTTTATTGGACGAATAATACTTGCATAATCATCATGAATATACAATTGTACCACTTCTTTTCCATCGTAATCTCCTGAATTAGTAACCTCAACACTTACTTGTACAGGCTCTCCTTTTGCAAGTTCAGTTTTATTTAATTTCAGATTTTTATAATCAAATTTGGTATAACTTAAACCAAAACCAAACGGAAACTGAGGTGTTTTCTCAACATCGCTATAATGTGACCAAAAAACATTTTTATCACTATTTGTAGGTCTTCCAGTGCTGTATTTGTTGTAGTAGATTGGCACCTGACCCACATTTCTTGGGAACGACATTGGCAATTTTCCACTTGGGTTATAATCTCCATATAAAACTTGCGCCACAGCATTTCCGGTTTGTGTTCCTAAATGCCAAGCTTCAACAATAGCAGGCACATGTTCAGCAGCCCACGGAATACTCAACGGACGACCATTATTTAGAACCAAAACAACATTTGGATTTACTTTATACACTTCCTCTAATAATTCCTGTTGCAAACCAGGCAAATTAAGGTCGGTTCTACTGCGCCCTTCCCCACTACTAAATCCGTGTTCTCCCAAAACCATTACAACCACATCAGCTTCTTTGGCAGCTTTTTTGGCAGCTTCAAATCCACTTTTATCTGTTGTATTATAAACAACCTCATCCAAGAATGATGTTTTGCCAACTAAGAGATCAGCACCCTTTTCAAAAGTCAGTTTATTGTCTTTGTATTGTTGCATTCCTTCCAAAACCGAAACCGCCGTATTATCATCCGAAGCAATTCTCCAGCTTCCCAATGGGCTGTTTTTATCATTTGCCAAAGCACCAATCAAAGCAATTTTTTGTCCTGATTTTTTCAATGGCAATAAATTTTTGTCGTTCTTTAAAAGCACAATTGATTTTTTGGCCATATCTAATACACCGTCAACATGAGCCTTGTTTCCAATCGATTCTTTCTCACGTTTTTCGTCACAATATCTGTACGGATCATCAAATAATCCCAACTCAAATTTCACTCTCAAAATTCGGCGAACCGCATCATCAACCAAAGCCTCTTTTACTTTTCCTTCTTTAACCAAATCAACCAATTTAGCCACATACAAATACGATTCCATATCCATATCTGAACCTGCAACAACACCTTTCAAAGCCGCATCAGCTTCATCTTTGGCATAACCGTGCGCAATCATCTCACGAATCGAAGCATAATCTGAAATCACAAATCCATCAAACTTCCATTTTCCTTTCAGAATATCTCTTTGCAAAAATGCATTTCCTGTAGCTGGAACGCCATTCAAAGTATTAAACGAATTCATAAACGTACGAACGCCAGCATCTACAGTCGCTTTAAATGGTGGCAAAACCGAATTGTATAATTTCGAATTACTGATATCCACAATATTATATTCCAATCCAGCTTCCACATAACCGTAAGCCGCAAAGTGTTTCGCACAAGCAGCAATAGTGTTCACTTTAGCCAAATCAGCAATAGTTTCTCCTTGAAAACCTTTTACTCTCGCAGTTGCAATTTTGCTTCCCAAATAAGGGTCTTCACCCGCACCTTCCATCACGCGTCCCCAACGGGCGTCGTTGGCAACATCAACATTCGGACCAAAAGTCCAGTTAATTCCAGATGCCGAAGCCTCATCTGCGGCAATCTCAGCCGATTTTTTAATCGCTTCCAAATCCCAACTCGCAGATTCTGCCAGCGGAATAGGACTCAGCGTTTTATATCCATGGATCACATCAAAACCAATAATCAACGGAATTCCCAATCTGGTTTCTTCAACGGCAATTTTCTGTACTGCACGAACATTTTTCACTCCACGAACGGTCAGCATCGAGCCAACATATCCTTTGCGAAGATGCTCGTATTTCAACTCGGCAGTTCCACCTTTTGGCGCTGGTCCGGTCACTTCCCAAAATCCATTGTATTGATTCATTTGCCCTACTTTCTCTTCCAAAGTCATTTGTTTCATCAACAAATCAATACGTTCTTCAATAGGTTTAGTTTTGTCTAAATGTGCTTTTTTTTGTGCATTCATAGTTCCAATAGTAATCAGGGTAAAAATCCCTGCAGTAATTTTTCTTTTCATTTTTAGAGTTAAGGATTATTTTTTGCAATGTCATTTTTTAAAAACAGCTTTTGTTCCAATTATTTGGGCGTGACCACAATAAACAAAGGGGGCAACTCACTAATCGCTTATACGCCCCCTTTGTTTATCGCGGTCGGGCTATCACGAGCGCTATGGCGCCTTGTTCTATCCCTCACGCAGCTTCACGGATTTTAAGACATTTATTCGTGTCAAATAAATCCAGAACAAAACAAAGTTGCTTAAAAACGATAAGCAATGTACGTTTCTATTTTTTTAATAAATATGACGGATGATGCATAAACTAAAACAAATGTGCCTTTTATTCTAAAATAAGTGTTGCTATACCAATTATAATTGTCAATTAATATCTGTTTTCATATTATATTGGTATTATTCACTTATAAAAGACGAAGCTGGTAAATTAGCTTTATTAAAAAGTGTCGATTGATCAGTGTTTTTCCATGCATAACGCACTTTTACAGGAATTTTAACCTGAGCCGACTGTAACACAACTGTATTGTTTTTAATAATAGCCGTTGCCTTGTAAAACAC